>JBCBSK010000007.1:0-38113 GCA_039819185.1 Pseudomonadota bacterium | reverse complement strand
CGGCTTGGCGCCATGGCCGGAATCATATCCGACCACAAAGCTGAGATGATCTTGAAGGTACAACGCCCGTGCCTGCTCTTGGGCATTGGCCTCGGCGTCATTGGTGGCAATGCCGCAGACATGTCGCATCGCCACAAGCTCAGCCAGAACCTCGTGCGGGACGCCAATCGGTGCGAGGCTGTTTCGAGCGGCATGACGTAAGAGCCCGTCCACCTCCGTGAAGAAGGCTTGGTCTGCCGCAACGCCCAGATGCCGCGCCCAGCCGGCAGCGAAATCGGCGACCGTGCCGGCGATGGCGGCAGACATGTCGCCGAAGCGCTCGGTCTCGAGATCGAACAGGCTGACAGCCGCCAGCGCCTCCGCCAAAGCCGCATCGCCTGCCGCGTAATGGCGAATGGCACTGCCCATCGCTGGCCCCCAGGTCTTTTCGAAACTGATCAGCGTGCCGTCCTTATCGAACAGGACGCCACGAATCTCGGACAGACCGACGGGCGGCATATCAGGCATCACACAGCGTGCGTGACGCGCGGCGTCATCGGCGTGACCGCGCCAAGACCCAGTACCCGCTCGAGATGCGCCGCAGCCCGGATCGCGCCGGCGTCGTCATGGGCATTGGCAACGACCTGGATGCCGACCGGCAGGCCGGCTTCGGTAAAGCCCGCCGGGATGGCGATGCTCGGGCAGGCCATGATGGTCACCGCATACGCGATCGAAAGCCAGTGAACATAATTGTCGAACTGAACGCCGTTGCAGCTCTCGACATAGCGCTGCTCGACCGGAAACGGCGGCACGATCGTCGCCGGCGTCAACAGGATGTCATAGGTCTCGAAAAAGGCCTGGCGGCGAGCGCAGTATTCAACCCGCTGGCGCTCGGCGCGGGCGATGTCCTCACACGACAGCTTCAGGCCGGCTTCGATGTTCCACACGACCTCGGGCTTCAGCATATCGCGGTGGTCTTTGAGGAGCGGCGCAAGGCCCGTCGCGAACGAGACCGCCCTCAGCGCATTGAAACACTCATGCACGCCCGACAGGTCGGGGGCCGCTTCTTCGACTACAATACCGGAGGCCGCGAATGCCTCGGCTGCTCCCTTGATGATCTCGGCCACCTCGGCGTCGACCGGTGTGATGCCGAGATCGGGGCTGAACGCGACCCGCAGCGGCTTTTCGGCATCATGAGCTGCGGCGAGATAGCTCGTCCCGTCGCTTGGCAAAGAGATTGGATCGCCCGCGTGTTCCCCGGTCATCGCATCGAGAAACAATGCGAGGTCGGCGACGGTGCGCGCCATCGGCCCGTCAACCGACAGCGTGTCGTCGAGGATCGCGCTCGGTGTCCGCGCGACACGGCCAGGAGACGGGCGCATGCCGACAACACCGCAAAAGCTCGCCGGGTTGCGCAACGACCCGCCAAGATCGGAGCCATGGGCGAGCCAGGCCGCGCCAGTCGCAAGCGCTGCAGCCGCCCCGCCAGACGACCCAGCCGCCGACATCCTGGTGTCCCAGGGGTTTCGAGTCGCACCGAAGACGTCATTGAAGGTGTTGGCGCCGGCGCCGAACTCCGGCGTGTTGGACTTGGCATACACCACACCACCACGCGCTTCGATCCGCTCTACCAGAATGTCCGATGTCTCGGGAACGGCATGTTCATAGATCTTCGATCCTTGCGTCGAGCGAACCCCCGACACATCGGCGAGATCCTTAATCGCAACCGGGAGACCAAACAGCGGGCCGGCATGCCCACCCTGAACCCGCGCCGTCTCGACGGCAGCACGCGCACGCTCAAAGCACAAAGTCGGCAGCGCGTTGATCGGGCCGTCGACATCGCTGATCCGCGCCTCAAGCGCATCCAGCAGATCTCCCGGCTCGATCTCACGCGCTTCGAGAAGCTCGACAAGCTCGCACGCTGTTTTGGCAATCAACGTGTCGGACATTCTCTCCCCCGGGTGATCTCAAACAGAGCACACATTTCAAACACGCTATGGAATGGCCTTGCGGTCGCGTCAAACCAATGACTAGGCTGCCATAAACGCCGTCATCGGAGACGCCTTATGAAGCCCCTCAGCAATCTCGACGTCCGCGACATCGAAACCGTGCTGCATCCCTATACCAATCTCGCCATGCACCGCGAGGTCGGGCCTCTGGTGCTGGAACGTGGCGAAGGGGTGCATGTCTATGATTCCACCGGTAAGCCATACATTGAGGGCATGGCTGGTCTGTGGTGCACAGCGCTCGGCTACGGCAATGAGGAACTCATCGAGGCAGCGACCGAGCAAATGCGCAAGCTGTCCTTCAGCCACCTGTTCGGAGGCAAGAGCCACGATCCAGGCATCGCGCTTGCCGAAAACCTCAAGGAGATCGCGCCGGTTCCAATCTCCAAGGTGTTCTTCGTCGCCTCCGGCTCGGAAGCCAACGACACCCAGGTCAAGCTCGTCTGGTACTACAACAATGCGCTCGGCCGGCCGGAGAAGAAGAAGATCATTTCGCGCCTGCGCGGCTATCACGGTGTCACGGTCGCGTCGGCTTCGCTGACCGGCCTTCCAGCCAATCACATCGACTTCGACCTACCGATCAAAAACGTTCTGCATACCGAGTGCCCGCATTTCTACCGCTTCGGCCAGGATGGCGAATCGGAGGAGGAGTTCGCCACCCGCCTTGCCGAAAGCCTCGATGCGCTGATCCGAGCCGAGGGTCCGGAGACGGTCGCCGCCTTCATCGCCGAACCCGTCATGGGCGCCGGCGGCGTCATCATCCCACCCGCGACCTATTTCGAGAAAGTGCAAGCGGTGCTCTCGGAGCATGACGTCCTGTTTATCGCCGATGAGGTGATCTGTGGCTTCGGCCGGCTTGGCACCATGTTCGGCTCCGAAGCACTCGGCGCAACGCCCCACACGATCTCGATCGCCAAGGCGCTGTCATCGGCCTATCAGCCAATCGGCGCCGTCATGATCCCCGACATGATGTATCAGGCGATGGTCGACGAAAGCCGCAAGATCGGCACTTTCGGCCATGGCTACACCTATTCAGGCCATCCGGTGGCCGCCGCCGTCGCGCTGAAAACGCTGGAAATCTACCAGCGCGACAACATCGTCGGTCAGGTCCAGGCGAAGAGTGCGCGCTTCTCAGAGCGTGTCGCCGCGCTGGCGGACCATCCGCTGGTCGGCCATGCCCGGTCGATGGGGCTGATCGCCGGTCTCGACATCGTCACCGACAAGACGACACGCCAGCAGTTCGATCCCAAATCTGCGGTGGCCGCCATGGTGACCAGGTTTGCCGAGACCGAGGGGCTGATCGTCCGGCCGCTGTTCGGCGACGTGGTCGCGGTCTGTCCGCCGCTGATCATCACCGACGACGAGATCGACGCGCTGTTCGATCGCCTCGTGACAGCGCTTGATCGGGCCGATGCCTGGGTTGGGCGTGAGGGGCTGCGCGCGGTCTGAATGTAACGTTTTGGTAAGATTTACTGCACCGATGACGCCCATTGGCAAGATGATGTCGCGGAAACGACTGTTGGGATCACATCGCTTTACATGGATCGCAACAGAGATCACTTGCACTCATTTGCCTAAAAGCTGCCGCAAACCGGGCGGCACACTTTACCATCGTGCGATGCGGCGGCGGATTTGGCGCTGCATCAAAGCAAAGCACGAGCGGCACTGGGACACGACATCCTTAGGCTGTCCGCTTCCCAGGCAGGAAACGCAAGGGCAAAAATCGATTGGGGACCAACCTCCACGATTGGCCCGTCAAGGAGTAAAGTGAATGAGCCAGTATGAGGCCGACGACCAGCACGTGTCCAAAGGACGCCATTCGGCCGATCTCGAAACGCGCTACAAAACTGTCGGTGTGCGCGCGGTCACCGCAGCCGCGCCGTTCTGCAAAGGCGATCGGCGCAAGGACGAGCGCCCTGAAGAGATGCAGCGGCGCGACGAGCACGATTTCGGAACGCCCTGCACCGACTAACGCACAATTGGCTTAACACGCGGCGTCTCCCGACCGGCGAGACGCGCTCACCTGCCCGGCTTGATGGCCGGGCAGAGGATAGAGTTGCTGCGACAACTTCGTTGTGGATGCGCACGACGCTACATCCCTGCATCGTCACCGGCGCCGTACGCCACGTAGCGCTCGTCCGGTTCGCTGATGCTTGACGCGCTCGAGATACAATGTCGGGTCCTCCGACACAGAGCGCTCCAACGCGACGTGCAGATCGGCCCGGCTGATGCCCATATCGTCCAGCATCCGGTCGTCCATATCCTTGAGGTGAAGCACCTTGGCGCGCCGCTCAGACTGCAACGCCCGGTCGCGCAGATAGTCCAGCGCCCGCCCCAGAGTGGCAGCGATTCGCGCGCCCAGCATGCCTGAGCGACCAGCACTCAGCCGGCCTGGAACGTGGCGATGGTGATCGATCGTCGTCATCTCAATCTCCTTCGTGTCGGACAGACCGGCCCCCTTCGACGAATCCCGTGATTCGGCGACAGATGAATGTCGGACCGGCAGTGCGATGGGAGGAAGATGGCGCGACTTGACCTATCAGTCCAACGAATGTTTTCTATCGATAGCATTCCAATCTGTGATGGATCATCATCATGCATGCGCTTGATACCGACCAGCTTAGAACCTTCCTCGCGATTGCCGAGGAAGGTGGCTTCACCAAGGCCGCCGACCGGGTCCACAAGACCCAGTCCGCTGTTTCTATGCAGATCAAGAAGCTTGAAGATCAACTCGGCCGAACGCTGTTCGCGCGCGAGGGGCGTAGCGTACGCCTGACATCCGACGGCCAAAGATTGCGGGATTTCGCCAGCCGAATCCTGCATCTGAACGACCAGGCCATTGCAATGTTTCACGGGCCAGACATGGTCGGCCAGATCCGGCTCGGCCTTCCGGACGATTACGTCGACCGGCTGTTACCGAAAGTGCTTGCCAGTTTCGATCGCGCGCATCCCGGCATTGAAATCGAGGTGTTCTGCGAGTCGTCAACCTGTGTGCTTAAGCGCATCCGAGAAGGCCGGCTCGACGTCGGCATTCTGACTCAAGGTGACTCACAAGGACTTGCCCGTCCGATCCGTCGCGAGCAGCTTCTATGGGTGACCAGCGAATCGGACTGCCCGCATGAGAGGCCGGTTATCCCGTTGGCGCTAGGTCCACAGACCTGTTCCTGGCGAACGAATGCGACCCGCGCTCTGACCGCCGCGGGACTCGATTGGCGTATCGCGTATACGAGCGCAAGCGCGGCAGGCACGGCCAGCGCCGTGTGTGCCGGCCTCGCGGTCTCGGTGATGCCGGAAAGCGGACTCAAAGCCGGTATGCGGGTACTGACCGAAGCGGACGGGTTTCCGATGCTCGATCCGTGCGAAGTCGGGTTCATTCGGGCTGATCATTCAACGGCCGAGATTTTCAGCTGCATCGAGGATCATATCATCCGCGGTATTGGCAATCTCATTCCACTGCGCGAGGCAGCCGAGTAGAGCTGCTTCAAAACGCACCGGCTGCACAGTCCTCGGCAACAAGCTCGATTGCCCTGCCGGCGCCCTCCAGGCTGAAGGTCAGCATGGGTGCTGCCATGGATGCTGCGCCCTGCGCCTGCACGCGCAGCGCCTGACCATCTGAGAGGGCTGCGACCAACCCGTCGCTAAGATTCAATCCGCCGGCGTTATCGACATCAGCCAGAACGATGCGGTCCCCCGAACCATATTGTCCGACCACAACCGGTGCGTCGTCGACAATGACAGCCGCCGGCTCGCCGGTTTCGAACGGCCAAGTCAGGTCGTAGATGCCGATGACCATGCTGTTCTCAGCGAGGCATTCGACTGTCAGAATAGCTGCACCCGCAAGCGCTGCCGTGCCGGCAACGCCCGCCTGATAGACCTCCCACGCTGCATCTGACGGAGACGTCAATGCGACGCTCATGCCGAGTACCAGAACGGAGCTTTTGAGGCTCAATCGCATCTTCTCCCCCCTGCAAAGCGTCACCGGCTCAACGGTACGCGTGGCCGGCGCGGGCCAAGAACCAGCAGATTGCCCAGGATCACGCAGACAAACCCGGCACCCGCGGTAAGCGTCCACGTGTAGTCCTCGAACACGGTCGAAATGGCAAGGGCGATAACCGGAAACAAAACCGTCGCATAGCCGGCCCGGCCAGCACCGATACGCCCGATCAGCGTGACATAGCTGGCGAACGCGATAACCGACGAGACGATCGCAAGCCAGATCAGCGAGCCGATGTAGCCGACCGTGGGATCGATGATGAAGTCATGTCCGCGCGCAAGCGACGCGACAAGCAAGGTAAGACATCCATAGACCATGCCCCAGGCATTGGCCGCGACAACGGGCACCTTGCGGAGATGGTTTTTGGTCGAAACCGTATTGCCGATCGCGAACAGAAGTGTCGCCAGGACTGCCAGGCTAAGGCCGGCCAGCATCTCACGGCTGAAGCCCGATCCGAAAATTTCTGGCCAGAACATCAGCCCGACGCCCGTGACGCCCAAGACCGCGCCACCGATCAGACGCGCGCTTGGACGTTCGCCGAAAACAATCAACGCCAGCAGTGGGTTGATCATCGCCGTCATCGAGAACACCACCGCCAGAAGACCGCTGGTGACCGTGTAACCGGCATAAAACATCAAGACGAAGTTCATCGAGAAGGCGAACACGCCGGTCAGGAAGAACCGGACATGGTCCTGAGCCGGATAGATCAGGTTCACGCCAGCCAACCGCGCCCAGAGGAGCATAATCGCGGCCGCCATAAGATAGCGCCAGAGAATGGAGACTTCGGGAGCAACGACCCCGAGCTGCAGGCGCAGCCCGATCCAGCTCGTGCCCCAGGCAAACACGACGACAGCATAAAGCGCGTAATCGCCGCGCGTCATCACGTGATCGGCAGGTGTGAGTACTTTCGTGGCGGCGGTCATCTCCGCCGCCAGCAGCGGTCAGCCTCAGTAAGCATAATCGGAAAACACCCGCTCGATGTCGCCGGCCCAGGCAGCATGATAGGCCTCCAGCAGGCGCTCGGCGGGGGTGACACCCGTCGCGACGATTTCTTCGAGATCGGCGAGGAAGTGCGTCTCGTCCTGATAGACCCCCATCGCGCGGGCACGGCGGGCAAGGCCCTGACGGCTGATCGCCACCATGTCTCGAGCGATATCACGGACGGTTCGGTTGCGAAACGGTGTCTGGAGTGCCGTTTTGGGAACCTCGTCGCGCATGGCCTGGCGCTCTCCGGCAGTCCAGTCGCGAACGAGTTCCCAGGCATCATCGAGGGCTGTGTCGTCATAGAGAATGCCAACCCAAAGGGCCGGCAGCGCACAGATCCTACGCCACGGGCCACCATCGGCGCCGCGCATTTCGAGAAAGCGCTTGAGACGCACTTCCGGAAAGATCGTCGACAGGTGGTTCACCCAGTCCGACTGATAGGCCGGCTTGCCTTTGGCCGCGGGATGGGTACCGTCCATCAAATCGCGGAACGACGTGCCTGTGACATCAATGTAGTCATCGCCGCGCTTGAGGAAATACATCGGCACATCAAGCGCATAGTCGGCATAGGCCTCAAAGCCGAAGCCATCCTCGAACGCGAAGGGCAGCATGCCGGTGCGATCGGGATCAGTGTCGCGCCAGATCTCGCTTCTGAGCGACAGCAGCCCGTTCGGCTTGCCTTCGGTGAAGGGGGAGTTGGCGAAGATCGCTGTCGCCACCGGCTGCAGCGCCAACCCAACCCGCATCTTCTTGACCATGTCGGCTTCCGACGAAAAGTCGAGATTGACCTGAATCGTTGAGGTCCGAAGCATCATGTCGAGGCCAAGACTGCCGACCTTCGGCATATAGGCGCGCATGATGTCATAGCGCCCCTTGGGCATCACCGGCGTCTCGTCGCGAGTCCATTTCGGCGAGAACCCGAGCCCCAGGAAACAGACCCCCAGCGGTTCGGCGACTTCCTGGACATCGGCAAGATGGCTGTTCACCTCGCGGCAGGTCTGATGCACAGTCTCAAGCGGCGCACCAGACAGTTCAAACTGCCCGCCCGGCTCGATCGAGATTGCTCCACCGCCATCCGGATCGGCAAGACCGATGATCAGTCCGTTGTCGCTGATCGGCTCCCAGCCGAGCTTTTCACCAAGGGCTGTCAGGATTGCGCCAACACCCGTTTCGCCCTCATACGGCACGGGATCGTGGCCATCGAGCGTGAAACCGAACTTCTCGTGCTCGGTGCCGATACGAAAGTCTTCTTGCGGCTTACAGCCCGCCTCGAGATAGGCGACGAGCGCGTCGCGGCTTTCGATCGGGGTTTCGTCGGTGGAATCGCGGGCCATCGTCCCTCCGTCCACAGGCCAGTTTGGCACATACGTTTTCGGTTTGGGCGCGGGTCACACCACAGATTGGCCCGAGGAGCAAGCGTTGAAGATGCATGCCACCTGCGTCGGAAAGAGGATCCCGATCAATCTACGCCCGCACACCAGTCCCCCAGCACGGTTTGTACAAGGGTCAACGCCGCGATTGCAGCCGTGTCTGCACGCAGTGTTCGGGGTCCAAGTGAGATCGAGATCGCGGTATCGTTACCTGAGAGCAGCGCGCGCTCTTGGTCTGTGAAGCCGCCTTCGGGACCGACAACAATCCCGATTGCCCCCGGCGAAGCCTGTTTGAGAGCCGCAACCGGATCGGCGACCGGCGCCGCCTCGTCACAGAAAACAAGTGTCCGGCCCGGCTCCCAAGCATCCAGGAGCACCGCGAGAGAGACCGGCGCGCGCACCTCTGGCACCCAGAGCACACCGCATTGCTCGGCGGCCTCGACCGCATTGGCTTGGAGCCGCTCGGTCTTGACCCGTTGGGCAATCGTGCGTTCGGTGATGATGGGCTGCAGCACTGCAGCGCCAAGCTCCGTCGCCTTCTGTGCCATGTAATCCTGGCGCGCATGTTTCAGCAGCGCGAAGCAATAGAGCACATCGGGCGGCGTCGCCTGCTCCGACAGCCGCTCCATGAGCCGGACCGAAGCCAACCGCTTGCCGACCTCGGTGAAGTCCGCCAGCCATTCGCCATCGCGGCCATTGAACAACCGCACCTGATCGCCGACCGCCTTGCGCAGCACGTTCGTCAAATAGTGACGCGCGCGCTCGTCGAGCTCGAGCTCGGCGTCTTGCGCCAGATCTGATGTGATATGGACCCTTGGCACACGCTTTTCGGCAATTGTCACGACGCGCTTACTCCAGGCATACAGTCGGCCTGCGTCCCCTGACAGGATTCCCTCATGTCACTCCAGCTCCGCAAGGCCGTTCCGGCCGATCTCGAAACGCTTGTGCGTTATTCGGATGCCCTCAATGCCGAGGACGGCCACCCGCTGCAAGTCCCGGTGCGCCCTGTCCTGGAGCAGCTTCTGGCCGACGAAACCCTTGGAGCTGCCTTCGTCATCAAGCGGGATGGTGTGGCGGTTGGCTCTGTCTTCATGTGTTTCGGGTTTTCGATCGAGTTCGGTGGCCGCGACGCGATCGTCGATGAGATCTATATCGAACCAGCCGCACGCGGCATGGGTATCGGTGATTGGGTGCTCAAGGAGATGGATGCCTGGGCGCGTGCGCACGGTCTTGTCGCGCTGCATCTCGAAGTCATGGCCGACAACCCGGCCCTCAGGCTCTATCAACGCAATGGCTATGCCGACCGGCAGAGCGTGTTCATGTCGAAGCGGTTTGTGTGAGGCCAAGCGCCCCACTGGAACACGTGGCTTGGCTGCGCCATAACCTCCCCCATGTCGGATACCAACGCAAAGCCCGATGTCACCGTCGCCGATGCTGTCGGCGGCAATTGGGTCGACACGCACGCTCCGAACAGCTGGCGGCCCTATCTGAGGCTTGCCCGTCTCGACCGGCCGATCGGCTGGTGGCTGTTGATGTGGCCGTGCCAATGGTCAGTTGCGCTGGCCGCTGTTGCCGCAGGCATGGCGTTGCCAAATCTCTGGCACGTTTTCCTATTTTGGGTCGGCGCAGTCGTTATGCGTGCTGCCGGTTCGACTTGGAACGACATCCTCGACCGCAACATCGACGGCCATGTCGAACGCACCCGAAACCGCCCGATCCCGTCCGGCCAGGTGACCGCGAAACAAGCGCTTGTCTTCGCCATCGCGCTGAGCCTGATCGGTTTTCTGGTACTAATCCAGTTCAATCCGTTCACGATCTTGCTCGGGATCGGATCGCTGGCGATCGTCGCGATCTACCCGCTGATGAAGCGGATCACCATGTGGCCCCAGGCCGTCCTGGGTCTTGCGTTCTCCTGGGGGGCGCTTGTCGGTTGGGCGGCGACATTCGGATCGCTTAGCCTGGCGCCCGTTCTGCTCTATTGCGGCGCGATCCTGTGGACCATCGGTTATGACACGATCTATGCCCATCAGGACCGGCGCGATGACGCGATCATCGGCGTGCGCTCGACCGCACGCTTGTTCGACGATCACACGCGCGCCTGGCTAGTCGGCTTTTACGGACTTGCGGTTGCGTTTTGGTGCGCGGCGTTCTGGCTCGCCGGCGCCGGCCTTCCCGCCTTTATTGGCCTTGGCATGGCCATGGCGCATATGGCACGGCAAATCACGCTGTTCGACCCGGAAGATCGCGCCCTATGTCTGGATCTCTTCCGCTCCAACCGTTGGCTCGGCTGGCTGCCGTTCCTGGGGCTCGTGGCGGATGCGGCATTGTGATCTGGTGTCAGTCTTCGTGACTCGCGATCTCGCGGCCGTCATGAACGACGAACGCCTCGAGCCGACCCGAAGCCCGGTTCAGCAGAAACTCTGGCCGCCGTTCGGCAAAGAACGCATTGGCACGCCGCGGTGATGCCTTGCCCGCAATGAGACACGGGGCTGCGGCATCGCCATTGCCCCAGTGCCGCCAGCTTGGCTGCGACTGGTCGTTGTCATTGGCCGGAACGGTCTGTGGTATCGGCGCGGCCTCACGCGCGAGCCTCTCTGCAAAGCTGCGCGCGCTGGCCGCGTCCGACGCAAGCGTGTCACGCGCCGCGCGCGCACGCTCGATGGGTGTTTGACGCCTCAAATGCCTCTCCATCGCCGGGCCCTTGTTTTTGATCGGGCCTCGTTCGATATGAAGGCATCATGCCATGGACGACTGTCGATCCGCTTAAGGTCTGTGGTTAAATTTAAGCTGATTTCTCCGTGGTTAAGCAGATGTATCCTCACGGAGACGCCGGGTCCCTTGCGCCGGCGTGCCGAGACGCCTAATCACCTCTTCACGCACCGCACAATTCGAGTTCCATGACCGATATCGACGACGACATCGACGACCTGACAGAGCTGACACAGCGCGCCGAAGCTTTGCTCGCAGCCGCGCTGAAAGCCGGTGCATCGGCAGCTGACGTGGTCGGCATTCGCCAGATGTCGCTGTCGGTCGATATCCGTTCCGGCACGCTTGAAGAGGTGACGCGCGCCGAAGCCCGAGACCTCGGCCTCAGGGTCTTCGATGGCCAACGCACGGCTATCGTCTCGACCAGCAACACCGACGCGGCAGCCTTTCCGGAGATCGCGGAGCGCGCCGTCGCCATGGCGCGAGTGGCACCGGAAGACGCCTATGCCGGCCTCGCCAGTCGGGGCGAGTTCACAGACACCTATCCCGAACTCGACATCTGGGCTGGTCCACTGCCAAGCGCCGAAGCGCTTGAGGCAATGGCACGCTCGGCCGATGATGCAGCACGCAGTGCGGACGGCATCACCAATACCGAAACCGGCGCCAGTGCGGCAATGACCGGCGTAACGCTCCTGACATCGGAAGGATTTGAAGGCGGCTATCAGCGCACCCGTCAAGGCGTGTCGGCTAGCGCGGTCGCGGGCTCTGGCACGGGGATGGAGCGCGACTACGCCTATTCCTACAAAAGCCATCCCGCCGACGTCGACCCGGCCGAAGATGTTGGGCGGCGTGCGGCCGACCAGGCGCTCGCCCGGCTCAACCCACGCAAGGCAGAGACCCAACAGGTGACGGTTGTCTACGATCCGCGCGTTTCGGGCGGCCTCGTCGCCTCGCTTGCAAGTGCTGCCAATGGCGCAGCCATCGCGCGCGGCACGTCCTTTCTCAAGGATCGGATGGGCGAAACGATTTTGCCGACGTCCATCACGGTCACAGACAACCCGCGAAAGCCACGCGGCATCGGTTCGCGCCCCTTTGACGGCGATGGCCTGGCAACCGCAGCACTCGACATCGTCAAGGATGGTGTGCTGTCGAGCTGGGTGCTCGATCTGGCAACGGCGCGGGAACTGGGGCTCAAATCGACCGGCCATGCGGCGCGCACGGTGTCGTCTGCCCCGACGCCATCGACCAGCAATCTCGCGATCAGTCCCGGTCCGCAATCACCAGAGGACCTGATGCGAGCGATCGGAACGGGATTCTATGTCACCGAATTGATCGGCATGGGGGCCAATCTCGTCACCGGCGACTACTCGCGTGGCGCCGCGGGCTTCTGGATCGAAAACGGCGAGATCGCCTATCCGGTCAGCGAAGTGACGATTGCCGGCAGTCTCAAGGACATGTTCCTCAAGCTCGTGCTGGCGAACGACATCACCGACCGCTACGCAATCGCGGCGCCAACAATCGCCATCGAGGGGATGACGCTTGCCGGTCGATGACCCCGATCTGGCATTGGCCACCGACGCAGCGGTCGAAGCCGGAGGGCTGGCGGCACGCCTTTTCCGTGACGGTGTAGAACGCTGGACCAAGCCGGGCAATTCCGTCGTCACGGAAGCCGACATTGCCGTCGACAAGCTGTTGAACGACCGTCTTTCGGGCGCGCGGCCCGACTATGGCTGGCTCTCGGAGGAAACGACTGACGACCTCGCGCGCCTCGACCATGAGACGATCTGGGTCGTTGATCCGATTGACGGCACGCGCGCCTTTGTTGATGGCGGTGACGAATGGACGATCTCGATCGGCCTTGTCCGGGCCGGCGTGACCATCGCCGGCGTCATCCACAATCCGCTGCGCGGTGAAACCTATCGTGCGCTGCGAGGCCAAGGCGCCGAGCGCAACGGACAGAAGATGACGCTCACGCCGCCGGACAGGCGCAGTCCGGAACTCCGGATCGCCGGCCCCAAATATGGCGTCAAGCGCCTCAGCCTACGTGCCGATGATGCGGTCTTCGTGCCCTCGCTCGCCTATCGTCTGGCACAGGTCGCCGACAGCGTCTTTCACGCCTCGGTGTCGAGCGGCAATGCGCATGAATGGGACGTCGCAGCCGGCTGTCTGATCGTCGAGGAAGCCGGCGGGCGTGTCGTCACACTTGACGGCGAGGCCGTTCGCTTCAACAAGCTTGAGCCGAAGGTCCCGAGCCTGATCGCGGGCGAGGCCGGGCTTGTCGACCGCCTGCTCGACCGGGTTGATCGCGAGACCGAGATCGGCCAATGAAACTTCGGAACGGGAGACCGGGATGACAGACCAGGACGCATCCAAGGAGCAGCTTCTCCATCTCGTCTTCGGCGGCGAGCTTGAATCCCTCGACGGCATAACTTTTCGCGATCTGAACGAGCTCGACATCGTCGGCATCTTCCCCAACTACCAGACCGCTTATGATGCCTGGAAGAACGCCGCGCAGCGCACGGTGGACAACGCGCATACGCGGTATTTCATCGTTCACATGCATCGCCTGCTCGATCCCGATAGCTGATGACATAGCGGCTTCCGATCGATGGCGCGGAGGTGAACGCAGGACTCAAAACCAGCCGAAAGGCCAGGAAAGCAAGAGGCTTTGGCAGACAGGCCAGACTCCGTCGACACGCGCCGAGGCCCATAAGGACATCGCATGAAACAAAGCGGCAAACCGGCCGCGATGGCAGATGTATTCCGCGACAAGGATGTGCCCGACCGGCTGGATGACAGCCTCGGCGCAAAGAAGATGCGGACACTCGAAGTGGTGCGCCGCATGTTGCGTGACCATCTCCTGCCCCATAAGCGGATCCTGTTCCTGAGCCTTGCCGCCATGCTGGTTGTGGCGGCGACAACGGCGGCGATCCCGTTCATCATTCGGGTAACCGCAGACGAACTCGCCATCGCCGGCAATCAGCGCATGGTCGTTCTGATCCCACTCGCAATCCTGATCGTCATGACGCTCAAGGCGGCCGCGGAGTATGTCTCGATTGTCGGCCAGGGTTTCGTCGGCGAGCGCCTCGTGGCGGATCTGCGCCACCAGCTGTTCGATGCTCTAACGCGGGCCGATGTCGGATGGCTGCAGCGCACCCATTCGGGCCGCTTCGTCGCCAGCTTCATGACCGACATCAACGCGATTCGCGACACCGCCGGCACTGGCCTCGTCTCGATGGCCGGCAACATCCTTAAGGTCCTCTTCCTCTATGCCACCATGGTCTACATGGATCTGATCCTAAGCCTGTGCGCCGTCGTGATCATTCCTGTTGCCATCCGGCTGATGAGCCGGCAGCGCAAGAAGATGTATCGCTCGACGACCAAGATGTTCCAGGAGACCGGCGATCTGTCGAGCCTGATCAGCCAAGCGCTCAGCGGCATGCGGGTCGTGCGCGCCTATGGCCAGGAAGGTGCGGAACGCAACCGCGTCAAGGACGTCACCGAGCGCACGTTCGCCTATATGATGCAGTCGATCCGGGTGAAGGCCGCGACGGGACCGATCGTCGAGGCCTTGAGCGGCATCGGGTTTGCGCTGGCGATCTTTTATTCCGGCGCGCGCGGGCTTGAAGGGACACTGACGCCGGGTGAATTCGTCGGCTTCGTCACGGCAGCCCTTCTGATGTATCAGCCGCTCCGGGCCTTCGCGACGCTGCAGACCGTGCTGCAAACCGGTGTTGCCGCGGCCTCACGCGTTTACGCCGTCATCGACGCCGAGCGGCTCGTATCAGAGCGCGACGGCGCGACCGACCTGGACATAGGCCAGGGTGAGATCACCTTCGAAGGTGTTACTTTCGGCTATCGTGACGATGTGCCGGTGCTCGACAACTTCGATCTCAAGGTCAAGGCCGGGACGCAAGTGGCGCTCGTCGGCCCGAGCGGCGCCGGCAAGAGCACGGTCATGAACCTGCTCTTACGGTTTTACGATCCCCAGGAGGGGGGTATCCTGATTGATGGGCAGGACATTGCGGATGCGACGATTTCGAGTGTCCGCAAGCATATCGCGCTCGTCACGCAGGACCCGTTCCTGTTCGACGACACGATCCGCGCCAACATCGCCTATGGCGCGGACGGCGCGACGGACGACGAGATCGAGGCTGCCGCCAAAGCCGCCGTCGCCGACGAGTTCATCGCAGCGCTTCCAGGCGGCTATGACTATCAGGTCGGTGAGCGCGGAGCAGGCCTATCCGGCGGCCAGCGCCAGCGCATTGCCTTCGCGCGCGCCATGCTGCGCAAGGCGCCGATCGTGCTGTTGGACGAACCGACGAGTTCGCTCGACAGCGAGGCCGAAGCGCAACTGCAATTGGCGCTCGAACACGTCATCGAAGGCCGTACCGTCATCATGATCGCCCACCGCCTGTCGACAATCCGCCAGGCCGATCTGATCTGCGTGATGGATCAGGGCCACATCATCGAGACGGGCAGCCATTCGGACCTTCTGGCCAAGGGCGGGCTCTATGCACGGCTGTGGCAGACCCAGGCCGGCGACATCCTCGATCAGGACAAACTCGATCGGGACCGCCTCGGCACGCTTGAAACAACCGACGACGGATCCGCACGATGATCAAGCGGATCGGCAAGTCGCGCACGGTGCAGATCATCGTCGGCGAGCTTGCCGCGGCCTATCTGTGGCTTGTGGCAAAATCGTCACGCCGCATTGTCGACCCGATCGACTTCTATCGAGACATCAACATGCCCGTCATCGTGGCGATGTGGCACGGCGAGCACTTCATGGCGCCCTTCATTAACATGCGTAAGGACAAGGTGGCGGTTCTGATCTCCCTGCATCGGGATGGCGAGATCAATGCGCGTGCCGCCAGACGGCTGGGGATCGCGACAATCCGCGGGTCGGGTGACCATGGCGGACGTTTCCTGCAAAAGCGCGCTGTGGCGGCCTATCGCGAAATGGTCGCGACCTTGGAAGCCGGCACGAGCGTGGCGATGACGGCGGACGTGCCAAAGGTCTCGCGCCGTGCCGGGTTGGGTATCGTCAAGCTGGCGAGCCAGACCGGCCGACCGATCTACCCGTCGGCCACGGTCACCAGCCGTCGCAAGGAGCTCGATACCTGGGACAAGAGCAAAATCAGTCTGCCATTCGGCCGACTGGTCCTTGCGCATGGCGAGCCGATCGCGGTCCCGCCAGATGCCGATGACGAAACGCTCGAACGCTGCCGCCAAAAGGTCGAGGACGCCCAGAACGCAATCATCGCCCGCGCCTACGACATTGCCGACGGGCGGGCAGAGCCACGACCATGACATCTGCGCCACCACCGATGATCCAGGCCTATTGCAGCCTGTCGAGTCTGGCGGTCCCGCTGACGGGTGCGCTGCTCAGCTACCGAACAAAGCGCGGTAAAGAGGACAAAAATCGCCGATCCGAGCGGTATGGCAGAAGTGAAACCCGCCGGCCCGAAGGCCCGGTAATCTGGGTGCACGCAGCAAGTGTCGGCGAAACCAACGCCGTTATGCCACTTCTAAACCGTATTCTTGAGGACTATCCGGCCCTATCGGCCGTGCTGACGACGACGACGGTTACCTCGGCCAAGCTTGTATCGGGTCGATTGCCACCGCGCACGCTGCACCAATTCGTGCCGATCGACATGCGCCCACATGTCCGGCGGTTTCTTACTCACTGGCGGCCATCCATCGCGATCTTCGCGGAAAGCGAGCTATGGCCGAACCTGCTCTTGGAAGCACAGCGCGCCGGCACACGCCTCGCGCTTGTCAACGGGCGGATGTCGGCGCGGTCTCATTCACGCTGGAAACGGGCGCCAAGAACCATCTCGCATCTCCTATCGGCCTTCGACCTTTGTTTGGCGCAGTCAGAACTGGATGCCGCACGGATCGTGTCGCTCGGCGCCAGGCAGGTCGTCAATACAGGCAATCTGAAGTTCGATGCCCCGGCCCTGATGGCTGATGATACCGAAGCGCGCACCTTCACCTTCCGGCTTGCCCGCAGACCGGTCTGGGTCGCGGCCAGCACTCATGCCGGTGAAGAAGAGATCGCCATCGACGCCCATCTCGAAATCGCCCGCCGGCATCCAAGCCTTCTGACGATCCTCGCGCCGCGTCATCCCGATCGCGCCGAGGACGTCGCAAGCCTTTTGGACGCGCGCGACATCGCCTATCAGCGCCGCTCCAAGACGCCACTCCCCAATCCCGGTACGAATGTGTTCCTCGTTGACACGATCGGCGAGTTGGGGCTGGTCTATCGCGCCACCGACATCGTCTTCATGGGTGGCTCGTTGATCCCCCATGGTGGGCAGAACCCAATCGAGCCAGCGCGTCTGACCTCGGCCATCCTGCATGGCCCGCATGTCGGCAATTTCACCGAAGTCTATTCCGCTCTCGATCGTAGCGGGGGCGCAGAGGAAGTGCGTGGATCGATGGCCCTCGCACAAGCCATCGAGCGGCTGATCGACAATCCGCGCAAGACGGCGATGCGCGCCGATGCGGCCCGTCTCGCACTTCAACCGTTCAGCGGTGCGCTTGAGCGCAGTTTTGCAGCGCTCGCCCCCATGCTGGACCAGGCGGCGGCGCGGCCTTGAAACGTCCGCCTGCCTTTCATGCCAAGGTCAATCCGACGCTGCCAGCCCGGCTGCTGCAACCCTTTGGCCTAGCCTATGATCTTGGCGCGCGGACACGAATCGCCCTGACGCGGCCGCAGCACGCGGCTTGCCCGGTGATCTGCATCGGCAATCTAACGCTGGGCGGCGCCGGTAAAACGCCAACTGCGCTCTACGCGGCGCGCAGGCTCAAGCTTCTCGGTTTGTCACCAACTTTCCTGACACGCGGCTATGGCGGCACGGTGCGGGCACCGAGCAGGGTTCCCGATACTGGCGCCACGGCCGATCAGTTCGGTGATGAAGCGCTGCTGCTCGCACGCGTCGCACCAACCATCGTTTCTGCCAACAGGCCCAAGGGTGCTGCCCTCGCAACTCGTCACGAGACGGATGCAATCGTCATGGATGACGGCTTCCAGAACCCGACGCTCCACAAGGACGTGTCGATCCTCGTTGTCGATGCTGGTGCGGGGATCGGCAATGGTCTGGTGTTCCCGGCAGGCCCCTTGCGCATGACGCTCAGCGCGCAAGCGAAACGTGCCCAGGCACTGATCGTCATCGGCGATGGCAGCCGTGCTGACCCCGTCATCGAACGGGCGCAAGACATGACCGTGCTCAGAGGTTCACTCGCTCCCGATCCCGACATCGCTCGCCGGCTGGAAGCGGCGCGTGTCATCGGTTTCGCCGGCATCGGGCGGCCGGACAAGCTGTTCACGACGTTACGCGAAATCGGCGCGGACGTTGTCGAAACGCGCTCGTTCCCGGACCATCACGTCTACACGCGCGATGATGCGCGGCAATTGCTGGCGGCAGCTGATCGAACCGGCGCGCTTCTGGTGACGACGGAAAAGGATGCCGTCCGCCTCGCCGGCACAAAAGACGCGGATCTGGCGGAACTCAGGCAGCGCCTGACCGTTCTGCCGGTTCACTTGCGGTTTTTGACAGAGGATGCGCAGCGCTTTGACGATCTATTGCGCCGAGCGGCAACCTGCTGACCGCAAGCGGTTCGCTTAGTCGCGCGCAGCGTCCGTTTCGAGATAGCGCTCCATAGCGATCTCGGGCGAGGCATAGGCTTCCTGGCGAACAACTGACCAATAGCGCAGTTCCTCGATCGGGATAACAGTATCCGTCACCGCGCAGCGCACGAAGGTGCCTGGTCGGATGACCTGATAGTCACCATCGAGATAGCGCAGGCTCGCCTCGCCTCCGCCTCTGGGATGTTCGAGCCGGTTCATCATGCCACCTACATAGCGCGTCGTGCGAAGCATCGCCAGAGACAGACAGTCACCCCTGGCGTCCCTTACTCCGGATCATCGAACAGACTTGTCTGCCGGCTTTCGGTCACCTTGGCGGCTGGCCGGCGCGTCGTCTTGCCGGGAGGAGACGTTGAGACCGTTGCGCCGCCACCGCTTGCCACAGCATCAACCCGGCCATCGGCGAAGTCGATGCTCATGCTCTGGCCCGGAGCGACCTGGTCCGACCGGGCGATGAGATGCCCTTCGCTATCGAGCACCAGGGCAAAGCCGCGCTCCAGCGTCGCCCGGTGGCTCAAGGTCATCAGCAACCTGCCAGCACGATCAAGGCGATCGCGCCTCCGGCTCACGTCCTGAACTGCGGCACGTCGCAACACAGTCTCGGACCGGGTCAGCATCTCCCGCCCGCGCATAACCGACCGTGCCAAGCGCTCCGGCCGCAGCCTTGCGAAGAGGCGTGCCTGATCCGCCCGCCGTGATCGGACAAGCCGTGCCATGGCCGGCACCAAACGCCCCTGAAGGGCTGTGAGCGTCTCGCGCGGACGGTCCATCAGCCGGCGCAAGCTTGGCAACCCCGCAGCCGCTCGTTCGAAACGCTGCCGGCGCGTCGCCACCACATCGCGCAAGGTCCGGCCAAGCCGTTCGGCCGCAAGATCCAATCTTTGGCGCGGCTCGGCCAAAAGCCGCGCCGGGCTTGGCAGGCCGCGACTGGCCGCCTTCAGTCCTGCGCGGCGTTCGGATGTGACGCGGGTGACGCCTCGCCGCAGCCGGGCGGATTTCGCGTTCACCTCGGCCAGGAGATCGACGCGCACCGGCACGGCCATTTCGGCCGCCGCCGTTGGTGTCGGTGCGCGTTGATCGGATGCGAAATCGATCAGCGTCGTGTCGGTCTCGTGACCGACGGCAGAAATCAACGGGATATCGCTGGCGGCGGCGGCCCGAACGACGATCTCCTCATTGAAACACCACAGATCCTCGACACTGCCCCCACCGCGCGCGACGATGATCAGATCCGGTCTTGGGATCGGCCCGCTCGGCGCGAGCGCGTTCAGACCCGTGATCCCGCGCGCGATGTCTTCCGCCGCGCCCTCACCCTGCACCTTGGCCGGCCAGACCAGGACATGGACGGGAAACCGATCCGCCAAACGATGCAGGATATCGCGGATCACCGCGCCTGAGGGCGAGGTGACAACCCCGATGACGCGCGGCAGATAGGGCGGAAGCTGCTTTCTGGCAGGATCGAACAGCCCTTCGGCGGCGAGTTTTTTCTTACGCTCTTCGAGCAGCGCCATCAGCGCGCCCGCTCCGGCCGGCTCCAGCCGATCGATTACGATCTGATAACGTGACTGGCCGGGAAAGGTCGTCAGCCGGCCGGTGGCAACGACTTCGAGCCCCTGTTCGGGCTGAATCCCGAGCGAGCGGGTATTGCCCTTCCAGATCACGCCGGACAGAACAGCACGCGCGTCCTTCAGGTCGAGATAGATGTGGCCCGATGCAGGGCGCGAGACTCGGCCCAACTCGCCACGCACCCGGACATAACCGAAACCATCCTCGACAACGCGCTTAACGGCCTGCGATAGCTCGGAAACGGAGAGTTCTGGCAGGTTCGAGGTCGCAGGCGGCTGGTCTGTCGATGATGCGTCCAAAAGGCTCCTCGGCATGGCTGGTCCGACTTTCGCGCACGGGGATGCGTCCGTCGGATGGCAAATCGATTCCGACATGCTAACCCTTGCGCGGCACAAAGGAAGGCGAATGCGCATATGAAAGTGCTTCTGATCGGCGGCGGCGGGCGCGAACATGCGCTCGCCTGGGCAATCACCAACAGTTCCGTTCTCGACAGGCTCTATTGCGCGCCGGGCAATGCCGGCATCGCGGAGCTGGCCGAGATCGTGCCGCTTGATATCACCGACCATGGCGCGGTCATCGCATTCTGCAGGGAAACCGTGATCGACCTCGTCGTCGTCGGCCCCGAGGCGCCGCTCGTCGCGGGCCTTGTGGACGATCTGGCGGCAGCCGGCGTGCGTGCCTTCGGCCCGACCAAGGCGGCCGCCCTGCTGGAAGGCTCCAAGGCCTTTACCAAGGAAATCTGCGATGCCGCCGGCATCCCCACCGCGTCCTATGCAAGCTTCGCCGATGCAGACGCCGCGAAGGCCCATATCCGCGAACATGGCGCACCCATCGTCGTCAAGGCGGACGGGCTCGCAGCCGGCAAGGGCGTTGTGGTGGCCTCGACGGTCGGGGAAGCGCTAGAGGGTATCGATCAGGTGTTCGCGCCCGGCAGCGCGCTTGTGATCGAAGAGTTGTTGACCGGAGAGGAAGCAAGCTTCTTCGCGCTCTGCGATGGCGAAACCGCGCTACCGCTCGCAACTGCCCAGGATCACAAACGCGCCTTCGACCATGACACAGGCCCCAACACCGGCGGCATGGGCGCCTATTCGCCAGCACCGATCCTAACGCCCGCGCTGTGCAACACCGTCATGGAGACGATCATCCAGCCGACGCTCAAGGAGATGAACCGGCGCGGGACGCCCTTCAAAGGGGTTCTCTATGCCGGGCTGATGATCGATCAGGGCGTGCCCAGACTTCTCGAATACAATGTCCGCTTCGGCGATCCCGAATGCCAGGTGCTGATGCTCAGGCTCAAGGACGATATCCTATTGCTCATGCGGGCAGCCGCCGATGGCACCCTGTCGACAATGAGCGCGCGCTGGTATGACGAAACCGCACTGACCGTGGTCATGGCGACCCGCGGTTATCCCGGCGCATACGAGCGCGGCTCCGAAATCGCAGGGCTCGAAAACGTGAGCGAGATGGAGGATGTCGAAGTCTTTCATGCCGGTACCACGCGCGGTGACAATGACCGCGTGCTTGCCAATGGCGGCAGGGTGTTGGCGGTGACCGCTCTCGGACCGAGCGTTCGGCAAGCCCAGGCACACGCCTACGAGGCGATCGCGCGACTCGACTGGCCCGAGGGCTATTACCGTCGCGACATCGGCTGGCGCGCCATTGCCGCCGAGGAGGATACGACATGAGCACTGACGAGGCACCCGATCTCGCGGACCTGTTTCCGGGATTTGCGAGCGACTACATCCAGACACGTGGGGCCAAGATCTTCGTCCGCCACGGCGGGAGCGGACCGCCGCTGGTTCTTCTCCATGGCTATCCGCAAAGCCATGTCATGTGGCACAAGATCGCGCCTGCTTTGGCCGAACAGTTTACCCTTATCCTGCCCGACCTGCGCGGCTATGGCTGGAGTTCGGTCGAGCGCACCGATGATGCGCATGAGCCCTACTCCAAGCGCGCGATGGCGCGGGACATCATCGATGTCATGGAGAAGCTCGGCCATATCCGTTTCGCCATTGCTGGCCATGACCGCGGCGGGCGCGCCGCCTACAGGTTGGCGTTGGATGAGCCTGGTCGAGTCGAAAGACTGGCCGTCCTCGACATCGTGCCAACACATGCGATGTGGCACAATTTCACGGTCGAACTCGCCATGAAGACCTATCACTGGCTGATGCTGGCCCAGCCCGAGCCCCTGCCGGAGCTTTTGATCGGCGGCGATCCAATCGGCTATCTTGAGTACACGCTCGGAAGCTGGACGAAATCGGAAGATCTGTCCGGTTTTGACGCACGCGCGCTTGAGCACTATCGCGCGGGCTTCAACGTTCCGGATCGGCGTCATGCGACCTGTGAGGATTACCGCGCCGGCGCAACTTATGACCTCGCAGCCGACGAAGCAGACAAGGCTGCAGGCCACAAGATCACTTGTCCCCTGCTGGTGTTATGGGGCTCACACGGCATCCCCGGCAAGACCGATGGCCCGCTCGGTATCTGGCGTGAGTGGGCAAATGACGTCATCGGCGGCCCAATCGATGCTGGCCACTTCCTGGCCGAGGAAGCGCCTGAGGAAACCGCGAACGCCCTTCTGGCCTTCTTCACCGATCGCGCACAACCAACAAGCTTATGACCGAGACGCCCCAAGACACGCCCGACCGCCTCGACCGTCAGGAGGCATTTTCCGGAACCAAGGCCGCAAGCGGGGCGCTCAGCCTCGATGAGGCCAAACTATCGGCCTTCCTGTCTGGCGCGATCTCCGGCTTCTCGGGCCCTGTTGAGGCGCGTCAGTTCAAAGGCGGGCAGTCGAACCCGACCTATCTGCTGACAGCAGGCTCCGGACGCTATGTGCTAAGGCGTAAGCCGCCGGGCAAACTATTGCCGTCCGCACATGCGGTCGACCGCGAGTACCGGGTCCTAAAGGCACTCGGCGACGCCGGCTTCCCGGTGCCACACGTCCATGTCCTGTGCGAGGATGACAATATCATCGGCTCGATGTTCTATGTCATGGACCATGTCGACGGGCGGATCTTCTGGGAACCGCAGATGCCGGCATCGACGTCGAAGGAACGCGCGGGCGTCTTCGCCGCGATGAACGCGACCATGGCCAAGCTGCACAGCTTCGATCCGGCGGCGATCGGGCTTTCGGAGTACGGCCGGCCGACAGGCTATGTCGCGCGCCAAGTCAAGCGCTGGTCGGAGCAATATCGCGCGTCCCAGACCGCCGACATCGCCGATATGAACCGGTTGATCACCTGGTTGCCCGACAATCTGCCAGCCGAGCCGGCTCCGGCCGTGGTGCATGGCGACTACCGACTGGACAATCTCATCCTTGCGCCGGACCGGCCCGAGGTTCTCGCCGTGCTCGACTGGGAACTGTCGACGCTTGGCGATCCGCTCGGCGATTTCACCTATCACCTGATGCAATGGGTTATGCCGCCATCGGATGACGGCTCTGGTACCGGCAGTCTGGTAGGACACGATCTCGACGCGCTCGGCATCCCGTCCATGGAGCGCTACATCGAGCTCTATTGCACGGCCCGAGGCATCGGCGGCATTCCAGCGCTCGATACTTATCTCGCCTACAATTTCTTCCGTATCGCCGCGATCCTGCAAGGCATCGTCGGCCGCGTCCGCGACGGTACGGCGACCAACGCCAACGCCGCCCGAATGGCGACCCAGGTGGCACCGCTGGCCGAAACGGGATGGCGGTTCGCCGAACGCGCCGGCGCCAGATGATGGCCAGGCAAACCACGCCACCGACCATCGGGCTCGCCTTGTCGGGCGGGGCGGCGCGCGGATTTGCCCATATCGGCATTCTGGCCGCTTTCGAGCGCGCCGGCGTCCGACCGGACCGAATTGCCGGCACCTCTATGGGCGCCTTTGTTGGCGCGGTATACGCTGCCGGCATTCCGACGCGCATCGTCCGCGAGCATGTCTATGAGACGTTCGCGGGACCTACCAGCGCCATGGGCCGGCTGTTCGATCCTGGCAAAGGTGGCCGCAAGCTTCTGAAATGGAGTTTTCAAAACTGGGCACCGTTCGATGCGCTGGCGGTCGTCGAACGCTTCTGCCCGCAACCCTTTCCACGGGATTTCGCCGATCTTGACGTCCCGCTTGCCATCACCGCCGTCGATTACTACTCCGGCGAGGTCGTGGTGTTCGAAGACGGTCCGCTTCTCGAAGCCATCGCCTGCTCGATCGCCTTTCCGGTCGGGTTTCAGCCGGTCAGCTGGCGCGACCGGATCTATATCGACGGCGGTGCAGGCAATCCGCTACCGATCGATGAAGCAGCCCGCGATGTCGACCTTCTGGTGGCATCCGATGTTGTGCTGTTGCCCGAGGGTGCACCGCCAGCCGTACCAGGTCCTCTCGAAGCGCTGAACGGCGCAACCCAGATCCTGATGCAGGCGGTGGCGGCCGAAAAGGCGCTGCGTCATCCGCCCTCGCTCCACCTCAAGCCGAAGGTCAATGATTACAGCATCTTCGACTTCCTCAAGGTGCATGAAATCGTCGCCGCAGGCGATATCGAGGGCCGCAGGCTGGAACCATGGTTCGACGAGGTCGGCGCACGCCGGACAGTGAAGGTCAACGCCGCGCCTGGAAGAACGCCCTGAGCAGATCCGCCGCCTCGCGCTCGGCAATGCCGGAATACACCTCGGGTGCGTGATGGCAGGTTGGCTGGCCGAAGAAGCGTGAACCGTGCTCGACGCCGCCGGACTTCGGATCTGACGCTGCGAAGTAGAGCCGCCGGATGCGCGCAAACGAGATCGCGGCGGCACACATGGCGCATGGCTCCAGCGTCACGTAGAGATCGCAGTCCGGCAGCCGTTCCGAACCCAGCGCACGTGCCGCAGCGCGGATGGCAAGCATTTCGGCATGGGCGGTCGGGTCATGATCCCTGAGGGTCCGATTATGCGCGCGCGCGATGATCAGACCATCGCGCACGACAACGGCGCCGACTGGCACCTCGCCGGCTTCGGCGGCGAGCCGCGCCTCTTCCAGTGCCGCCGGCATGAAACTCATGCGTCCGCCCTCTCGTTTGCAAGCCTCGACTTTGCTATCAGGCACAGCAATATGTCTATCCGCGAACAGAGACCCAGAAAACACCGCAAGACACCGGCCAACAAGCGGCTCGGCGTCCAGTCCACCGACAGGCCGGCACAAGGCGAACGCATCGCCAAGGTGATCGCACGCGCCGGTCTGTGCTCGCGACGCGAGGCGGAAACCTGGATCGCAGCCGGCCGAGTGATGCTGAACGGCGAGACGCTGGCCACACCGGCTGTGACCGTGACCGAGGCCGATACGGTTCTGGTTGACGGTATGCCACTGCCCGCCATCGATCGAACCTGTGTGGTCCTGTTCCACAAGCCGGCGGGTCTTGTCACCACGACGCGCGATCCCGAAGGCCGCCCGACCGTGTTCTCCGCCCTGCCCAAGGACCTGCCGCGGCTTGTCACGGTTGGTCGTCTCGACATCGCGACGGAGGGGCTCCTCGTTCTGACGAACAATGGCGCGCTGGCGCGTGCGCTGGAGCTTCCCGCGAATGCGGTGACTCGGCGCTACAAAGCGCGTGTGCGCGGCCGAGTCAGCCAAGACACGCTCGACCGGCTGGCAGAGGGCGTAACCATCGACGGCGTGCGCTACCGGCCGATCGATGCCAACCAGATCCAGGGCACGGGCGGCGCCAATGCCTGGATCGAGCTCGGTCTGACCGAGGGCAAGAACCGTGAGGTGCGCCGCGTCCTCGACTGGCTCGGCGTAAGCGTCAACAGGCTGATCCGCACCGGCTACGGGCCCTTCGGTCTGGCTAATCTTGCGAGCGGCAAGACGCTGGAGGTGCCGGACCGCGAGATTGATGCGTTGTTGAAGAACCTCGGGCTACCCGCCGACACGCATTTGTCACGCGACAGATCGGTCAAGGATGACGCCACCGCCGTCAAGAAGCCGAAGCCGCGCTCCTATAAGGGGCGGCGCAAACCGGACGCGGAGACAAACAAGGAAAAACCGACATCACGCTCCAAGCGGACCGGCCGATGAGGATTATCGCCGGGCGTCATAAGGGGCTTCAGCTTGCGAGCCCGAACCATTCCGGGCTGAGGCCAACGTCGGATCGCCTGCGCGAAACGATTTTCAACATTCTGACCCATAGCCATCCCGGTGTTCTCGAAGGCGCGCGCGTGCTCGATCTGTTTGCCGGCACGGGCGCGCTTGGCCTCGAGGCTCTGTCGCGCGGCGCGCGGTCCGCACTGTTCGTCGATCAGGACGCAAACGCCCGGGCGCTGATCCGGCGCAATCTCGAAGCCGCCGGCGTGATGGGGCTTGCGCGTATTTCAAAACGCGACGCAATACATCTTGGCCCCGCCGGCGCCCAGGGCGGGTTCACACTTGTGTTTCTCGATCCGCCCTATGGCAAGGGCCTGGCCCGTCGTGCGCTGATAGGTCTTCTCAAGGGTGGCTGGCTCGCCGATCACGCACTGATCGTCATTGAGGAAACGGCCTCCGCCGATTTAGGCGCGATGCCGTCCTATGACGTGCTTGACCGTCGCACGGCCGGCGACAGCCAGATCGTGCTTCTCACTCAGAACACTGACCGGGGGGTCGCCTGATGCGTGCGCTGATCATCGAGAACTTCCCCGACACCCATGCAGGCCATGTCGGCCTAGCGCTTGATGAGGCTGGCGCGGAGATGATCGTTCTGCGTCCCCACACCGGCGATCCGCTGCCCGACACAACCGATCCCTACGACGCCATGGTCATTCTCGGCGGCGCCCAGGACGCGCTCGACGATGATGGCTCACCTTACTTTCCGAAGCTCCTCGACCTGATCCGCGACCGCACAGAACGGGATGCCCCACTGCTCGGCATCTGTCTTGGCGGGCAGTTGATCTCCCGCGCTCTGGGTGCTGGGAACCACATCGGCGGCCATCTGGAGTTCGGTTATTGCGAGGTGTCGCCTCTGCCCGCTTCTTCCAGCGATCCTCTGCTCAGCGGGCTGTCTGAGCCACTGACAACGTTTCAATGGCACACCGATGCAATGACGGTCCCCGAAGGTGCCATACATCTGATGACGAGCCCCGTCGCACCCGTGCAGGCCTATCGTGTCGGCGATAACATCTATGCGACGCAGTTCCATTTCGAGGCCTCGCGCGAAATGGCCGACACTTGGGTCGGCAAGGCCGGTGATTGGCTCGATGCGCATATGTCTGATTGGCGTGACGTCGTCGCACGCTTCCCGGATGAGGCGCCGGGCGCAGACGTCGCAGGGCTCGCCTTGGCCCGGCGTTGGGTTCAAAGGATTGGCGCGGGGAAAAGCTAGAGCATCATGCGTTTGGATTGAAGCGTTACACGCTGACATCTAAACGCATAGAGACGCTCTAACACCCTAAGATATAGAGCAAATTTATCCGATAAGATTGGATCAATCCGAGTCAATCCAATCGGATTTTACTCTAGCGCCGCCCGAACAGTCGCTCGATATCCGCAAGCTTCAGGGTAACAAAGGTCGGCCGGCCGTGATTGCACTGGCCGGCATTTGGCGTGCGTTCCATGTCGCGCAGAAGCGTGTTCATCTCATCTGGCTTCAAGGCTCGGCCAGACCTGACACTCCCATAGCACGCCATGGTGGCCGCCACGTGATCGATCCGGGCATCAAGGCGCGCGCTCGCGCCCTGATCGGCGAGGTCTTCGGCGAGATCGCGCACCAGCCCAGCAATGTCGAACGTTCCCAAAAGCGCCGGCACTTCGCGCACCACGACGGCGCCCGGCCCGAAGGCTTCAACGACGAGGCCAAGCGGTTCAAGATCCGGGCAATGCTCTATTAGGCGGGCTGCATCTTCCGCCGGCAGCTCGACGACCTCAGGAATCAGCAGTCCTTGCCGTGCGACTCCCTCAGCGGCGATGCCGGCCTTAAGCTTCTCATAGACCAACCGCTCATGGGCGGCATGCTGGTCGACCAGCACCAATCCGTCCTGGGTCTGGGCAACGATATAGGCGCCATGAATCTGAGCCCGCGCAGCACCAAGCGGGTGACTGGGCGCGGTGTCGTGATCAGGTGCGGCGCGTTCGGCGATCGCGGCGGCTGGTGGAGCAGCAGGCGCAAAACCGGGCTCCGGGTCATCTGCAAAACCAAGCGGGCGCATCGCATCAGCCAAGACCACTTGAACGCCGGGCCAGGGACGGTCTTGCCGTGGATAGGATCCGGACCAACCTGGAGACGCTGGTCCGCGTGTGGCGCCCGCTCCAGGCGCAAACGCATCCGCCAGATCGGTGCGGGCTTCCCGTGACGGCACAAGGCCCGCCTCTTCCAGGGACTGACGAATCCCTGAGACGATCGTGCCGCGCACCTTACCTGCGTCGCGAAACCGCACCTCGGCCTTGGCGGGATGGACGTTCACATCGACGTCTTCCGGCGCGACATCGACGAACAAGACACAGGCCGCATGCCGGTCATGCGGGACCACATCGCGGAAGCCGGCGCGAATGGCGCCGGCAAGCACCTTGTCGCGCACCGGCCGGCCATTGACGAAGACATACTGATCGCGCGTCGAGGCCCGGCTCGACGTCGGCAAGCCCAGAAGGCCTTGAAGACGCACAGGCCCGGAACCGGTGTCGAAGGCACGTGCGTCGTCAACAAACGACTTGCCAAGGATGGCGCGTGCCCGCGCCATGAGATCGCCGCCTGCCGGCGCCTCGATCAGGATCTTGCCCGAGGAGACAAGGCTGAACGCAACGTCCGGATGGGCCAGTGCCTGGCGACGGACAACGTCGGCCACGGCCTGAGTTTCGGCAGTGTCGGATTTCAGGAATCTGAGACGTGCTGGCACACGGGAAAACTGATCGCGCGCCTCGACCAGCGTGCCCGCGCTCCGCGCCGCCGGTATCGGCCCTGACACGGCGCCATGCTCGACCCGGATCGACCAGCCGCTATCAGTGTCCTTGACGCGGCTTGTAATGACGAGATCACTGACCGAGCCGATCGAGGCCAAAGCTTCACCACGAAACCCGAGCGTTGCAATGCCGGTCGGATCGTCGCTCACAAGCTTGGACGTGGCGTGACGGGCGACGGCCAACGGCAGGCTGTTGGCATCCATTCCGCGACCATCATCAGAGACCCGGATCAGCCGCTTGCCACCGCCTTCGATCGCGATGTCGACAACGCGCGCGTTGGCATCAAGCGCATTCTCGATCAACTCCTTTATGGCGCTGGCCGGCCGTTCTACCACCTCACCCGCCGCGATGCGGTCGATGACATGGTCCGGCAAGCGTCGGATCTCAGATGTCATGATCGGTCTCCCGCGCCTATTGTGCGGACATTGCCTCCGCCAGATAGCGTTTGGCGAGCACTTTGCCATCTTCGACGGCGGGCTGGTCGAAGGCATCAACACCCAACAGATCCGCAGTCAGGATCGTCTCCAGCATGAAGTGCATCATCAATTCGCCGATGATCTCTCCCGTAACCGCCGGTACGGTGATTGTGCGGACCGGCCGACCGCGCTGGATCAGCGTATCGACGGTGCCGCGTTGCTGGCTCCAGACGAAATCACCAATCGTCGTGCCGGCAAAGCCCGGCTCGCCACCTTGTTCGGCGAGCTTGGCATCAATGCGCGGTCCCTGCCCGGCAGTCTCGACCAAGATGACAGTTGTTAGTTTGTCACGTGGACCGTCGAGAAAGAGCTGCAACTGACTGTGCTGGTCGACCGGCCCCACGGCGGGAATAGGTGTTAGCCCGCGTCCCTGTTTGCCGAGGCTTTCCGACCAGAGCTGTACAAACCATCTAGTGAACCGTTCGAGCCGGTCGGAATAGGCCAGAACGACAGACTGCGCGAGGCCGTGGCGCTCGGCAAAGAGTGCTGCAAGCAACGCGCCTTGAGCTGACGGCACGGCCTTTGTGTCAGCCCCCTGAAGGATGGGCGCGACCGCCCGCGCAGCCCCACTTCGGATGGCTTGAGGGTCAAGCCCCACAGCTTTGGCCGGGATCAGCCCGACATTGGTCAACCCAGCGTAGCGCCCGCCGATGCCGGTGTGATGCTCCAGCATCAAAACATCATGACCGGCAAACAAAGCTCGAAGCTTGTTTGTGCCCGGGCTCCGTTCAGGCTCGGTCAGAAGCACGACATTGCGTCCCACCGGTCGACCCGGCGCTGAGCGTCCGAGATGATCAAGCACGGCCATGGCCTGCAGCAAGGTCTCGCCGGTGCCGCCGGATTTCGACACGATCAGATAGCGCGTCGTCTCGGGCAGAAGGTGCGACAATGCCTGCTCCAGGCTGAGCGGATCAAGATTGTCGAAGAAATGCAGGCGCGGCAGGACCATGGCCGCACCCGGCACCCGCCAGCCGCCGATCTGGGCGAGCGTTTGCCCGCCCAGCGACGAGCCTCCGGTACCGAGCACGACAATGTCGCTTGCGCCAGAGGTCAGGAACGCGGCAGCCTGATCTATGCCCGCGAGATCCTCCACCTCGGCAGGCATATCGAGCAATGCAAGCCCACCGCCCTGATGCTGCGACCTCATGCGTGTGACGGCCTGATCGAGCCGCTCTTGCGCACCCGCAAGATCGGTCTGCGTCAGACCGTTATTGCCCACGGACTCGGACAGGCATCCGGAATGGTTGAAGGAGAGCGTCACGCGGTGTCTCACACTGTCAGCAGGGATCGATTCGCCACGAAGTGTAGCCACTCCCCGGCCCAATCGCGATTGCCTTTCGGCTCTTTGGCCGACCGCCGTCAAACGACAAGCACGGCACGCGTCGCACAGATCGTTATCACCCAGTTGTGAAGCACTGCCATGAAATTCCCACAAACCAGCCGTTATTTGTCAGTGCGCGTCAGAGTATGTGTGTCATCTTTCGACGACACGCTGGCGAGACATGTTTGCTCGTCAAATCTTTTGGACCGATTCAATGACGCGTAACGGGGACGCGCGCCTAGAAGGGCCGGACAGACACGACCGCTTGCGTCATCGGTCGGCAGCTGAGCCGCGGCCGTTTCGCGTCGGCACATGGCGTGTCGATCCAGCGGCGCGCGAGATATCGGACGGTACGCATCAGCGCAAGTTATCGCCACGTGCCATGGCAGCGCTCGAATTGTTGGCAGCCGCCGGTGGCGATGTCGTCTCACGCGCAGTGTTTCTCGATACGATTTGGCCAAATGTCTGTGTCACCGAGGAATCGGTCACGACCGCTTTGTCCGAACTACGCCGTGCCTTCGGCGAAACGCGCGGCAGCAGGCGGATCATCGAGACGGTGCAGAAATCAGGCTATCGCCTGACAGTGCAGATCGCGTTCGATGACGATCCATCACGCCTCGGCGAAAGTGACGACAGGTTCCATCTCGACGCCTACACGCTAATCCAGGAGGCACGGCGGCTGCGCGAACGCGGCGAACGCGACCATTTCGAACGCGCCGACGACTTGTGCCTGGAAGCGCGACGCATGGCGCCAGATTTCGCTCTTGCCCATGCACAGCACGCGCTGGCCTTGTGCTTTCGGCAACTCTATCGCGGCGGCGGGATCGACCTGAGCGAAGCGGCCGAGATTGCCCAGAATGGGCGCAGACTTCGGCCAGACCTTGCTTTCTGCCACGCCGCGGAGGGATACGCGTTGTATGCGTTGCAGAACTACGACGACGCCCGCCGCGCCTTCGGCCGCGCAGTTGCAACCGATCCCAACGACTTCGAGGCACATTTCGTCGCCGGCTGCGGGCTTCATGCCATGGGTGACTGGCGGCCTGCCGCCGCGATCGCCGAGCGCGCCGCTATGGTGCGACCCAGCGACTACCAAATGCTGGCGATTGCGGCACGATCATCCGAAGCACTTGGCGATCGCAGCCGGGCATTGATCAATGCGAACATGGCCTTGGCGCGAGTCGAAACCCGGCTCGCCATGGATGCAAGCGAGCCCCGCGCCCACTTCGCCAAGACCTTTCTTCTGGCCATGACCGGACGCAACGCCGAGGACGCGATCAACCGAACCGATGACAGTCAGGCTGGCTGGGCAGTTGGTTTCTATCGCGTTCTAGCACTGGCCGGGATTGGCGCTGTGCCGGACGCCCTCGACCAACTCGACGAGATCATCGATCTCGGCTGGCGTCATGGCGACATGCTGCAAGCGGAATCGATGCTCGATCCGCTGCGCCGCGAGCAACGCTTTCAAGCGATTCAGACGAGCCTTGCCGCCTGACGCGACCGTCGCCCAAGTCACTTACCTCAACTCCGAGACACGCATCGCCCTCGACGCATCAGCCGCATGAATGCATCCGCATTGCTGCGGCTCGACGTCTGTGCCGGCCCGTGTCGCGGTTTCAGAAAACCTTCAGACCATCTTCAGGAACCACGGCCAGCCACCCCTTAAATGGGCGGTCATGGCAGCCGGAGCCACGCCCCCGTGGCGCTGCCACATTCCAGATCACACTAGGAGATATCCCATGCTGACCCTCGGCAGCACCGCACCTGACTTCACGGCACAAACCACGTCCGGCGAGATCCGGTTTCATGATTGGATCGGCAAGGCATGGTGCGTGTTCTTTTCGCATCCCAAGGACTTCACGCCGGTGTGCACGACCGAACTTGGCACGATGGCCGGCCTGGCCGACGAATTCGCCAAGCGCGACTGCAAGATCATCGGTATTTCCGTAGACCCGATCGACCAGCATCGCACGTGGAAGACCGATATCGCCGATGTCACGGGCCACCGTGTCGACTACCCGCTGATTGGCGACCCGGAACTCAAGATCGCCAAGCTCTACGGCATGCTGCCGGAGGATGCGGGCGAGACGTCTGAGGGCCGGACGGCAGCCGACAACGCCACCGTGCGGTCCGTGTTCATCATCGGCCCGGACAAGAAGATCAAACTTGCCCTGACCTATCCGATGACCACGGGCCGGAACTTCGACGAGATCCTGCGCGTGCTGGATTCGCTTCAGCTCACCGCACGCCACAAGGTGGCAACACCGGCGGACTGGGTTCAAGGCGAGGACGTGATCATCGTGCCATCTGTGTCCGACACTGATGCCAAGGCGCAGTTCCCGAACGGTTGGCGGGCGCCCAAGCCTTACATCCGCATCGTCCCGCAGCCCAGCGCCACGGACTGACCTTCAACACGCACATAGCCGGATCGTCCCGGCCGGTGTCCCCGTTCAGGAAAGCATCGATCATGAGCAGAACCGTTCCAACGCATCCTTTGGCGATGCCCGTCACGACCGAGGACTGGCGGCACCAGGTCCGCGCAGGCCTTGCTGTGATCACGGATCAGGCAAAACACGCCTTGGCGGTGCTCGACGCCCGCTGGCGTCACCGCGCAACGGTTACAGCCCTGTCAGGCCTCAGCGATGCGGCCTTGAAGGACATCGGTCTGCATCGTTCGGAGATCTCTTCGGTCGCAGCCGATCTGGCAGACCGGCGCAACAGACGATGACCTCATAAAACGCAACCCCCCGCGCCTGGGTCACACCCCGGCGCTGACACACAAACACTCACAACGAAAGGATGAAACCCGATGATCTTCAGGACAACAGTGAGAGCGGCCCTATTGACGGCGCTCTTGAGCAGCACGTCGCTTTCGGCTCTTGCAGCCGAAACCGACTATCGGAACGACCATTTGCTGACGACCGCAGCGGAACTTGTCACGGCAATCGGCCAGGAGACGACCGAGTCGGCCCTAGATGCCGAGAACGACCTCGTTATCGTCGACGTGCGCCCGGCGGATGCCTTCGCCGAAGGTCATATTCCGGGCGCGGTGCAGCTCGATCCGGACGCTGTCGCCGACCCGGACGCGCCGGTCGGCGGAACGCTTCGCGCGCTCGAGGATCTGGCTGCGCTCATCGGCGATCTCGGTATCTCGGCAGACACACAGGTCGTTCTGTATGACGACAAGGGCGGGTTCCATGCCGCCCGCATGTTCTGGCTGCTCGAATATCTCGGCCATCGCAATGTACAGTTGCTCGACGGCGGTATCCAGGCTTGGACGGCGGCGGAGCAAACACTCGCGACCGGTGCCGGCAAATCGCCTACCCCGCAGCGCTTTGCGCCTGCCGTCACGCCACGCCGCTACGCAAGCGCCGATTACATTCTCGCCCATCGCGAGGACGACGATACGCTGGTGATCGACGTGCGCCCGTCCAACCTTTTCGCCAAGGGTCATATTCCCTGGGCGCAGAGCATTCCCTGGAAGGGCAATCTCGAAGAGGACCTGACCATGAAGCCGGCTGACGAACTCATCGACCATTTTGCCGCCCATGGCGTCACGGCCGACCGTAACATCGTCATCCACTGCCAGAATGGTCTTGCCTCGGCGCATAGCTATTTCGCACTGCGCCTGATCGGCCATCCGCAGGTCAGGACCTATCACCGCTCCTGGGCGGAATGGGGCACAGCCGACGACCTGCCAAAGGCAGGTTCGGCTGGCTGACGCAACTACAGATTCAAAGCCCCCCGGCCAGGATTGGCCGGGGGGCTTTGATACCGGCGTCCGGGAAACAGCAGCGCGTTAAGAACCTGGCGTTGTCTTGACCCAGTCGGAGCCACGCTCATGGGTCATCTCAAAGGTAAAGCCCACGACCTTCCAGCCGTCCTCGGTGCGCTCGAAGTCGTGGGTGTAGTGCCCCCAGACCTCCCATAGATCGCCGCTGCCGTCCGGCGCGCCGGGCAGTTTGTTGTAGGCGTAGCCATTCGAGCGGACGGTTGCGCGGTCGCCATCCACGTCAATCAGCGGCCAGCCACGCATATGCAGGCTTTCCTTGTTACCGGTAAGATTTGCGGCCCAGCCGGTGATCAGATCGTCGGACGGAATGATCGCGGGTTCGCCGCCGACAAGGCTCGTGAAATCAACACGCACGTCATCTGCGAAGAAGGAGCGCGCATGTGGCCAGTTCTTGGCATCAACGGCGAGCTCAATCTCGGTTGGGATACGGGCCAGTTCGGCGTGATCCATAAGCATGTGACTCTCGGCATCTGACGGTGTTTCGGCGCGGGGCTCGGCCGGTAGGGCAACCATGGCCAGTGCGGCTATCAGGCTGAAAACGGTAAGCGGCTTGGCGAATACGTGCATTGGAAGCGGCCTCCGGTCTTGATCGGTATGTCCGTGGAGTTGGCGCAATCGCGCATGGCTCGGATATGGCGCGTCTGAGCACCAAATCCAGGCATCGACGCGTCCCGCGTTCAAACGTAGCGGAAGATGATCAGCGCCCAGATGATGCAGATCGCGGCACCGCCCCAGAGTGGTGTTCCCATCAACCCGAGCCAGGCGAGCAAGATATAGGCCGCGCCGAGCAGCGTGATGAACAGCCGGTCGCCACGCGTCGTGTCGAGACCCAGGATGCCGCGGCGCGGTCCACCACCGGGCGAGAAATACTCCCATACACCCATCGTCGCGATGCAGGTGAAGACGAAGACGAAGAATGCTGCGGTCGGCCAGGTCCAGGCCATCCAAGAGAGGTTGAAGTCGATCATCACACCCGCCCCAGGGCGAAGCCCTTCGCGATGTAGTTCCTGACAAAGTAGATGACGATGGCGCCGGGCACGATGGTCAGTGTCCCGGCGGCGGCTAAGAGCCCTAACTCGTAGCCGGACGCGCTCGCCGTTCGGGTCATCGTGGCAGCGATCGGCTTGGCGTCGACAGCTGTCAGGGTCTTGGCGAGCAGAAGTTCGACCCAGGAGAACATGAAGCAGAAGAACGCGGCAACGCCGATACCGGCCGCGATCGTCGGGATGAAGATTTTGATGAAGAACGGCCAGAACCCATAGCCATCGACATAAGCCGTCTCGTCGAGTTCCTTCGGCACCGAGGACATGAAGCCTTCGAGGATCCATACCGCTAGCGGGATGTTGAACAGGCAGTGGGCCAGCGCCACGGCAATGTGCGTGTCGAACAGATTGACTGCCGAATAGAGCTGGAAGAACGGCAGCGCGAACACCGCCGGCGGCGCCATCCGGTTGGTCAGGAGCCAGAAGAACAGATGCTTGTCGCCGAGGAATCGATAGCGCGAGAACGCATAGGCTGCGGGCAAAGCGACCGTGACCGAGATCACCGTATTGATCGAGACATAGATGATTGAGTTGATGTAGCCCGTATACCAGGTCGGATCGGTGAAGATGACAACATAGTTCTCGAAGGTGAATTCATGCGGATACAGCGTGAATCCACCCAGGATCTCGTTGGTTGTCTTGAAGCTCATGTTCAAGAGCCAATAGATCGGCAACATCAGAAAGATGATATAGACGGTCGGAACCAGCCAGCGAAACCGCGCCATCAGTTTGGCCCTCCGATCGAACACCCGCTCATTTCGCTTCGTCCTTGGTCATGACGGTGTAGAACACCCAGCTCAGCGCCAGGATGATCAGGAAATAGATCAGGCTCATCGCCGCAGCCCGTCCAAGGTCGAACTGGCCAAGCGCGATCTTGACGAGATCGATCGACAGGAAGGTCGTCGAACTGCCAGGCCCGCCACCGGTCAGCGTCTGCACTTCCGTGTAGATCATGAAGCTGTCCATGAAGCGCAGCAGCACCGCGATGGTCAGAACCCGCTTAAGCTTCGGCAATTGGATGTAGCGGAACACAGCCCAGGGGCTCGCGCCATCGATTTTGGCAGCCTGGTAATAGGCGTCGGGAATGGAAACCAGGCCGGCATAGGCCAGCAGCACCACCAGCGACGTCCAATGCCAGACATCCATCAGCACGATCGTGAACCAGGCGCCGAGCGGCTGGCGGGTGTAATTGTAGTCAATGCCGAGCGCGTTGATCGACCGACCCAGAAGCCCGATGTCCGGAAGCGCGAAGATGTTCCAGATCGCACCAACGACGTTCCAGGGGATCAGCAGCGGCAGCGCCATCAGCACCAGACACACCGACACCCAAATCCCTTTGCGCGGCATGGCGAGCGCGATCGCCACGCCAAGCGGGATCTGGATTGCGAGAATGATCGCGGTGAACATCAGCGAGCGGAACAGCGCGCCGTGGAAGCGCTCGGACGTAAGAACGTCCTGGAACCAGCCAAGCCCGTGCCAGAAGAAGACGTTGTCGCCGAAGGTCTCCTGGACCGAGTAGTTCACCACCGTCATCAGCGGGATCACGGCGTTGAACGCGACCAGCAGAACAACCGGCAGAACGAAAAACCAGGCCTTGTGATTGGTGATCTTGTTCATTGCAGAGCCGCCCAATATGGCGCGTCTGCCGTGACGTTCCGCGTCATCCCGGACGCTACGAGCGCCGGAAAACACCTTGTTTTCAGCTTGCGCTCGTTCGATCCGGGATCCAGAACATCGAGCCCAGAGGTCGTCGCAATGGATTCCGGATAGCTCGAAACTGTCGCCAAATCAGAGATTTGGACATTTTCGGCTTCCGGAATGACGAACAGCACGTTCACGGTCGAGACCTCCTACTCCGCCAGCCAGCCATTGGCGTAGATCTGCGTGCGATCCGGATCGAAGCGCAGATGCGCCTGGCCGGCGCTCGGCACTGCTTCGCTTTCCGGCACGATAACCTTGATGACATCATCGCGGTGGCGCGCCTCAACGATGCGGAAGCGGCCGGCATCTGCGACCTTGACGACATCGACCAGAACACCGCTTTCGGCGAAGCGGACGAATTCGGGCCGGACACCGATTTCGAGCGTGCCGTTGGCTTTCTGCGCGGCCGCCGCATTCCAGCTCTCGATCGGATGACCGGCATAGGTCACCCGCCCGCTGTCGAGCGTTGCGGGCAGGACATTCATGCCCGGCGAGCCGATGAAATGACCAACAAAGGTGTGGTGCGGACGCTCGAAGAGATCGACCGGCGAGCCGACCTGAACCACCTCGCCAAGCCGCATGACGACGACATGGTCGGCGAAAGTCAGCGCCTCGGTCTGGTCATGGGTGACGTAGATCATGGTCG
>JBCBSK010000006.1:0-39990 GCA_039819185.1 Pseudomonadota bacterium | reverse complement strand
CCATGTCCTTCTCAAGAACAACGGTCTTGGGATCGAGATCTTGATCAATCCCGACAATGAGATCGGCAAAACCGATCCGGCCGGCATTGCAACGATCAATCTCGAAGCCGCGCTGTCGACGATCCAGGACTGCGAGGACTCGGTCGCAGCTGTCGACGGCGAGGACAAGACGGTCGTCTATCGCAACTGGCTCGGCCTAATGAAAGGCGATCTCGAAGAGACCTTCGACAAGGGCGGCAAGACGGTCACGCGCAAGCTCTACGACGACTTCACCTATACCGCACCTGATGGATCACCGTTCACCGTCAAGTGCCGATCGCTCATGCTCGTGCGCAATGTCGGGCATCTAATGACAACGCCCGCGGTGCTCGATGCGGCTGGCAACGAGATTCCCGAGGGATTACTCGACGCACTGACGACAAGCGCCATAGCCATGCATGACATCGGCACCGGTGGACCGGACGGCGGCGGCCGTCGTGCCAACTCGGCGGCCGGATCGGTCTACATTGTCAAGCCAAAGATGCACGGACCGGAGGAAGTGGCCTTCGCCTCGCATCTGTTCGCCCGCGTCGAGGACGTGCTCGGACTGGCGCGCGACACACTGAAGATGGGCATCATGGACGAGGAGCGACGCACATCTGCAAACCTCAAGGAGTGCATTCGTGCAGCGTCCAGTCGCGTCGTGTTCATCAATACCGGCTTCCTCGACCGCACCGGTGACGAGATGCACACCTCGATGGACGCCGGTGCGGTGATCCGTAAAGCGGAGATGAAGGGCTCGGCCTGGATCTCCGCTTACGAAAATCGCAACGTCGATATCGGCCTTGCGTGCGGGCTTCAGGGCCGGGCGCAGATTGGCAAGGGTATGTGGGCGATGCCCGATCTGATGGCCGCAATGCTGGAGCAGAAGATCGGCCATCCCCAGTCCGGCGCCAACACGGCCTGGGTGCCATCGCCGACGGCTGCCACCCTACATGCGACCCACTATCATACGGTGGATGTCTTCGCGCGACAGGATGCGCTGAAAGGCGGAATGCGCTCCGGATTGGATGCGTTGCTGACGATCCCGCTGGCCGACCGGCCAAACTGGTCGGATGACGAGATCGCGCAGGAACTCGACAACAATGCCCAAGGGATCTTGGGCTATGTCGTGCGCTGGGTCGATCAGGGCGTCGGCTGTTCCAAAGTGCCAGACATCAACCATGTCGGGCTGATGGAAGACCGCGCGACCTTGCGCATCTCGGCCCAGCACATCGCCAACTGGCTCTATCATGGCATCTGCACGGAAGCTCAGGTGATGGAGACGCTGCAGCGCATGGCGACCGTCGTCGATGAACAGAATTCCAGCGATACGGCCTATCGCCCGATGGCGCCGGACTATGACGGATCAGTCGCGTTTCAGGCGGCTTGTGATCTGGTCTTCAAGGGGCGGGAACAACCGTCCGGCTACACCGAGCCTGTTCTGCACGCACGGCGCATCGAAGCGAAAGCAACGGTCACGGCAGAGAGCCGTGACACTGCCTAGGGCCTTAGGCGTTAGACCGACCGACCGGGTTTTGGCTGGTCCGCGAACTGCATCTCACGGATCGGGCGGACCATGGTCGCCTGCGGTCCCTTCTCGCCCTCACGCTCGTCGATCACCAGTTCGACAGGGTCTTCGATGGACAACAAGTTGAAGGCGCTGCCGGCGACACTGTTGCGATGGAAATAGACGAGTTCGCCCGTCGGCAGTGCGATATGGCCATGATCGCCATCGGCATCGAGCGAGGCGACACGGCCGGTTGACGGGCCGCCATTGATCGGCGTCGGCTGCGACTTCCGCGCCGTCTTCCACTTGCGGATCTTGCGCTCCATGGCGCTGAACGCATCACGGATCGCGATGTAGACATCCTCATGCGCGTTGACGTCGCCGGGCTTGTTGTTGACGACGAGATCGGCGCCCGGCAGGCGCACCTCGATCGAGACAGAGAACTTGTTGCCCTTGGTGTGGCTCTTATGCGGCGCCTCGATCCAGACATGGGTCGAGGTGATGCGGTCGGAGAAGTGCTCGAGCTTTTGAACGCGTTCGCGAACCCGTGCCTCAACGGCTTCGGATGGGTCCAGATTGCGGAACGAAATCTCGACAGGCGACTGCATCATTGTTCTCCCTTGCATATGGCCTAGCGTGGAACCCAAACGCCGATCCCAAGAACATCAAGCCCTTAGGGATATGGATGTGTTGGGTTCAACCTGCCATGTTGGGGGTGTTTCACACCCGACACCATACGCAGCCGACCGGATGCCGGACATCACCACGGCAGAGGCGCTCGCCTCACAGCGGGTCGGAAACCGTCTCCTGCGCCGGATCGATGAAGGAAACTGACGCGGCAAGCGCTGCGCAGAATGCGCTGCCGGCCGCGAGCCACATTGCTGTCGCATAAGCCGACAGGAAAGCTGCCTCGGTCACCAGGTGCGCGGGATCGCTCGCATCAGGCAGAGTGCCAAAGGTCCCAACGCCACCTTCAAGCGCGAAGACGAGGCCTGCGACCGCGCCAAGCCCGGCAATGGCGATCAGGCCGGCGATCCGGCTTGCGGCATTGTTGACGCCAGAGGCAGCCCCGGAACGGGTATCGCTGACAGAATTCATGATCGCCGTCGTCAACGGTGAGACGACGACACCCATTCCGACCGCAAGGATCAGGACCGGTAGCATCACCCCAAGCCAGTAGTCGTCGAGCACAAGAGCCAGAATCACAATGGCACCCGTGACGATCAGCGCCCCAATGGTCAGGATCACACGCGGTCCATGGCGATCCGCCACGCCTCCCGACATCCGCGACAACACACCGATGATCAGCCCAAGCGGCAGGAGCGTCAGGCCAACCTCCGTCGCAGATAACCCGCGCCGGGCGATCAGGTCGAAAGGCAGCAGGAACAGGACACCCCCCAACGCGCCGTAGAGGAACAGCGTGGCAAGGTTCAGCCCGGAAAACACCCTCGAGTGGAACAGATCGAGCGGCATCAACGGGTCCTCCGCGCCCCGTTCGACGAGAACGAACCCAAGAAGCAACGCAACACCGGTGGCCAGCGCAACAAGTGCTTGCGGCGGAACGCCATCCGCCGCCTCGGTCAGGCCGGTCAACCCATAGGTCAGCACGCCAAAGCCAAGAACAGCCATCACGCCGCCAAGCACATCGAGCCGGCCGGAGACGGAACGACCCTGGTTCTCATGGATAAAGCGCAGGGCCAGCGCGATCGCGACGGCCGACAGGGGGATGTTGATCCAGAAAGCCGCGCGCCACCCGAGGGTGTCGATCAGGAAGCCCCCTAAGGGCGGACCGAGCGCTGTCGTGATCGCCGATGCGGCCGCCCAAGTGCCGATGGCGCGGCCGCGGATCTCCTTAGGGAAAGAGGCCGAGATGATCGCAAGGCTTTGAGGCACCAGAAGCGCGGCTCCGATCCCCTTGATGACACGCGCTGCGATCAATGTCTCCGATGAGGGCGCAAGCGCGCATCCTGCCGAGCCCAGAGCGAAAATCGCTATGCCAACAACGAACAGCCGCTTGCGCCCGATCCGATCGCCCAAGCCCCCACCGACCAGGATCAGCGCGCCGAGCATCAGCGTATAGCCGTTGACCACCCATTGTAGTGCGCCAAAGCTTGCATCCAAGTCGGTCTGAATGGCTGGCAATGCGATGGTGACGATCGTGCCGTCGATGAAGGCCATCGCCGAAGCAAGAATTGTCGCGACAAGTACAAATGGACGGTCCTGCTCCGGGCAGGACACCTTGTCGTCCGGCAGGCCGGGCGCGCGCAGAGCAGAACGACCTTCCGGGCAGAGCGGGCGGTGGATCGCGCTCATTGGCCGCGCCGGGAATCGAGGCGCGTCACAGCGTATCGAGCCAGGACGAGATTGCCTCGCCAATCGCCGGTCCGGAGTCCTCCTGGATGAAGTGAACGCCGTCGACCGTTACCTCGGTCTGATTCGGCAGGCTGCGGGCAAACTTGCGGATATCGCCTGTGATCAACGCGCCGGGAATTGCATTGACATAGAGCTTTGGAACATCGGCCGTCTGAAGCCAATCGGAATAGGCTTGGACGATCGCAACGACCTCTTCCGGTTCATCGTCGATCGGGATCTGACGCGGCCAGGTCAGCGTTGGCCTGCGCCCCTCGCCGGGTTCAGAGAAGGGGCGGCGGTATTCCGCCATCTCCTCGTCCGTCAGCTTGCGCAGGATCGCGCCGGGCAGAACCTGTTCGACGAACATATTGTCCTCGAGCACAGCCTTTTCGCCGCCGGAAGAGCGAAACAGCTGGAACACCGGCCGGACCGGCTCGGGGAACTCCTCCCAAGACAGCGGTCGGACGAGTCCTTCCATGTAAGCAATTCCCTTGATGGCCGAGGGATGCCGGAACGCCCAGTCGAAACCGAGCGCAGAGCCCCAGTCATGGATCACGAGCGTGACGTTTTCGGTTACGCCGAGTGCCTCGAGCAAGCCATCAAGATAGCGCCGGTGCTCGGCGAACGTATAGCGGTCCGGACCTGCGTCCGGCAGCTTGTCGCTATCACCCATGCCGATGAGATCCGGAGCGATCAGGCGCCCCTTGCCCTCGACAGGGGGCATGACGTCGCGCCACAGATAGCTTGATGTCGGATTGCCATGCAGGAAGATGATCGGATCGCCCATTCCGCGCTCGACATAGGCCATGCTGCGCCCGTGAACGTCGATGCGGTTTTTTTTGGTCCAGGACGACATAGCGTTTGTTCCCTTTCTGTTTTTCTGCTACCAGGTTTTGCAAGCATGGCACAAGGCGTATTGTGGGCAGCCCAACTTCGAGCCCTTGATAGCATGGTGGGGAAAGCGCGGCGATGACGGAACGCGATGATGGGCTGATCGAGGGCGAGGACGGGCAGTTGCGCTGCTGGTGGCAAGGCAATCTGCCGGACTATCAAGCCTATCATGACACCGAATGGGGTCGGCCGATTGCCGACGACACCAGACTTTACGAGAAGCTCTGTCTGGAGGGGTTTCAGTCCGGCTTGTCCTGGTTGACGATTCTTAGGAAGCGGGAAAATTTCCGCTCGGCCTTTGCGAACTTCGACATCGCAACCGTTGCCGAGTTCGGCGATACAGATATCGAGCGTCTGGTGCACGACGCCGGCATTGTCCGCCATCGCGGCAAGATCGTCTCGACGATCAACAATGCCATGTGCGCCCGGGAACTGATCGACAAGGAAGGGTCGCTTGCAAGCTTCTTATGGCGTTATGAACCTGACCCGGCGTCACGGCCCGAGCGTTGCGACAAGGCCTCTCTCATGGCGCTTGCCAAGACGCCGGAGTCAACGGCGCTATCGAAGGAGTTGAAGAAGCGCGGCTGGAGCTTTGTTGGCCCGACGACGGTCTATGCCTTCATGCAGTCGGTCGGCATCGTCAACGACCATATCGAAGGGTGTTATCTGCGCGAGACGGTCGAGGCGGAGCGGCAAGCCTTCAAGCGGCCAACGTGACCTGATCCGTCACGGCAGGCAGAAGATCGTCGCATAGGCATCCGCATAAACGCCCGCAATGCCAACACAAGCGATACCGAGGCCAACGGCCGTGCGCGCCAAAGCACGCGCCTCGATCCTGGCAAGCCCGGTTACGCCGAAGGCGGTCAGCGTAACGGCCGGTAGCGTGCCGAGCCCGAAGCCGAGCATCAATTGAGCACCACCGAAAGCCGACCCCGTCAGCATGGCCGTAAACAGTGCCGCATAAACCATCGCGCAGGGCAGCAATCCCCAAGTCAAGCCAAGCGCGAAAGGGGCTGCCGGGCCAAGCGTCTGCAATCCCTCCGTCACACGTGTGAGGTTCGGCATGACGTGCCGCGCGACACCATCGAGCGCCGAGAGAGGTGGCAGGATGCCGGCCACCGACAGGCCGATCCACAACAGCGTCACGGCCGCCGCCCATTGCAGCAACTGGAAGGCAAGCTCCTGCTGAATGACGCCATAAACGGCCGTTCCCAACACGCCGACCAAAGCACCCCCGAGACAATAGGCGACGATCCGTCCCGCTTGTGCGGTCAGTAGAACGACAGCGCGGGCGCGGGCGTCCTTCGGATCGAACATAAAGGTGATGCCCGACGCGATGCCACCGCACATCGCTGCGCAATGCAGGCTCGCCGCAAGCCCGAGCAGAAATCCGCCGAAGATCGTCAAATCCGTCGTCATAAGCACGACCATAAGTCGATGTTGGATGGTGACCGTTGATCGCGATCAACGGCCAGCTTGGATGTCATGCGACAAAAATGCTTGCCATTATCCACCATCCGGCGTGTAGAAGGCGCTCCATGACCAAATGGCGCGGATTTCGCTGTCTTACTCTCTGGCTTGTGGCCGCTTATGCCATGGCGAGCCTCGGACTGGGGCTGTCGGCGACAGCGGCACCAGATTGGCGGAGTGCCGGACAGGATCGCGCATCTACCATCGATCTCAGCGCCTATGCCCTGCCAGACGGCACTATCCCTGAGATCTGCCTCTGGGCCGATCCGGATGCCTCTTCAGACCCCCATTCTGGGCCGCATTGCGATGCCTGTCTCCTAAGCCTTGCCGCGCTGGCGCCCGTATCGGGCAACGCGACATGGCTGGCTGCGCCGCAGACCGAGCCTATCACCAGCATCCGTGACACAGCCGAGAGCTTGTCCGGGCCAGCCCGTGACCTGGCTCTGTCGGGGCCAAGGGCACCGCCGACACTGGCCTGAAACCGGGCCCCGCCGGGACCGCAACACATTCTCGAACACCAACCGGTTTTGACGAGACGGCCACGCGTGGTCGTCCGACAGTCACATGATGGAGAGATCGATGATCCCCTTTCACATTCCGACACTCGCCGCAGCCTGTGCTGCAAGCTTTCTGATGCTGTCCGGCCAAGCGCCGGCGCATGACTATGAGATCGGTAGCCTCGAAATCGACCACCCCTGGTCGCGGGCTACACCCGCCGGCGCAGGTGTCGGCGCAGGTTACATGGTTATCCGCAACACCGGCAGCCAAGCTGACCGCTTGATTGCCGGTGACACGACGATCGCCGGCCGCGTGGAGATCCACGAAATGGCGGTAACTGACGGCGTCATGACCATGCGACCGATCGAAGGTGGCCTGGAGATCCCCGCCGGCGGCGAGGTGACGCTCGAACCCGGTGGTTACCATGTGATGTTCATGGACCTTCAGGAGCAGATCGTTGAAGGCGAGATGTTCTCGGCCGAGCTTGTGTTCGAAACAGCCGGCAGCATTGAGGTCGCGTTCGCCGTGGAAGGTATCGGTGCCCGTGCGCCCGCCGACGGTCATGACCACATGGACCATGGCGAGCATGAGGAACACGGCGAAACGGCCAACTGACCATCGGCTCGGACACTTCAGATACGGCCGGCGGCAAGGCTATCCCGGCATGCCGCCGGCTCTCCATCGAAAGTTGCGCACTGGGTAACAAAGTCTAGACACATCTCAAGACGCATCAAAACGAATCACTTATGATTCTTGGCACTGGGCAGGCGGCAAAAACCAAAAAGAAGATCATTCAAGCGTTTTCGGTCTCGCGTAATCGCGTTGCTGTCTGACCTTCCGAATCAGCGGGAGCATTACGCTATGAGTGACTCAAGCCTCTTTGGGCGTTTCTTTCGGAACAATTCTGGCGATGTGCGCCTCTTCACGCCCAAGGCACCAGGTGCCGAGCGTCCGCAACCTCTCGCATCCGACGTTGATTTGCATCGCTCCAGGACAAGAGAGAGGACCCGCACAACGGTCTCCGACAGGATCACGCACAGCGATGATATCGAACGGTCGTTTCCACTGCGTGCCTTCGAGGACGAACTGACCGACGATGCCTGGGATGTAGAGACACGTCATGATCGGGAACCACGCGCATTTGCGGTTCCGACCTTCGAGGACGAAGACTGGCATCCCGAAAGCGACGCCACGGAGCATAACGCCGCGTCATCGCAAGAGTTGGATGGCGATGAAACGCGGTTTTCCTGGCTAGACGACGAAGCTGACGCGGAGACCAATGAGCCACGTTCCGTCAGCGCAGGCGCGATCGATCTGGATCGTGCGCGTCAGCGCAAGCTCGTTGACCAGACCGCTCAAGATTTGGACACGCTCGACGAAAACCTGACCCAGAACAGCTTCCATCTCAATCACGCCCGCGACCAGCTTAAGAGCCTGCGTGATTTTATCCAGCAGGCCGATGTCGAGTTCGACGAGGTCCACCGCTTGCGCCGCCACCTTGGAGAACAAACCCAGGCACGCGAAAGCGCCGATCACCTCGTTCAGGCGACACGCCGTGACCTCGACACCACCCGCAACGCCCTCTCGACCAGCGAGACCCGCAATGTGGAGTTCCGCAAGGCGCTTGAACAGGCGCGTCGCGAAATTCTCTCACTCATGGACCAGGACCGCAAACAGCGCGAGGAGATCGAGGATCTGCATGCCCTGGCGACCCAACGCGAAGCCGAAATCCTCGAAGCAAACCGGCTTGCAGACAAGCTTCTGGCTGACAATCGCAGTCTCAACGAGTGCAATGAGAGACTGGCCAACGACCTCAGTTCCTCGATTAAGTCGGCTACGGAACTCGAAAAACAGTTCCAGGAAGTGACCGATAGCGTCACCCATTGGAAACGCGAGGCCGATCGGTCGATGACCGATTTGAGCGAAACCACAGACAAACTCGACGCCACCGAGGCCGAACTGCTTGCAACACAGGCCAAACTTGACAGCACGGTCGCCGAAACCACCGAAACACACCGCTCGCTACAGGATCGACTGCGCATGCGCGAGGACGAACTGTTCTCCATGCGCTCGCGGATCGACGCAGTCCGATCCGAACTGCGTGTCAAGGCAGAGATGGCTGCCAAGACCGCTGAGGACTTACGCATGGCACGCACTGAAGCCCGGCTTGCCAAGGAACAAGTCGCCGAACTTAGCGAGCAACTGGCCAGTGAAGTGGCGCAGCGCGAGACCGATCGGACCCGGCTGAGCGAGGCCAATGCCGAGATCTCCGATGTCAATGATCGGTTCAGCGATTTGCTGGCTGATCTTGAGACCTCACGGCGGGAATCGACGCTGCTGAAGCGACGTATCCGCGTCGAGCGCCAACGCGCCGAGTTCGATCTTGAAACACTCGACGAAGATGTGCCCAGCGGCGACGTATCGCGCCACGAAACTGTGGGTGACGAGGTACTCTCCGCCGATCCACTGGGTGTGGAGAGCGTCAGCGTCGAGACCAAAGCCAGCAAGACAATCGACAGCGAGACAGTTGATTGGGATCAGCTAACCTCGTCCACGGCAGCACGACCGTCCACCAAGCGTCTCGTAGCGTCAGATCCGGCCAAGATACGCCAAGCTGACAGGCTGTCTCGCGATGACAAGACGGGTCTGCCGCGCAAACGCACGACAGCCCGCCCAACTGAGAGCTAATCCCGCGTCGCGAGCGCAACGCCCACAACCGTAATCGCGACGCCCAGGATTTGCAGCGGGCCGAGGGTTTCGTCGAAGAACAACCACGCTTGAAGCGCCGTTGCAGGCGGAACGAGATAGACAAGCGCCGCCGCGCGCGACACCGCCCCACGCCGGATCAGCACCAGAAGCAGTGCGATAGCACCGATCGAGAGCGCCAGAACGGACCACGCCATCACCAGGACCGTCGTCATGTTGATAGCGATCGCAAGATCCTCGAAGGCAAGCGCGACCGGGAATGTTACGACGGCCGCACCGATGTATTGCACGGTCGTGACGGTGCGCAGATCACCAGTCGGGATGAATCGCTTCTGATAGAACCAGCCGAGCGTAACCGCGATCATACCGATGATGTTGATTGCAAGCGGTAGGCCGAGCCCCGCCAATGTTCCGGTCTCTCCGATGAGTCCCGGTGTGAGCACCAGAGCCAACCCGACAAATCCAATCAGCACGCCGGTCCAACGCAGGGCCGAAACACGTTCACCAATCAGCATCGTCGCCAGAGCGGCCGTCAGGATCGGCTGCAAGGCGACAATGATCCCTGAGATACCAGCTGGCACACCGTGGCGCACCGCCCACCACACACCGCCAAGGTAAATGGCGTGCATCAGAATGCCGGTGATACAGGCATGAGCCCATGCCGCCGGCGTGTCCGGCCAGCGCGCTCCGGCCACCCAGGCGAACGCAGCCAAACAGAGGGCTGCCAGCACATAGCGGACAGTCAGAAAGGTCAGCGCGTCGGCGTGTGGTGCCGAAAAGCCGGCAGCGATCCAGCCCGTCGACCACAAGGCGACGAAGAGGGCTGGTGCGAGGATGTCGGTGAAGCCGTCGCGGGATTTGGATGCGCCGGTACTTGCGGGGTCCGATGTCGCCATGGCGTGCACCCTATCGGCGAGGGCACGCCGCGACGAGCAGCTATTCCGTATAGGTCACATGCACGTCGGAATGAGATGGATGAACGTCAATCAGACCTCATGCACCAAAACCAGAGCCTCAGCTCGCACCGGAACCATTGCTGCGCAATTGCTTCGAGGCACGATCAATCAGGCTGTTAAGGCGATTGAGAGCGGCTTCATACGCCTCATCACGCGGCTGAATACGCTCGATGTCCTCACCACCACCCGCCGCCTCCACAGGCTCCATGGCATCCGCTGCGGGTTGTGATGATGGAACGCCATTTGCAAAGACGTCGGCGATGCTGGACTGCGCTTCGGATGGCGGCGCTCCACCCATCTCCACTGCGATATCGACTTCCGCATCTGGCGCATCGGGGACGGTCGCTGTCTCCGGTGTCCAAGCATCCAACGCTCGCAGTTCGTTTGACGTGTCATCCGCGTGGCCAGCTTCAGACGCGGGCATGTCCGTCTGTGGAGCAAATGGATCGGCTACATCGTCGGGAACGCCGGCATCTGCCATCGCTTGGCGCACGGCTTGTTCCAAAGCGCTGCCCTCGAAACCCGCCGGCAAGTCATCTGTATGGTTCGTCTCGGCGGCGTCACCGATCTCACCCATGTCGCCAGAATGAACGCTGGAAGCAACCACATCCGACATCTCGCCGTTCCTCACAGCATCGGACGTGGCGCTAGCCGGCATGTCACCGGCCGAGTCCATCGCATCATCGATCCTCGTGTGATCAAAGCCCGGATCAGCACTTGCACCCACTGCTGACAGCCGCTCTGCTAGGCCGGCCAGTTGGTTCTCCAGCGGCCCCGGCATCTGGGCCGTTCCGGCGGCTATGTCCGACGCCAGGTCGACTGCTGGATCTTCACGCTCTGCCTCGGACGTCAGCGGCATGATGGGCGCGCCATTGTGTTGAGCCTCTTGGAGTGCCTCATCCACGATGGAATCGTCGTTGCTCTCCTGCGCTGTGTCCTCTGCGACAAAACCGTCCGCGGCCTGATCGAACGCCTGGTCCAGTGCCATGGCCTCATCCAGATCCGTTTCTACGTGTTCGACCTCGGGCAAGAACTCGGTCAATTGATCATCGGGTAAGAACGCAGCTTCGGAGGCGGCATCATGTCCGTTAGGCTGTGGCAGTTCGGTCAGCAACTCCGCAGACATGTCTTCCGGTATGACCTCATCCAGAACGCTCTCAGGCATGACGTCAGCATCTGCAATCAAGGGTAGAGACTCGTCCAAACCATTGGTCTCTGCCCCATCTGCCGGTTCGATCGGTACCGTGAGCGTGTCAAGCAGGGTTGATGCAACGGCATCCGCAGGCGCGCCACGCAACAGGGCCGCCCTAGCCTCGGACTCGGCAATCTCGCTCCGATCATCGCCGTCAAGTTCGGCCAATGCCCGGTCTAGGGCAATAAGGACGCGAAAATCTTCATTCGACAGCAATTTTCGATAGGCTCGCTCACGCAAGCTTCTGAGTTCCGCGACGATATCTGTCATGGGTCCCTCCTGCCGCTCGCGGCCGCAACGAGGCTCGAAGAGTCTCAGATCAGCCAATCGGCCACGAATCACGGCGCCTCTTTCAACAGGCTAGCCTTGTCTACAGCTAGAAGTCGATGCCGCAACTATGGTGCGGACGGGGCTGTATCAGGGCAATCGGAAGGTCATATATCCGATCCCTGATGCAAAGCCTCGAACTTGCCACGGGACATTACCCTTGCGACGTTGCTTCGATGACGTCTTCAAGCGTCTTCAGCCCGGTCCGCGGCGCGCTGACCAGAACAGCCATGTTGCCCGGCGCATGTTCGTTTTTCCACATCTTGCTGTGCGCCTTAGGAATCTGGTCCCAGGGAAACACCTCGCTCATGCACGGGTCGATGCGGCGTTCGATCACAAAGCGGTTGGCCTCCGAGGCCTGTTTAAGGTGGGCGAAGTGCGACCCCTGGACGCGCTTCTGGCGCTGCCAGACATAGCGGGCATCAAAGGTCAGGTTGAAGCCAGTGGTGCCGGCGCAAAACACCACCATGCCGCCGCGCTTGCAGACCAGACAGGATACCGGAAACGTCGCCTCGCCGGGATGCTCGAAGACGATGTCGACATCGACACCCTTGCCGGTGATGTCCCAGATTGCCTTGCCGAAGCGTCGCGCTTCCTTGGACCAAGTGACATATTCATCGGAGTTCACTTTCGGCATCTGGCCCCAGCAGTCGAAGTCCTTGCGATTGATGACACCCCGCGCACCAAGGCTCATGACATAGTCGCGCTTGGTTTCATCCGAGATGATCCCGATGGCATTGGCACCGGCGGCCGCGCAGAGCTGAATACCGAACACACCCAAGCCGCCTGATGCGCCCCAAACGAGCACATTGTCGCCGGGCTTAAGTGTGTGCGGTGCATGGCCAAACAGCATGCGATAGGCGGTCGCAAGCGTCAGCGTGTAGCAGGCGGCCTCTTCCCAGGGGAGGTGCTTGGGCTTGGACATGATCTGCTGTGCCTGGACGCGGCAGAACTGGGCATAGCCGCCATCCGGCGTCTCGAAGCCCCAGATCCGCTGGCTAGACGAGAACATCGGGTCTCCGCCATTGCATTCCTCGTCATCGCCATCGTCCTGATTGCAGTGGACGACGACCTCGTCACCGACCTTCCAGCGCTTGACCTTGGCCCCGACGGCCCAGACGACGCCGGCGGCGTCAGAGCCTGCGACATGATAGGGTAGGTCGTGATGGCGAAGGACGGAGATCGGCTCGCCAAGGGCAGCCCAGACGCCGTTGTAATTCACGCCCGATGCCATCACGAGGATCAGCACTTCGTGCGAGTCCAACTCCCAGGTCGGGACCACCTCGACCTGCATCGCCTGTTCCGGCGGGCCGTGGCGGTCGGCGCGAATGGTCAGGGCATGCATGTTCGCGGGCACATGCCCGAGCGGCGGGATCTCGCCGACCTCATACAGATCCTTCATCTTCGCGCCCGCCGCTGTCTGCTCGGCCGTCATCGCCATATCCAAACCCCTGTTACGATCTGTCATGTTCAAGTCTCGCGACGCAGCCCCTCATTAGGCGTCACGATACGATCTTCATGGATAGCCTAGCGTCCTTTTGCAGTGCAGCGCCATCCGACGAAGGCCATAGCCGCCCTGATATGTGCAGCGCAACAAAAAGGGGCGCGGCAGTCACCGCGCCCCAACAGGCCCTGCATCGACACGGACAACCGTGTCACAGCTAAGACAGGATGGCCTATGACGACGTGTCGTCGTGGTCGTGATCAGCGTCGTCGACGTCCTCGACCTCAACATCGATTTCCAGCGTGCCGGCGTTTTCGAACGTCATTTCCATGTGGAAATGGTCGCCATAGGAAAATGTCCGCTGCATGCCTTCGAGTTCGATCCACAGCGCGCCCGGCTGGAACGTGACCGTCTGGGCGGGTGCAATCTCGATCGCTTCGAACTCACGCACCGCGACGACACCATCGGCATCGACCGCCTGGCCTTGGATGTGGGCGTGGCCAGCGAATGTGACCGAGACATCGATCAGGCGATCTGCCTCCTGGCCGACATTCTGGATCGTCAGATACACGCGTCCCGAATGGGCGGTGGCAACGGTCTCATAGGTCCAGGCATGGCTGACCGTCATGTTCCCGATCTGGAAATACTGCGCCTCATCGGGATGGTGCGCGGTCGACATGGTGACCCCGGACAGGGCCAGCGCGCCGGCAAGCGCGGTCGACGCGACAAGCTGGGAAACGTAAAAACGTGTTCTCATCGGTAATCTCCTTGGCGGGGCCCACCGCCCCGCAACAGGGTCTGACATGCTATGCCGGCAGGTCTCCTGGCTTTGCGGGTCGACAGTTATCCCATGCCTTCCCGGCGCATTCGCGCCAGTGGCCGCATAAGGTGAACCTCGCCGCTGACAGTTGCGGGGGCAGCTCCGGCTTCGGTCCCTGATGGGTACGCCTCACCGGATTCCCTTTTCATCCCCATGGCCTTGAGCCATTCCCGGGGAACCGACATAAGCTTAGGATCGCGGTTCACCCTGGGAACTGTCAAGAAGCTTGTTCCACAAAGCGCGGATCAGGGCTGTTGTTCCGTCACAGGAAGGTGATAACCAGACGGTGTGGGGCACATCTCCCGAGGCCATGGCTCAAGACAGCACATGCCTCGGCGGTTAGCACTAGGGGTAGCAAATGCCGGCTGAACTCGTTCCTATTCTTGTCTTTCTGCTTGTCGGTCTTGTCGCCGGGTGGCTTGCGGGCCTGATCATGAAGGGCCGCGGTTTCGGCCTGCTCGGCAATCTGATCGTCGGTGTCGTCGGCGCCTTCATCGGCTCCTATCTGCTCGGCTCCTTCGGGGTTACGATCGGCGGCGGGATTGTCAGCGACATCATTGGCGCAACGATCGGTGCCGTGGTGCTGTTGTTCATCATCAGCTTGATCAAGCGCGGCTAGCCCGAGCAAGAGAGTCTCCAGACCCGCTTGACGGGGCGCGGGGCGGCGGCGAGCATCCAGGTATGCCCGCCCCCTCGCAGTCAAGCGGCGCAGGCCCGCCACGGGTTGCGTCTTCCCGGTCCGGAACCGCCGTTCTGGAAGCCAACTTCGTGGCACGCCATTACATTGGCGCGCTCGTGGCCGGAGCTGTCGTGCTCGCGGTCGGCCTGTGGCTCGGCACGACCATTCTGGATGCACCTGGGCAACCGGGCGCATCACCGTTGGTCTGGCTGTCGATACTTGTTGTGATGATCGGTGGTGCGATGATGGCCGTCGCGCTGCGCCGGCTATTGGCACCACGGCCCTATCTCCGGATCTCACCCGAGGGTCTGCTCGACCATACGATCTCGATAGAAACCGTGCCCTGGGATGCCGTCGAGACGGTCTATGTTACCGACCGGCTGGGGGCGCATCTGATGGTCCGGCTTGATCCAGACCATCCCGCAACCCATCGCACGCGGCGCGTGGAACAGGCCATGGCTGGTCTCAATCGGACCGTTGGCGCGCCTGGCTTCGCCGTCTCCTGGAAGGGCTTGGATCAGCCAATGACCGCGATTGCCGCAGCCATTGACGATCATGTTCCGGTTGACCTACCGGGCGGTCCTACAGACGCTCCATAAGCAGTCGGTAAAGCACGCCACCGATCAGGCGGCACGCACCTTGGCAATAAAGCCCGTGAACCGGTCACGCAGATCATCGGCCTGTTGACCGAGCGTCGTGGCGGTCTGATCAAGTGCACCTCGTGCCGCGTCGGTATCGGAGGCAACAGCCTCGATGCCGGAGACGGCAGTGCGGGCAGCTTCCGAGGCACTTGCCGCGTCCACCGCACTGCGGGCGATGTCGGCGGTGGCTGCACCTTGTTCTTCGGCGGAGCCGGCCACGACAGCGGTCTTCTCGTTGAGCTCTTCCAAACGGGAACTGATCTTGTCAACGCCTTCAAGCGACACGGCTGCGGTGCGCTGCAATTCGGCGATCTGGCCCGTGATCTGCTCGGTTGCCTTGCCGGTCTGCTCGGCGAGCGACTTCACCTCGCTCGCGACGACGGCAAACCCGCGTCCCGCTTCGCCGGCGCGTGCGGCCTCGATCGTTGCGTTGAGCGCCAGCAGATTGGTCTGTTCGGCGATGTCGCGGATCAGCGTCGTCACCGCGCTGATTTCGTTGAGCGCCGTACCAAGGGCTGCCATGGCGGCGTTCGTGGCGGACGCATCCTCTGCCGCCGTGCCGACCAGGGATGCAGCTTGCGTGATCTGCATCGCGACTTCGCGAATCGTCGTTTCAAGTTCTTCGGTCGCGCTGGCAACGGCGTTGACGCTTTCGGACGCTTGCGAAGATGTCTCGCCAACGGTCTCGACGACGTCGCCCGAACGCTCCGAGACCGAGGCGAGTGCTGCGACCTGCTGGCTCAAGCTGCGGGACGCTTCGGCAATCTCATCAATCGTCGCGACAAAGGTCGTCTCGAACTCGGCGGCAAGATCCTCCATCTCCTGCTGACGCTGCATCTGGCGATGGTCTTCCGCCGCACGGTTTTCGTCTTCAATGCGGCGGGCTTCCGACAGGCTTGAGCGGAAGGTCTCAAGGGCGCCTGCGACCGCGCCGATCTCGTCAGCGCGGTTGAGATGCGGAACCTCGATGTCCAGCGCTCCGTCGGCAAGCATACGGGTCGCCTCGGCGATCCGGCGCGTCGGCCGTGCAACGCTGGCAATCATGACCCAGAGCAGACCGAAGGTGACGACGAGAGCGGTCGCGGCGCCGACGATCAGGGACCGTTTCATGACCGCGATGCTGTCGGACACCTCGCGCGCGGCCTGCGACAACTCGGCGTCGACGTGCTGGCGTAAATGAAACAGCCGCGTCGCCACGGCAGCGACCGCTGCATCCGACTGTCCTGTCATCGAAATCGCGCGCGCCAGATCAGCCGTTTCCGGCGACTGCATCAAGGCGACCTGACGGTCGGCGATGTCGCGCTTCCAGGTGGCAAAGGCCGTTTCAATCTCGGCACCAAGCTCGCGCACGGCTGGATCAGCGTTTTCGGCAAGCTGATCAAAGGTGGACATGAAAATGTCGCCAGCGATGTCGAGGTCAGACAGGGCCGACCGGTCGCCACTCAAGATCAGGGCGTTCAGCGCGGCGCGTCCCTTGGCGAACGCGTCGTCCATGAGGCCGTGCGTGGCTTCGATCGAACGCGCCTCACGATCATGTTCAAGCGCTGCGGACACCACAGAGGCTTGCTGCCAGATGACGAGATAGCTCGCAGCGGCAATCACAAGGACTAGGGCAAAGCTCGCGCCGAGCTTGGCGCCGACACTGAGAGAATTCAGAAACCGCATCATTGTCTCCTGTCAGCGTCAGTCAACGGTGACGCGCGCGATGGTCCGGTTGGTCCGCCGTGCAAGTTCGGTCAGGTTGATCTCGAAGGTGGCTGCCCCGATCGCAACTCCGGTCTCAGGGTCGGTAACGGTCAGATTCGCCTGTGCCCGCCAGGTCCGGGAGCCTTCGTGCCATTCCGCCTCGTCGATGAACACAGCATCCCCACCCTTGGGGAAGGTTTCGGTGAACTTCGCTTCGTCCCCCTGCCAGTAGTCCGACGTAATGGCGCTCTGGCCGGCATTGAGGCCGTGACGATCTGTGATGAAGATCTCGGTATAGAGTCCAAGCGCATCCGCCTGAACCCGCGTCAGATAGGTCGATAATGGGCTTGTCAGCGTCGCAGTAATCAGCGGCTTGTCATCCTGCTCACGCTCTGCGCGCCAAGTCTGGTCAAGCTCGTCGATCCGCGCCTGATCGAGCGCCTCGTGCCGGTCGTTTTGCGCATTGACGACCATTGCGACGACCGGATTGGCGAGAACGGCATGCAACTCGGCCACGATGTCGTCAGTGATGTAGCTCTTGGACTGCGGCGCGGCTGTCGCCGCCCCTGCTCCCAGGACACAGATCAAGACAACGGCCGCCGCAAGACGGACGCACAAGTGACGCATGACGAAATCCCCCAGTCAGCAAAGCGAGGCGCGCATAAGGCCACCCCAGACGGTCACTTTGCGCGCTCGCTCAACTTTTAAGAAAGCTCCTAAGAGCTCGTTAAGCCGTGACGGGTTTCAGCAAAATGCCTATGAAATACTACCTAGAAATACTATAGAGGTTTCGCATTCCCGTTACGCGCGATTGTTCGTGGAAAGGCCAACGCACCCTCCCTACGAATCCCCTATTCCGTTTCACAGCCGGACGGGGCATGATCTCGCACTTGCGAAATATGCATTGGCCAAGGCCCGAGCAAAACATGACCGAGACCGTGACCCGCGATCGTCCCTGGATTTTCCGCACCTATGCCGGGCACTCCACGGCCACTGAATCTAACAAGCTTTACCGGACCAATCTCGCCAAGGGACAGACGGGGCTGTCGGTCGCCTTCGACCTGCCAACCCAGACCGGCTATGACGCCGACCATCCTCTGGCCAAGGGCGAAGTCGGCAAGGTTGGCGTGCCGATCAGCCATATCGGCGACATGAAGACGCTGTTTGCGGACATCCCGCTTGAGAAGATGAACACGTCGATGACGATCAACGCGACCGCCGCCTGGCTGCTGGCGCTCTATGTCGCGACGGCCGAGGGACAAGGCGCGCCACGCGCGAGTCTTCAGGGCACGACCCAGAACGACATTATCAAGGAGTATCTGTCGCGGGGCACCTATGTGTTCCCGCCCGCGCCGTCGCTCAAGCTCATCACCGACACGATCGCCTGGACCTATACCGAGGTTCCGAAATGGAACCCGATGAATGTCTGCTCCTACCATTTGCAGGAAGCCGGTGCGACACCGACCCAGGAGCTCGCCTTCGCGCTCGCCACGGCCATTGCCGTGCTAGACACCCTGAAACAAGGTGGACAGGTGCCCGAGGCGGATTTTCCGATCTGCGTCGGGCGCATCTCGTTTTTCGTCAATGCCGGCATCCGCTTCATTACCGAGATGTGCAAGATGCGCGCCTTCGTCGATCTCTGGGACGAGATCACCGAGGAGCGCTATGGCATCGAAGAGGAAAAGCTGCGCCGCTTCCGCTATGGCGTTCAGGTCAATTCGCTTGGTCTCACCGAGCAGCAACCGGAAAACAATGTCTTCCGCATCCTTTTGGAGACACTTGCGGTCACGCTGTCGCAGAAGGGGCGTGCCCGTGCGGTCCAGCTTCCGGCCTGGAACGAGGCGCTCGGACTGCCGCGCCCCTGGGATCAGCAATGGTCTTTGAGGATGCAGCAGATCCTCGCTTTCGAGACCGACCTTCTTGAGTATGGCGATCTGTTCGACGGCTCGCCCGTCGTCGCGGCAAAAGTTGAAGCCCTGAAGGACGACGCCCGCGCCGAGCTCGCGAAGATCGACGCTATGGGCGGTGCGGTTGCGGCGATCGAACAAAGCTACATGAAACAAGCACTTGTGGCGTCGAATACCGAGCGGCTTGAAGCGATCGAACGCGGCGACATCACCGTCGTCGGCGTCAACAAATACACCGAATCCGAACCCTCGCCGCTGTCGACCGGCGACGGTGCGATCCTCACGGTGCCGGAATGGGTTGAGCGCGACCAGGTTGAACGCCTCACCGCCTGGCGCGAGGCGCGGGATCAGGTGGCTGTCACTGCAGCCCTGTCCGAGCTTGCCTCCGCTGCAAAGGATGGCCGCAACGTCATGGAAGCCTCAGTCGCCTGCGCGAAGGCTGGCGTCACGACCGGGGAATGGGGCGGCACGTTGCGCGAAATCTTCGGCGAGTATCGCGCCCCGACCGGCGTCGGCAAGGCGGCGCGGTCAGAGACCGAGGGGCTCGACGATGTCCGCGTCCGTGTCGACCGAGTTTCGGCCAAGCTCGGCCGCAGGATTAAATTCCTCGTCGGCAAGCCCGGTCTCGACGGCCATTCGAATGGTGCTGAACAAATCGCGGTCCGCGCAAGGGATTCCGGCATGGAGGTCGTCTATGAAGGCATCCGCCTGACGCCAGCCGAGATCGTCAACGCAGCACTTGAAGAGAGCGTCCATGTCGTCGGCCTGTCGATCCTGTCAGGATCACACGTGCCGCTGGTGCGCGAGGTGATGGACCGGATGCGCGGCTCGGGCCTGGATGATATCCCCGTCGTCGTCGGCGGCATCATCCCGCCGGAGGACGAAACGGCGCTGAAGGGCATGGGCGTTGCGGCGGTCTATACGCCGAAGGATTTTCAGCTCACCGACATCATGGCCGACCTCGTATCAATCGTGGAAGCGCGCGCCGAGAAGGCGGCCTAGTCGGAGACCGACAGCAGGGAACGCGCATCAAGGCTGCGGGTGACTTCCTGTGGGGCGATCACTCGACCTTAAACGTCGATGGGCCCAAGCGCTTCTATGCCGAGCTTCTGGATGTCCTACATCTCAAGCGACGACATCACAGCCACGGTGGCGGAGGCAGAGAACTGCGGCGGGAAGGTCGGGATCGGGCCGATTCCTTACGGCGGTGGCACCCAGATCGCCCTAATTTGCGACCCGCTGGGAGCCGGATTCACTGTCTATCAGGGAAGCGGTTTCGGGCTGCGCGGCACGGGCACTGTCTCTGGGACCCTAACGTCGAACGGGCTCTATGACTCTGACGTGTCCGCCGTGATCGACTTCTATCGAGCCCCTGTTCGGCTGGACGATCATCACTGACCCGTCACGGGACGGTATCTACAAGGTGACCGGGCACAATGGCGCCCATATCTCCGACATCCACGAACTTCCAGAAAACGTGCGCGGGCGCTACGAATCTTGGGGTGGGCATTTCGCTGTTCGTGACATCGCAGTGGCCATGGACGCCGCGCGCCGTGCGGGTGGAGATGAGCTTTGCGAAGACGCGGGCTCAGCGCTGCTTGCCGATCCCGCTGGCGCGGCGTTTTAAGAGGCCTTTTGGTCTACGCGTTCGTTTGTGTTGCCCTAGAGCAAAATCCGATCTGATTGACTCGCGTCGATACAATCAGATCGGATACGTTTGCTCTATATCTTAAGGCGTTAGAGCACCATCCGTTCAGGTTTCCACGCGGCTCAGCCGTGGGCGAAGGGTATCTGACCTTGTCAGCATTGCTATCTGATATCAGCCGCGCTGGGGATCAACGGGCCCTGATCTTAGCGTGTGTCGATATGCGTAAGCGTGCCGACGCTCCGACGTCTTAGGGTGTCTTAGTGCAATGTGTGAAGCAAAAGCGGAGAGATCAACGTGACAGGAGCACCGGACGGATTGATCTTGCCGGCCACAGCTCTCGATCCAGCTGTTGCCGACGACCCCGCGCGACCGGGTACGCCCCGCCTCTCCGATCAGCCGGACTGGCTCTATCTCCTGCGCGATCTCTATGAGTTCTATCGGTTTCTGCCGTCCGGCGGCAGTGACCGGATCCGCAAACATCAGCGTGTCGTCCGCGAGGGCATCAGCCGCACCATCCGCGGAAACGCTGTGATTGCGCTGCAGCCGGCGAACGACAAACCCGTCACCGCGCATTTGAAGCGCGCACTCGACGAAGGCCGGCTTGAACGCCACGCCAATGTCATCCGCGCGATCGAGAGCATCCAAGCAACGCTGAACTGGCAGTATGGCTACGAGAAGGTGCCGAAGGGGCTGGAGCGGCGGTTCGCCTATGCCGAGTTCGCAGGCCCCTCGGGACCGGTTGTCTCGGAGCATGTCATCTTGGGGATTGTCCTGTTCGCGCCAGGTTGCACCTATCCAGCCCACGCCCATGACGGGATCACGGAAAGCTATATCTGCCTGTCAGGCGCTGTGTCGGAAAACCACCAGGGCGTCTATGCACCGGGCTCGCTTATCTTCAATCCGCCCGATACGATGCACCGGATTACCGTGTCCGACCGAGAGCCTGCGCTCTTGGCCTATGCTTGGGTCGGGGCGCCCGACAAACTCGCCAATCAGAAGATGGTGTTTTCGAAAGCGCCTAGACTGCGATAGGCCTCAAATTCTGTATCGGCGCGTCACCTATGGCGTTTAACCGCGCGTGGGCACATCTGTCCGACAGGCAGCGCGGCTGAACGAGCGGGGAGGATGCATCGGCATTGAGCTGAACTCTCTGAGCAGGCGGTATCACATGAAAACTGCAGTATTTTCTGCGTTACTGGTCTTCAATGTCCTGTTGGGGTTTCTCGATATTGTTTACGTCAATCCCGATGACAGTTTCGCCTGGATTGTCGCGTCCACATTGATTTTCAACATACTGGCGCTCTACTGGGTCTACAAGGATGCCCATGAGCGCGGGCGCCGGAGACCTGAAATTTTCATCATCGCCTCGATGGTTGTTCTGCCAATCATCGGCTTTCCGATTTACATGATCATGACGCGAGGCTTCCTGCAGGGAAGTGTGATCTTCATTCTGGTGACACTCGCTATAGCGGGCGCGTTCCTACTCGGTGGCTTTGCCGGCGACGGGTATTTGGCGATGCAGGGGTAATGGCTCAACGGCCAACGTGGCGACCTACAGGCACTCCGCACACTATCGCTGTCCTATCAGCAATCTCAGGCCGCCGGCACAGAAGACGAGGGCTGCGGCGCCCTCGATCCAGCGCCGGAAGCGGCCATAGGCGCGGATCATGCGCTCAGTCGAGAAGGCCAGCGCATAGCCACCGAACACACAGATCCCCATCAGCCAGCAACCAGCCACGACCGCGAAAGCGGTTACGGCTGGAGCATCGTCGGTCATGGCGATGGCGATGATCGCGAGCCAAGCGAAGATCGACTTCGGGTTGGTGAGGTGGATCGCAAGCCCGACGAGCACATAGCCGGCAGCCGATCGTGACCTTGCGGTGGTCGCTTGGGGCGGTGCGCCAGAGAAGGCCGCACGCGCCGATTTGACGGCGAGCCAGAGCAGATAAAGCCCTCCCGCAATTCGAATGACTTCGAGCAGCCCGCCATAGCGCGCCAACAAGACCGACAGGCCAAGAGCTGCCAGAACGCCCCAGGTCAGCGACCCCAGGATGACACCTGCAGCAAGCTGAAGGCCCGCCAGCCGGCCGTGACGCATCGCGGTCGTCATGATCGCGACATTGGCAGGCCCCGGGCTGATCGTTGCCACGAGATAGGCCAGGTAGGCGGTCACGAGCTGGGGGAGAACGAAGCCGATGTCATGCATGGCGCTTGGCAGTTATCCCTCGATTGCATCACGCCAAAAAGGCTGTGAAACCTCGCCAATTCCATTCGCTAGGCAATCGCCCAACACGATCAGTCTATCACCAGGCATATGCCCCCAAGGCAGGCTGTCGCGCCATGTGTCCCAATCCGACGTCACATGTCCGCCCAGAACGAGCCGGTCGCGGGCAAGATTGACGACCAGCATTTCGACGCCAGTCGCAGCGCCATGGCCGAAGCAGCCGGCGGGGATCTTGCCGGTCCGATGGGCGACCCAGGCGCGATCGGCGGGGAGAAACCGACCCGTTGGAAGATCACTCGCCACGACAGTCAGACCGAGATGCATTTGGTGTGCGGCGTCGAGTTGGGCATCGGCGAAGCGCCATGCGGTCTCGCCGGGCGATCTATATTCGACGATCCAGTGGTCCTCCCAGCCGTCGAGCTCGAAATAATTGGCAAAGCCGCAGCGCAAGTGTGCTTCATGCCCCTTCATTCGCAGCAAGCTTGTGAGCAGCAGCGCGTAGTCCCGGCAGGTGCCGATCTCGCGTTGTCGCGGCGGACGGGGACGTATCAGCGGCGCCTCATCGCGCATAAGAATACGCTCAAGACGCTGCCCGACGGGCAGCGTCTCGCGTGAGATCGGGCCCATGTCAGCTTCGCTCAAGCCATAGAGCGCCAATGCCGCGTCATGCAGCAAAAGCCCTTGCACGATATCGACAAGGGCGGCCGGATCATCGGGACATGCTGCAATGGCCACATGATAGGGGCCCGGATCAGTCCATGCATCATATACGGTCATGGATGGTCAGCACCGATCCTGAGCGTCGACGTGGTCATAGGGAACCGTTTGAACTTGCGCCGTTGTTGTCTGAACCTTAGGCACGGCATGCGCTTGCCGCCAATCGCGGAGCGCATGGCGGATGTGTCACGGGAGAGCATGTGGCCAAGATCCTTCTTCTGACGCTCGGATCGCGCGGCGATGTCCAGCCCTATGCCGCGCTTGGCCGTGCGCTCAGGGAGCGCGGTTATGACGTCACACTGTCAACCAGTCGCGGCTTCGAGGATTTCATCACCAACCACGGCCTGACGCCCGCGCCCCTATCGCTCGACATTCAGGAGATGATGTCGGCGCCCGAGATCCGCGCAGCGATGACGTCTGCGCGTGGCTGGATCAGGGCGATACGGATGAGCCAGGACCTGATGCAGCGCCAGCTCGACGACATGTGGCAGGTCGCTCAGGACACGGCGCCCGACCTGATCGTCTATCATCCCAAGGCCTTCGTTGCACCTTACCTGGCGCGTGCGCTTGGCGCGATCGCCGTACCGAGTTTCCTGCAACCGGCCTATGTTCCGACCGGCGCGTTTGCGTTCCCGCTTCTCGATGCGCCATCGCTCGGAAAATTCGGCAACAGGCTCTTCGGGCGGACGATGATCGCACTGATGCGGCTTGGCTATGGCACGCTGTTACGCCGCTTCCTGCCGCGCCATCCGGACATACCCCGGCGTCCCGGCCTTGATGCCCTGGCGGGCTTTCATCCGGATGCCAAACCGGTGCCGCGCCTGCATGCCCACAGCGCCCATCTGGTACCGACACCACCCGATTGGGGACCGGACGAGCATGTCACCGGCTATTGGTTCCTGCCGGAGACGCACGACTGGCAACCATCTGCGGACCTGGCAGCGTTCCTCGCCGCTGGTCCGCCGCCCGTCTATATCGGTTTCGGCAGCATGCCGACTATCGATGCCGGACAAACGGCCGGCACCCTCCATCGCGCCCTATCGCAGTCCGGGACCCGGGCCATCATCTCCAAAGGGTGGGGTGCGCTTGAGGGGATTACCGGCGCTTCCGACATCCACGTCATCGATCATGCCCCGCATGATCGTCTGTTTCCGGCCTGCCGTGCGGTCATCCATCATGGCGGTGCTGGCACCACGCATGAAGGCCTGCGTTGGGGGCGTCCGACGCTGGTCTGCCCCGTGTTCGGTGATCAGCCTTTCTGGGGGCGACGCATCTCGGAGCAGGGTGCGGGCCCGGAGCCGCTGGCGTTGAAACATCTGACAGAGGACCGGTTCAGAGCCGTATTGGACGCTGTGACTTCGGGGCGTTTCGATGACCGTGCGGTATCGCTTGGAGACAGCATTCGTGCCGAAGGCGGCGCCACGCGGGCAGCAGACATTTTGAACGCCGTGTTGCCCGTCTGACAGACATCACGGATGCTGCCGGCAGTCTTGCTCCTTCCAGTCGCTCATGCGATGGCTGGCGCGTATATGCAGCCCTTTCTCGACACCATCCTGCCAGTCTTCGCCGTCGTCGGCGTCGGCTTCCTGTGTGCCCGGCTCGGCTTTCTCGACCGGGACGTCGCGGCGATGCTGAACCGGTTCGTATTTTATGTTGGCGTGCCACCGCTTCTGTTCCGGCTCGTGGTGACCGCTCCCTTCGCGCAGTTTGACCCGCTCCTGGTCGGTTTGTTCGTCACGCTGGAACTTACGATCTATGGCCTCGGGATCATCATCGCGCGGTTTGCACTCAGGCTCGATTGGCGTTCGAGCGTGTTGACAGGCTTCACGGCGTGCTTCGTCAATCACGTCTTCCTTGTTCTGCCGATCACCGTGTTCCTGTTTGGCGAGGACGCCGCCCTGCCGATCGTCGCACTGATCACGGTGGACGCCTTCCTCATCCTCGCCGGAACAGCGCTGGTGCTCGACGTTCTGTCGGGAGCGCGCGACGGCGGATCACCGGTCCTCAAGGTTGTCAAGGCGACCGCGACCAATACCCAGGTCCTGGCGATCCTGGCCGGCTTTGGCTTCGTCCTCTCTGGCCTGCCCTTCTATACTGGCCTCGACACGTTCACCGGCTTTCTCGCTGGTGCGGCAGGGCCTGCGGCGCTGGTCGCCCTGGGCATCATTCTGCAGCGGCCAGCAGGACCGGGCGACGTCCGCGTGCCGCTGTTGATCACCGGCCTCAAGCTCGTCGTCCACCCAGCCCTCGCCTTTGGCGCGGTCGCGCTTGTGGGTCTCTCGATCACGGCAGCGCAGCCTGCTCTCATGGTCGCCGCAGGTCCGTCGGGCGCCATGGCGCTGATCCTGGCGACGCGCTATGGGTTGCTTGTCGATGAGGTTGCACGCGCGATCCTGATCACCACAGTTCTGTCGCTTGGAACGGTGACCGCCGTGGCGCTGCTGTAAGACCCCTTGTCCTGTCCGTCCAACGGCGACATATCCCGGTCTGCCGGGACAGTTGCCTTATCCAAACACCGAGGAACGCCATGACCCTGCCGACCCCTGCAGCGGCGCTTGAGCGCGCGGTCGATGCCACGCCGGATGGCGCTGGGCCAGTGCCGCACTTTTCTTTTGACAATTCCTATTCGCGGTTGCCGGAGCACTTCTACACGCGGCTCGACCCAACGCCGGTGCCAGACCCGAAGCTTGTCCGGCTCAACCATGCGCTCGCCGAAGCGCTCGGGCTTGACCCTGAGGCGCTTGATAGTCCGGGCGGGGCAGCGGTTTTTGCAGGCAACGCGATCCCTGAGGGTGCTGCGCCCCTCGCCATGGTCTATGCCGGATACCAGTTCGGCGGTTGGTCGCCACAGCTCGGCGACGGTCGTGCGATCCTGCTTGGCGAAGTGATCGGGCGCGATGGCGTGCGCCGCGACATCCAGCTCAAAGGGTCCGGCAAGACGCCCTATTCGCGCATGGGCGATGGTCGTGCAGTCCTCGGCCCGGTCCTGCGGGAATACATCGTCAGCGAGGCGATGGCGGCCCTCGGCGTCAAGACAACGCGCGCATTGGCTGCCGTGACAACGGGCCAGCAAGTGTTGCGTGAGGGGCTGTTGCCGGGGGCTGTGTTCACGCGCGTGGCCATGGGTCATGCTCGGGTCGGCACGTTCCAGTTCTTCGCCTCTCGTGACGATGTCGAGGCGCTGAAGACCCTCGCCGACTATGTCATCGACCGGCACTACCCGGCGGCACGGGAATCGGATGCGCCCTATCTCGCGTTGCTGGAAGCGGTAATGGACGCCCAGGTCGATCTCGTCTCGCATTGGATGGCGATCGGCTTCATTCATGGCGTGATGAATACCGACAATATGGCGATCTCGGGTGAGACGATCGACTACGGCCCCTGTGCCTTCATGGACATCTATCATCCGGAGACCGTCTTCAGCTCGATCGACCACATGGGCCGCTACGCCTATTCCAATCAGCCTGGCATCGCGCATTGGAACCTGGCTTGTTTTGCGCAATGCCTCATCCCGCTGCTCGATGCCAATGAGGATGCAGCGATTGAGCAGGCGAAGGCGCTGCTCGACAGTTATTCAGAGCGGTTCAACGCGACGCTGTCACAGCGGCTTCGCGCCAAGGTTGGTCTCAAAAACGACGAAGACGGTGATCTCGCACTGATCCAGGCGCTGTTGCAGCACATGGCCGAGGGGAAGGCCGACTTCACGCTGACGTTCCGGGCACTATCGGGCCTGTTGCGTGACGCGGATGAGCAAGCCGACGCCGCGCTCCGCGCGCTGTTCGATGACCCAAGCGCGATCAACACCTGGCTTGCCGATTGGCGCGTGCGGCTCGGGCGGGAGACACGCTCCGATGCCAACCGGCAAGCAGCGATGCGGACGGTCAATCCGGCCGTTATCCCCCGCAATCATCTGGTGGAAGAAGCCATTGCCGCTGGATACACGGGCGATCTGGCGCCCTTCGAGGTACTGCTGGAGGCTTTGGCCACGCCTTACGAGGACGTTCCGGAAAACCGCCGCCGCTACACGCTTCCGCCGAAGCCGCATGAGGTAGTGGAGGCAACCTTCTGCGGGACGTAAACGCTACCCGCGCAACGCCTCGGTCACTGCGTCTGCCACCTCCTGGCCCGATTTGTGCGCGCCGGCAACAGTAGCCCATTGCGAGCGATGACAAGCTTCGCCGGCCAGCCAGATACGGTCCCCGACCGGCTGCCGCAGCGCGGCACGCAGGTGCGCCTTGCCTGGGTCCGCCGACGCATAGGATCCCAGCGTCAGAGGATTGTCGTCCCAGGTTATGGCATGACCTGTCCGAAAGAGCCGATCAATCTTTGGACCGAAGACCTGCCGAAGTTCGGACACTGCATAGTCGATCGCAGCTGCCCGACCCTCCTTAAACAGATCCGCGCCGAACCGGCCGCCAGCGTCGCAATAAGTCAACGCCGTGCCGGAGACATTGGTCAGAATGCCCATACCATGCGGTGAGAGACCATCAGACGGCGGGATCTGAAACGCCAGATACTCATCCGTGTCCGTCCCGAACGGCTCTTCGGAAAAATCGAGTGTTATTCGATTGTAGCTGCCCATGGGGATGCCGTGGATCGCTTCCAGCATGTCGTCCGGCAAAGCAGGATCGAAGCGGATACCTTCAGCCGCCAAGACACCAGTCGAGACGGTGACGATAATCGCGCGCGCTGTGATCGTGCCGACATCGGTCTCAACGGTGACGCCCTGTCCATCCCAGCGCACGAGGTCTGCGCGTGTATCAAGGCGGACGGGCACATCGCGGGCCGAATGGGCAAGAAGCGCGCCGAACCCCTCGCGGCAGTAGTAGTCTTGACCGCCGGTACCGGAATACCAGTCGACGCAGGAAAACTGGTCGAAATCCTTGGCCATGGAGTAAGGGCCAATCGTCAGGTGCACGAGGTCCTGCCAGGGACCCACATCCGGCGCGACCTCGGCAACGCTCACGTCGCGGCCTGCCTCAGCGGCAGCACCGATAGCACGCCAGGTCGCCGCCAAAGCGGCATCATAGTCTGCAACATCGGCGGCGCTTGCCACGCGTTGACCGATGTAGAGCGCTTCGTCCTCGTTGGCTGGATAAACGTCGAAGCCATTGTCAGTGCCATAGTCGACAAAGGGATTCTGCGCGGCACTGTGCAACCAGTGGGCACCAAGGTCATATGGCACGCCGAAGATGCTGGTATCGGTCACGCAGCGCCCGCCGATCCGATCCGCGGCTTCGATTGTGACGACAGTGGCGCCATCACGCAGCAGCCGCCTGGTCGCGGCCAGGCCGGCCGCGCCAGCGCCGATCACCACGACATCCGCATCGGTTGCCTGCGCGCGGCCAAGAATGGCTGGGCTTGCGAGCATCGCGCCTGCGCCAATCAACATGTCGCGGCGTCTTAGACTGGTCATGGCGGCCCTTTCTGTTTGCAGACGTCTTGGATCGATCTGGGCAGCGATCGCCTGGGAGGATCGGACAGGCGGGCTTCGCATTCAAGAGCGCACACACATGTCCGGGATCGTCTGGACCGCCGGACCACGTCGCTCTACGTTGATTTGAAACCGTTCTTGAGAGGCTCCTATGACCGCGTCTGCTACCTCTTCGACCTCCGTTCCACTCCGCGCCCGTGTTGAAGGTGGCGGCACGCCGAAGCTCAAGGATTGGGGCATCAAGTCTGAGGCCGGTCTGCTGACGGATGTGCTGCTTGGCCCGGCCGAGGGATTTCGCTGGATGGGCGAGGAGAATGCCGACTGGTCGGCGCTGGTCCGCGACACGATCCGGCGCGGCCATCAGTTCGACAAACAGGTCGCAATGCGCCAGCACCGGGAAATGGTTGATGCGTATCACGATGCCGGCGTGACAACGCATTTCCTGCCGCTCGATACGCACAACCCGTATCAGGTCTACGCGCGGGATTCCTCGTTCATGACGCCCTATGGCGCCGTGATCTGCCAGATGGCCAATCCGCGCCGGCGCGGCGAGTATGCAGCCTGCCTCAGGTTCTATCTCGAAGCCGGCATCCCGATCTACGACATGGTGTCCTCAGGGAATTTCGAGGGTGGCGACTTCAACCCGGTCGGCGAGGATTGCGTGTTGCTCGGCTATACCGATCACCGCACCGAATATGTCGCGGCGAAACAGGTCGCCGACTGGTTCGAGGCCGAGGGTTGGGAGATCAAGTGGGCGCCGATCGACCAGTTTTATGTCCATATCGATCTCATGGTCTGCATGTTGAACGAGACCTGCGCGGCTGTCTGTCTGGATACGACCGAGGACGACGTCATCGATTGGCTCAAGGACAAGGGGATCGAGATCATCCCGGTTTCGTTCCGCGAAACGATGGCGCTTGGCTGCAATGTCGTTGCGCTCGGCCAGGACCGGATCCTGTCAACGGCAGGCGCCAAGGACCTCAACGCCAAGCTCAAGGCAGCCGGCTTCAAAGTCTATGATCCTGACATGACCATGTTCACCTGGGCCGGCGGCGGCGTGCATTGCATGGCACAACCACTGAGGCGCGAGGCGGCGTAATCACGCTTGATATGGGCACCGAACTTGGGGCTGCCGGATTCGGAAGCAAAGCCCGAATCAATCGATCCTGTGGGCCGCGCGGGACACGCCGCCCACGAGGCACATGCAGCCCGTTGGCCTGCCTTTCAGAACAACTGAAGGCTCGAATATGTCTTGTTGTGCAGCTTCACACCAAACGTATAGATGTATTCAGGTATGAACACAAGATGAATGCATCTTGAAAGCCGTTGTAGTACCTTAGATATTTTCCTGAGTTCGAACAAAACTTTATATCTCTCAAATAAATCTTGTCAGCGACATGATTTTGTCATGTTTGGCCGCACAGTTCCCGCTCCGCGCGCCCTTCACTCGCGCGACAAGCGTAAAACCAGATCAGTATCTGTTCTCCTGCCCTTTCGTCATCACATCGCGCGTCACCTCCTCCGCGGCGCTGTCTCGCATCACGTGTTCTGAACAGACCAACTGACGAAGGGGCTCCTCCCTAACCACGGCGCCGGTCCGCGACTGGGCCGCGTGCCAAAAGAGGTTCTCTCCATATGAGCAATGGCAGTTTTGAAGATTTCCGCGACGCGCTACGCGCCTTTGAATCCGGCTGGGACCGGGAGCGCTATGAAGACGGCATCATTGCCAACTGGCAACTCGACCAGTGGGCCGGTGCCAGCGTCACAGATATCTTCCCGCAATATACAAGCTGGGGCGATCTGACCGATGCGGAATGGGACGCAATGTCCTATCGCTCAATGAACACGCTCGGCTTCGTCGGCTACCAGTTCGGCGAGGCGCTGCTGATTGATCTCGGCTATTACGACGACGACGTCTATTATGGAAACGGCGCGTCGCGAAACACGTGGGACGGCACCTGGACCGGCAAGAACGGCGTTAACAGCCTTGAGGAGTTCACCACCGAAGCTGCTCAGGAAACTGCCATTCAAGAAGCCTTCGGCTTCAATCTCCAGATCATCGAGCGTGGCCTTGGCTTTGGGGGCGAGAGCCTTGATGACTATCTCGGCACAACCCGTACCTACGTCCAGAACGGCGTTGAAGTAACGGTCGAACTGACCCTAACTGGCATCATGGCGGCCGCCCATTTGCGCGGCGCCTTTGGCACGCTGGCGCTTTTGCAGGGCGGCTCGGTCTCGACCGACGAGTTCGGCACCTCGATCCTACGCTATATCGACCAGTTCGGTGGCTATGACGCCCCGACCGTTGATGAGGCGATCGCATTCTACGAAGATCGGGTCACCGGAGATGAGGGCCTCGGCACGCCCGGTGGCGGCAACACCGGCAGCGGTGGCGAGACCGGTGACACGGGAAGCGGTACTGGCGGTGGCATTGGTGATGATGGGAACGACGGCGCCAATCTTGGACGAGGCACCGCGGATGTTGATGCCACCACCGCGACGGTCGTCATCACCTGGTCGTGGGGCCAAGACGCGATCATCACGGGTTTCAACCCCGCTGAGGATGCGGTCTTTGTCGATTGGATCGGCGCTACATCCATTGAGGTAACTGAGACCGCCGAAGGCGTCGTGTTCTCCGTGCCGTCGAACAATCAGACCACGACTTTGGCTGGTGTGACACTGGATGATCTGTCCGAGGCCAATTTCACCATCCTTGATGCCAGCGCGGCTCAGGAAATCCTGTCGCTGATCGGCAATGAGGCGGGCGCCGAAGGGGGCACCGGGGATGCTGGCGACACCAGCGACCCCGTGGACACTGGTGATGCCGGAGATATAGGCGACACGAGCGATCCCGTGGACACCGGAGATACGGGCGATACCGGCGACGCAGGCGATACGGGCGACATCGCAGGAGGTTCCGATGGTGTCGACACTGTCACGATCGGATGGAATTGGGGGGGCAATGAGGTGATCCCTAATTTCGATCCGTCAGAAGACGTGCTCGATTTCGGTCATCTCGGCGCCGGTCAGCTCGAGATCAGCGAGCAAAACGGCGATCTGGTCATCGAAGTCCTCAACAATGGCGGAAACACCTACACGCTGGAAAACGTTCAGGCAGAGGACCTGTCGGCCAACAATCTGACAGCGGCCCCCTGGAGCACAAGCCTCGAAGGCGCTGGCGGCGTGGTCGATCAACTCGCTGAATTGGGCTTCAACGACTATCTGATCTGAAGCTGAATTCGGGTATTCATCCGACCGGGTGGACGCGAACCCCACCCGGTCGGCTCTGGTCATTTGTGGCCGGACAGCCCGTCGAGACGCTGGCCGATCAATCGCCGAACGCTAGTCCGCCACAGGCACGGTGTAGTTCAGCGCGAGACGGCCGCCGTCGGCGAAGATCGTCTCGCCGGTGATGTAGCTCGCATCATCAGACGCCAGAAACGCCGCGACAGAGGCGATCTCAGACGGCGCGCCCATATAGCCAAGCGGCGTCCGCGACAGGATCTTACCGCGCGCCGACGGATCGGAGTTCACCGCTTCGAGCATCTCGGTCAAGATCGAGCCAGGGCCGATGGCATTCACGCGGATCCGATGCGGCGCAAGGCTTAGCGCCATCACCTTGGTGAGCTGGGCGAGCCCGCCCTTGGACGTGCAATAAGGCACTTGGGTCGGGATCGCGACTTGAGCATTGATCGAACTCATATTGATGATCGCGCCCGGCGCGCGCCCGTCTTCGATTTGCGCAACCATGCGCTTTGCGGCTGCCTGGCCGACCAGGAACGCACCTTTGAGATTGGTGCGGATGACCCGGTCGAAATCCTCTTCCTCGATATCGAGGAAGTCCGCACCGTGGACGATACCGGCATTGTTCACCAGAACATCGACCGCGCCGAACCGGTCAATCGTGCCGGTCACCAGATTGCGCACGTCGAGCCGCTCACCAACATCGCAAGCGATAAAATGGGCGCTATCGCCACGCGCAACGAGTTGGTCCGCGACCTCTTGGCCTTCATCGGCGACATCGGCGATGACAACATCCGCACCATCGCGTGCCAGACGCTCAGCGATCGCCCGCCCGATGCCGCGTGCCGCCCCGGTGACGATCGCGACTTTGCCGTCCAATGCCATGCTCAAACTCCTTGCTGAGATGCCCGCCAGGCCCGGCTGGGCTTTGGTGCGCGGACGCGCGACATGCGACATGCGACATGCGACCGCGAAACTCGGTTGGGCGGCGATGCTGGCTGGCGCATGGCTCCCGGTCAACAGTAACAGGGGCATCTGTTACCGAACGTGATAGAGCGACGGAAGAGTTGGAAAAAAGATGCCCGCTGCCGGTCTCATTGTCGCGCTGCTTCTGTTCGGATCGTTCTGGGGATTGACGATCCCAATGACGAAGCTCGCCGTGTCGACGGGACATGCGCCGATCGGGCTCATCTTCTGGCAGCAGGTCTTCGTTGGCCTCGCGCTAGCCGTGGTCACATTCCTGCGCCGGGTGTCGTTGCGGCCGCGCCGCGCAGACATCGATCTCTATATCGGCGTGGCTTTGATTGGGACCATCATCCCCAACAGTTTTTCCTATGTGGCGGCAGCCAACCTTCCGGCTGGCGTCGTCGGCATCGCCATCGCCACCGTGCCCTTTTTCGCCCTGATGATCGCGCTGGCCCTGCGCGACGAGCGCTTCGAAGCGCGCCGGATCATGGGCGTGGTGCTTGGTGCCGCCGCGGTGGTTCTGCTGACCGCGCCGGAGGCCAGTCTGCCGTCGCCGGAGATGGTGCCGTTCGTGTTCGTCGCGCTGATCGCGCCGTTTTGTTATGGCTGCGAGGCGAACTATCTCGCCCGCCGCGCGCCACCCGACGCCGATCCACTGGTCATCCTCGTCTGGGCCTCGGTCATTGGCGCGATCGGCTGCGCGCCCGTCGCGGTGTTCACGGGAAACTGGGTCGATCTGACCGGGCCCTGGGGCCAGGCGGAGCTTGGCCTGACGCTGTCAAGTCTAAGCCACGCTGTCGCCTATTCGGGCTATATCTGGCTCGTGGGACGCGCCGGCGCCGTCTTCACCAGCCAGATCGCCTATGTGGTGACCGTCATGGCGGTGCTTCTCAGCGCGCTGATCCTGAGCGAGATCTATTCGCCATGGGTCTGGCTAGCGCTTGGGTTAATGCTGGCCGGCCTGACGCTGGTCCGGCCAAGGCGGCGGGGCGCTGCGCTTGTTCCCGAAGCACAGCGCGAGAGATAGACGTTACGCACGGGCCACGCCCTTGTCCTTCAGCGCGGTGGTGATCTCATCGAGGATCGCCGGATCGTCGATCGTCGCCGGCATCTTGTAGTCCTCGCCATCGGCGATCTGTCGCATCGTCGCGCGCAGGATCTTGCCCGAGCGCGTTTTCGGCAAGCGATGCACGGTAACAGCGATCTTGAAGGCCGCGACCGGGCCGATCTTCTCGCGAACGAGCGCCACGAGTTCTGTCTCGATGTCCTCGTGCGGACGATCGACACCGGCCTTCAGAACGACAAAACCGCAGGGCACCTGACCCTTCATCTGGTCGGCAATGCCAATGACGGCGCATTCGGCAACGTCTGAATGCGAGGCAAGGACCTCCTCCATGCCGCCCGTCGACAGCCTGTGGCCCGCGACATTGATGATGTCGTCGGTCCTGGCCATGATGTAGAGATAGCCATCCTCGTCGCGATAGCCCGCATCCGACGTCGAGTAGTAGCCGGCGAATTCCTCAAGATAGCTCGACCGGAAGCGCGTATCGTTGCCCCACAGGGTCGGCAGACAGGACGGCGGCATGGGCAACTTTATGCAAATGGTCCCCATCTCGCCGGCGGCGACTTCCTTGTGCTCGGGATCGAGTATCCGGACGTCGTAACCCGGCATCGGCACGGTCGGAGACCCATATTTGACCGGCAGCATCCCTAGACCCATCGGGTTTCCGGCGATCGTCCAGCCGGTTTCGGTCTGCCACCAATGGTCGATCACAGGCACGCCGAGAATGTTCTCAGCCCATTGAATCGTGTCCGGATCGGCACGCTCGCCGGCAAGGAACAGGGTCCGCATGCAGGACACATCATAGTCTTTCAAAAACTCCGCGTTCGGGTCTTCCTTCTTGATCGCCCGGAACGCCGTCGGTGCGGTGAAGAGGGCTGCGACCTTGTGTTCGGAGATCACCCGCCAGAAGGCGCCGGCATCGGGGGTGCCGACAGGCTTACCCTCATAGAGAACCGTCGCGGCTCCATGCAGCAACGGCGCATAAACGATGTAGGAATGGCCAACGACCCAACCGACATCGGACGCAGCCCAGAATGCTTCACCGGGCTTGATGTCGTAGATCGCCGACATCGACCATTTCAGCGCCACCATGTGCCCGCCCGTATCGCGCACGACACCCTTGGGCTGGCCGGTCGTGCCGGAGGTGTAGAGAATGTAAAGTGGGTCGGTCGCGGCAACCTCGGCACAAGCCGCGCGCATGCCCTGCTCCTCGGCCTCGGTCACAAGCGTCGTCCAGTCATGGTCACGTCCTGCGACCATGTCTGCTTCGAGCATCGGACGCTGGAAGACCACGCAGCCGTCCGGCTTGTGCTCGGCCATCTCGATCGCACCGTCGAGCAGCGGCTTATAGGCCACGACACGTCCCGGTTCGATGCCGCAGGAGGCCGAGAGGATGAGCTTGGGCTTGGCATCATCAATGCGGGTTGCGAGTTCGTTCGACGCAAACCCGCCGAATACGACGGAGTGGATCGCGCCAATCCGCGCACAGGCGAGCATCGCCACAACCGCCTCCGGGATCATCGGCATATAGATGATGACCCGGTCGCCCTTCGTGACGCCGAGGCGGATCAGCGCACCGCCGAGAACCGCGACCCGCTCCGTCAGCTCTGAATAGCTGAAACTTCGCTTGGTTTTTGTGACGGGCGAATCGTAGATCAGCGCCGGATCGTCGCCACGGCCGCGTTCGACATGGCGATCGAGGCAATTATACGCGGTGTTGCAGGTCGCGCCGGCGAACCACCTCCCATAAACGCCCTGGTCCGCGTCGAACACCTTGTCCCAGGGGCGCATCCAGGTGATCTCACGCGCCGCATTGGCCCAGAACCCCTCCGGATCCGCCTGCCAGCCCTCATAGATCTTGTGATATGCGCTCTCGGCCATGCCGTGTCCCTCCCGGCGCGTTGTTCTGGTTCCTTGTGATAGGGATATCGCATAGCCCTCGCGCTGGCCACTTTGATGGGTGTCAGGCGTGGAGCGAATTAGGCCGGGTTCCACGACAGGTTCGTGCTGTGTAAGGAAAACGCCGCGACCGCGCCGACGACACAACCGCGCCAGCTTCGCATAGCGTGGAAACTCTTTCAGGCAACATGATCTCGGACCCCAGCTTCTACCTCGTCGCCATTCCGGCGGTAATCCTGTTCGGCCTGTCGAAGAGCGGGCTGGGCGCGGCGCTCTCCATTCCTTCGGTACCGCTGATCGCCCTCTATGTCTCGCCGCTCGAAGCAGTCGCGATCATGCTGCCACTGATGCTTGTCATGGATGTCGTTGCCGTAACGGCCTATCGCCGCGACTTCGACGTCCGAACGCTAAAGATCATCGTTCCGGGCGGGATTGCCGGCGTCATCATCGGCTGGCTAACAGCATCCATCGTCACCGACGCCCATGTCCGGCTGATGATCGGGGTGATCGCTGTGTGGTTTGCGCTTGCCTACTGGTTCGGTGGGGGTCAGCAGGCGGAGCCCAAACCGCACAACCCACTCAAAGGCCGGGTCTGGTCGACCGTTTCAGGGTTCACCAGTTTCGTCGCTCATGCCGGTGGCGTACCGCTGCAAATGTATACGCTACCGCTGAAGTTCGACCCAAGGCTTCTGGTCGGCACCAGCGCGATGTTTCTTGCAACGGTCAATGTCGCCAAACTGCCGGCCTATACTGCACTCGGCGGCTATACACGCGAGGTCTTGCTGACAGCGCTCGTGCTGGCGCCCATCGCGCCGATCGCCATTCTCGCCGGTGTCTGGCTTGTCAAACGCATCCCAAAGGGCCCGTTCTACCAGATCACCTATGCTGGCGTGCTGCTGATCGGGCTGAAGATGCTGTGGGATGGCGCCACGGGGTTGATGGGCTGACGATACGAGAACGGGCCGGCAAAACGCCGGCCCGATGGTGTTTGCTCCGAAGTGCTCTCAAGCAAATACTCAGAGTGGCTTTACCGTGGTTCGCTCATAAGTCCCTTGACGATCGCATAGCAGGCCAAGAGCAGGACGATGGTGAACGGGAACCCGGTCGACACCGCCATGGCCTGCAACGCGACCAAGCCGCCCCCAAGCAGAAGCGCAATGGCAACCAGTCCCTCGAAACTGCACCAAAAGATGCGCTGAGGCAGCGGCGCATCCACCTTGCCACCCGCTGTGATCGTGTCGATCACCAGTGACCCTGAGTCCGACGACGTCACGAAGAAAACGATCACGAGCACAATCGCGATCGCCGACGTGATCTGCGCCAGCGGGAACTGCGACAGCATGATGAACAGCTTGAAGTCGGAGTTGGCTTCGGCAACGCCCATGAACCCGTCATTGATGATCTGGTAGAGGGCAGTTCCACCGAAGCTGGTCATCCACAACACGCAGACGGTCGAGGGGATCAGCAGAACACAGATGATGAACTCGCGCACTGTGCGCCCGCGCGAGACGCGCGCGATGAACATGCCGACAAAGGGTGACCAGGAGATCCACCACGCCCAGTAGAACGCGGTCCAACCTTGGCTGAAGTTGGCATCCTCCCGCCCGAACGGCATGGCGAGCGCCGGCAGGTTCGAGAGATACGCGCCCATATTTGTGAAGAAACCAGTGACAATAGCCAGGGTCGGCCCGACGATGATCACGAACAGCATCAGCAGCGCCGCCATGATCATGTTGAACTCGCTGAGCCGCTTAACGCCTGCATCCATTCCTGCGACCACCGACACCAGGGCAATCGCCGTGATCGCAATGATCAAGAACACTTTGGAGCCATCGGTATTCGGGAAGCCATAGAGGTATTCAAGCCCCGCGGCCGCCTGTGACGCGCCAAAGCCGAGCGAGGTCGCAAGGCCGAAGACGGTTGCGAAAACCGCAAGCGTATCAATGATATGGCCCGTCCAACCCCAAATGCGCTCCCCGAAGATCGGATAGAACACCGACCGCATCGTGAGCGGAAGGCCCTTGTTGTAGGAGAACAGCGCCAGCGCCAGCGCGACGATCGCGTAAATCGCCCACGGGTGCAGACCCCAGTGGAAGATCGTTGCCGCCATGCCGAGATCCCGCGCAGCCAGCGGATCATCCACTGCAGCCCCGAGTGGCGCCCAGTCGGTGCGTGCACCGTCTTCAATTGCGGTTCCCCCAATCGACGAGTTGAAGTGCGAGATCGGCTCGGAAACGCCGAAATACATCAATCCGATACCCATGCCGGCGGCAAACAGCATGGCCATCCAGCCCGGATAGCTGTAGTCGGGCTTTGCGTCCTTGCCGCCGAGACGGACCTTGCCGAGCGGCGTTACGATCAACACCAGGCAGAGCAGGACAAAAACGTTCGCCGCCGACAGGAAGAACCAGTCGAGATTGGAGGTCAGCCAGCCGCGCAAGTCGCTGAACCAGGCGCCGGCCTGCTCCTGAAAGGCCAGTGTGAAAAATGTGAAGGCGACGACAGTCAGCCCGGAAATCAGAAAAACCGGATTGTGAATGTCGAGCCCAAAGGGCCCGATCTGGGCCTTGATGTTGTCCTGGCCGATCTCATAATCGGTATCGATCTGGTTCACCTCGCCTTCTGCGGCGGTTTGATCGGACATGCGGTGTCCCTCCCCTAAATTTTTAGACAGGCGCGATGTATCGGCTGGCGCCGGCATCAGCGGATGACGAACACCGAGACGGTGGCATGCGATGCGACATAGCCGGCGTTCGACGCGAAGATGTGCTCGATCAGCCCCGGCACGTGCGAGGCCATGACGACGAGATCGGCGCCGGTGTCGGAAATCGCGTGCAACAGCGTCTGGTCGAGATCGACGGCAGGGTCGTGCGTCACATAAGCCTTGGCCGACGTCTCCAGCCCGTGGCGCGCCGCCTGGTCTTGCGCGAAGGCGATGAGCTTGTCTTCGAACTCCTCCGGCGTATGCGCAACCGCGCTCGGCTGCGAACTCGTGATGCCGACATAGCTGACCGGAGCGCCGTGATGCTTGGCGATGTCCGAGGCCGTCGTCAGCGCCTTGTCGAGCCGGTCGAGATGAGCCAGGTCCACCGGAACCATGATGCGCTGATACATACGCGCCTCCCCTTTGTCGCCATGCGTCAGTGCGCCGGCTGGTTTTTTGATTGAACCAAAAAGCCTTGCAGGGATACGCCAAGATGATGTCGCAGGCACGCAAGAAACTTTGCCGTGTGCGACAAACCTGCGCATCATGGCATATGACGCAACGCCAGGAACACGTGCGTGGCCAGAAAGACTTATAGGCTGCGGGTCGTTGTGATCGAGACCGTTGCAAGGATTTGACGTTGTACAACGTCAGTGTGACGTGGCCCAATCGACCCAGGGGTCCAGCGCTTCGATTCCTCAGGACGCACCCGAGACCCTAAAACAGGAAGTCCCCCGCACCGAGATCACGCGGCGCGATATCCTCGAGCAGAACCTCAGTCTTGCCGAGATCGACGAGTGTATCGGACCCGCGTTTGTCCAGATCGATATCCGAAAACTTTTTAATGCTCTTGATCGCACTGACGTCGATCTTGTCTCCGTTCGGATCGAAATCCTTGATCACGTCGGAGCCGTCCTTTTTGCCGAAGTGGAACTCGTCGCGTCCATTGCCGCCGATTAGCACGTCCTTGCCAGCTTCACCCTCAAGTTTATCGT
>JBCBSK010000005.1:0-41771 GCA_039819185.1 Pseudomonadota bacterium | reverse complement strand
CGAGGGCCCAATGGTCTCGCCGGATGAAGTGGCCGTGCCGCCATTCCTGACCGATCTTCCCGAGGTGCGGCAAGAACTGGCCGACTATTACCGCTCCGTCCACCGCCTCGACCGCGGGGTGGGGTTGGTGCTGGACGCGCTAGCGAACGAGGGTCTGGCCGGCGGCACATTGGTGGTGTTCCTCTCCGACAATGGTGCGCCTTTCCTCAACTCCAAAACCACGCTTTACGACGCGGGCGTGCACCTGCCGCTCATCATGCGCAGGCCGGGGCAGAGAGCGGGCATTGCAAACCCCAACCTTGTGTCATTCACCGACTTACTACCCACCTTTCTCGATCTGGCGGGCCGGGCCCCCGATAGCAGCCGGCGCAAGGGCCGATCGCTCCTGCCGATTCTGGAGCAGGAGACACGCCTGCCCGGCTGGGACCGCGTCTTCGGCTCCCATACCTTTCATGAAGTCACCAACTATTGGCCCACCCGCTTCCTGCGCACACCGCGCTACAAGTACCATCGCAACATCGCATGGCAGCTCGATTTCCCCTTCTCCGGCGACCTTTACGGCTCGCTGTCTTGGGAGGGCATTCGCCGCCAGCGCCCGGCGCTGATCGGCAAACGGCCCGTCCTCGACTATGTGCGCCGACCACCGGAGGAGCTCTACGATCTGGATGAGGATCCGCTCGAAGTCACAAATCTTGCAAGCCACCCTGACCATGCCGTGCGGCTCGCTTCGTTCCGCACCGCGCTCGAAGTCTGGCAGCGCGAGACCGATGACCCCTGGCTGTACCGCGACGGTATTTCGGTGCGGGCCGTCCGCCACCATATCGCCAACGGCCTGACGATGCCCGAGCGCTTCGATTTCGATCCGGGCAACCCGTGAAAATGCCTTTGGATTGCCAGTGCGCATCTTAGGCTATGCCAAAAGCTGCGGCGCGATGGCGCCGGTGAGGAGTTTTTGCAGTACGCCGGACGCCCCACCGGACCTGCGTCAACTCAAGATCGACCGTCGACTCGCATACCACTTATCCTCGATCGAGGTCACAAACCGGCAGCCCACTGTTTACCCCTCGAATGCTGACACTGGTTTGCCCGCAGCGAATGACACCAGTTGGGAATGCGACTGCAGCATTGTGGCCCGTCCGCCAATGTCGGGAACTGGCCGAGCGTCCCGGAATGAGGTTCTGTCAGAAGCTCTGTAACCGCCGGCGTTCGCCAAATTTCGCGGTCGGACGATCATGACCATCGACAGGCGCGCCCACCGAACTGCTTCTGTTGCCGCGCCAGCATGGCGACCCCGGCAGGATTCGAACCTGCGACCTACAGATTAGAAATCTGTTTTGAAGGTGTCTTCCTAAGATTGACTGGGTTTCTTTTTCTAAAGTTTTCAATGTGTTAAGTGATATCGAGCAAGAGCGGCTTTGCTGCGAATTGGTTTTCCGTGCTACCATGGTGCTACCAAATCCAATCTGGCGGGCTGATGACCAAACTGAACAAGCGCACGGTGGAAGCGGCGCAACCTGAAGCTCGCGAGTACATCTTGTGGGATGAGAACCTGCCGGGCTTTGGCCTGCGGATAATGCCGACGGGTCGGCGCTCGTATATCGTTCAGTATCGTGTCGGTGGCGGCCGGGCATCAAGAAGCCGCAAGGCGACGTTGGGCCGCCATGGGGTGCTGACGCCGGAACAGGCGCGTTCCATTGCCCGCGACTGGCTGGCAACGGCAGCGCAGGGTGGCGACCCGGCCGCTGAGCGAGCGGCGGTACGGAATGCTCCGACAATGGCCGAACTCTGCAAGCGCTACCTGAGCGAGCACGCCGCGACGAAAAAGAAGCCACGCAGTGCCAGGGAGGACGAACGCAACATTGCCAACCATGTCGTGCCCCTTCTCGGATCGCGAAAGGTGGCCAACATCGCGACAGCAGACATCGATCGCGTCTTGAAGATCGTCAAACAGGGACGCACGGTTGCAGCCAGCGGCGATGGAGCGCGCCCCAAGATGCTTCGCGGCGGCCCATTTGCAGCGAATCGGGTTCGAGCGTTGCTTAGCAAGATGTTCACCTTGGCCGAACGCTGGCGCTGGCGGCCAGATGGCAGCAATCCGGTCCGCTTTGCCGCCAAGAACCCGGAGCGGCCGCGCGAGGTGTTCCTGGAGAGTGACGAACTTCAGCGGCTCGGCGCCGCGTTGGACCACGCGCAGGAGACGGGTGATGCGTCGCCAGAAGCGCTAGGCGCGATCAGGTTCTTGACCTTGACCGGGTGTCGCGTGAGCGAGGCGTTATTGCTGCGCTGGGACGATGTCGACCTCAATCGATCCGTCGCCAGCCTGCCGGACAGCAAGACCGGAGCAAAGCTGATCAAACTGCCTGAGGCGGCTATGCAGGTCTTGCGAGACTTGGCGCCACATCGTTCTGGCAATCCTTACATCTTTGCCGGCAAAAGCGAGAATCGGCCACTGACAGATCTTAAGGGTCCTTGGTCCCGCATTCGCAAGAGTGCCGGCCTAGAACACCTACGATTGCATGACCTGCGTCACACGGTTGCCAGCATAGGTGTCGCCCTACGATACTCACTTCCGACAACTGGCAAGATGCTGGGACATACCCAAGCCGCGACGACCCAACGCTACGCCCATCTTGCCGACGATCCTTTGGCCGAAGCGGTCGAGACAGTCGCCGCCAGAATCGAATGCGACCTGTCTCAATCGACCGGAAGACCAATGGGAACGGATTGAATTTCGATTTATGGGAGGCAAGAAACTAACCGCAGCCAACTCGTCAAAGCCGTCGAAGCCGACGCCGGCAAAGCGGCCAATGAGCCGATTCGCGATTGGTAGACGGCCTGCAAACGCTATGCGCCACCTAGTTGGAACGCCACATTCGGGCGTAATCAAGCCGCCCGAGGTCGCGACGCTCCGGCTGCCTACAACTCGGCGGACCTCTCAAGACGCTCGGCAACTGGTCTTTGCAAACAAGCGTTAGCTGTAATGGGTTGGCGTGCGCGTCAGGATCTTCGCCACGCCGCGAGGTTTGGCAGGTACGGGCGGGAAACCGACCTTTGCCGCAGTTGCGAGTTTGAACCATTTGCCTTGCCCAAGCGGACGTTCATAGCGGCTGGGCATACCGTTAACGCCGCACCGCCGGATGGCCGAGTGGAACCGATTGCGTTGAAAAAGTCGTTTTAGGCGGCCGCGTTTGACGGCAACTGAAGCTCTGCAGCCGCCTATCCCTAACAGCAGTTTGCTGTCTGGCGACAAGCGTTGACACGGCGATCGGATCTGGCCGCAGGTGGAAGCGGCCGGAGCCGTGCCCGACACCCCTGCCCGCCGGACAAGAAGACGCGACAACCGCTACCCGCCATACCCCCACACAGACCGCAACGCCATCGAGCGCGTTTGGTCAGTTCAAAGCGTTCCAGCGCGACGCGCCTAGTTGCGATCGAACCGCAGCGACCGCCCTTTCCGCCGTCACCATCTCAGCTGCCATCCGCTATTGGTTTCGACACTGGAGACTGGCTATGTTGCTTTTGCGACATTCGAGGAAAGCATGATCCAAGACGTCACGGTCACCCAAACCGAGGGCGCCGCCCCCGACGATCGGTTCTTTTCGACGTTTGCCGAGGCGACCGCCAACAACGGGTACAGCGTTATCGCCATAATTCCTCGAAAGAAGATGCCGAGGTTCGAGCTTGAATGGCGCGCCTCGTGCTGGACCCAAACATCCCTTGAGTGGATCCGTGACGTTGTCGAGACCAACCCGGATTCTGGCGTGGCGCTGGCGTGCGGCCGATACACCGTGGCGTTCGACATCGACGTCGACAATGAGGCCACGGTCGAGATTCTGAGGTCAACAGTCGAAGACGTTTGCGGAAAGACCCCGCTCGTGCGCATCGGCAACGCGCCGCGAATCGCCCTTTTCTATCGTCCCGCCGAGCCGATTATTTCCATCCGGCTGCCGAAATTCGACACTCTGGGCCTGGGTACGAACATGACCATCTACGGCATTCACCCGCGGCTGGAGCAACCCTACCGTTGGGTCGGCGGCGCGGCCCCTCACCTCACCAAACTAAATGACCTGCCGGCGGTAACAAACGACCAATGTATCGAGGTCGCGACACGCGTGATGCGCAAGGTCGTCGGCGATCGATTCGAACGGTTTAACTTCGACACGGACAGAAACCTGCTGGCGCGCAGCGTCACGTCTCGCTCCATCCTTATCCGGCAGCTCGTCGTTCGCGTCCTACGTGGCAGAAAGCATGCGCAGGCGAGTTATGAAAAACTGCTTTGGGAAGGGAAATTCCCGCCGGGTTTTTGGGGGTTTTTGATGCGACCGGTGGTAAAGGGCGGTTTCGACAGGTTTGAGTTCAGCCGCAAGCTCGACGCCTGCCAACTTGACTAGGCCAAGCATACAACAGTAGCCGTAAACCGATCTGTCCCGTGAGCAATCCCGCAGCAGTCAGTCATGACGGTGCTTCGAACCTGAACTATTTCGCCGTCTATGCCGCGCGTTGCCATGCCAACGGCTACAGCGTGGTCTCACGGCACCCGCAGCAGAGACCGCCCAGAGCGGGCCTTGACTGGCGGAACGCCTGCTGGTCGCGAGTGTCGGCGGATTGGGTGCAACAGCACACGAAAACAGACCCCCAGTCCGGCGTTTCCTTCGCCTGCGGACGCCATACCGTCGCGTTCGACATCGATGTCGACAACGAGGAGACCGTCAAGGTCCTCAGCCGTCTGGTGGAGCAGGTTTGCGGTCAGACGCCCCTGAAACGCGTTGGTCGCCCGCCGCGGGTTGCACTTGTCTACCGGGCGGCCGAACCGATCATCTCCATTCGACTGCCAAGGTTCGATGTCTTAGGGCTGGGCACTGCGCTGGCCGGCTACGGCATTCACACCGGCACCGGGAAGCCCTATCGCTGGATCGGCGGAACCGCGCCCCACCTCACTTTGCTCGAGGACCTCCCGAGCGTAACCAATGGCCAATGCAACGAAATCGTATCGGACCTGATGCGCAGGGTCGTGGGCGATGGCTTTGAACGTTTCGTGTTCGATGCCGACAGAGACCTGCTTGCGGCCTGTTCCACAACGCGCCGCACGCTCACGAAATACTTGCTCATGAGCATTCGCCGCGGTTTGAAGCGGACACGTCAGACCTTCTCAGCCTCGGTCGAGGCCAACGAGATCCCACCGGGCTATTTCGGGTTCATCATGCGGCCAGTGGTTCGGGGCGGCTTCGACTATCTCGACTTCATGCACAAACTTGACGCGTGCGAGATCATCTGACGCCGACTACGGTAAATCGACTGCCGCGCCGATAGTCTCGGCAGCCGCGCAGCGGAATTCGACGCGCCGGAGAAACCACGCTCGGTCGGTACCCCGCTGTACTGAGCAAGAGCTCAACCGCGGAGAGGCTGGGCAAGCCGACAAGATCCTCGGGCTTGTCGGGAGAATAGATGTGGGCCTCGTTGGATGTCGGTTCGGTGTAGAGGCGAATAACCGGTTTGCTGGCCTTCCGCAAAACCCACGTATCAATGACGATTGCCGTACATCCGAGATCGGCGATGCGTTGAATAAGCTCATACTGCCGGGCCGTGTGGTAGAAGAAGCCGAGAATGAGCGCGGTGTCGAAGGCTTCACCCTTCTGCGCGAGTTGCTCCAGTTCGGCGTAAGCGTCGCTGCATACGAAGTCGTAAGATGGCTTTGGGATGCCGTAACGATCCAACGTCGCTGCGGCATTTTCCACCAGATGGCGGCGCGGCTCGATGCCCTTGACGTAGGCCGCGCCAACCTTGAGAGCCGCGAATGTCCAACGCCCATCATGCGAGCCGGTTTCGATGATCCGCTTGCCCTTCAGCAGCGCGGCGTTTCGCTCGATGATGAGATGATGCCGAAAATCCATCCTGTCCGGAGCGACGCCGGTCTTGCTCGTTTCATAGAAGGCCGGATACTGGTCGAAGAATTTCTCGTCCACAACGGTGTGCGACTCCAGGTGAGGGCTTCAAGGATGATGCCATCATAGAGGACCGTTGACGTTGATGTGCCCATTTCACCGCCATTTGCCTAGCTGGGCCCGGCCACCAAAACCGGGGAGCCGCTGGCCGTGTTGGCCAAGGCAAAGGAGATAACAATGAAACACCGCCTCGCGTGCCCGGACCGACACTGGGACCCGCCGGAAAAGCTGCTGGTTATTGCCGGCTATTACCGGTCCGGGACGGGTTATCTTGCATCGTTGCTCCGGTCGACCGAGCGGCTGGGTCGACCGGAAGAGTACTTCAATGTGAACCATCGGCCCGTCAGTTCATTCGCGTCCGACGGGGAGATCAACTTCGACGCCGTATTCACGTTCCTGCGCGATGCGGCGACAACGCCGAATGGGATCTGTGCGATCAGGCTCTTTCCGCCAGAGTTCAGATTCCTCGTTCGGCGCGCCGATCTATCCGCGTGGTTCCCCGACATTCGCTTCGTCTGGATGCAGCGTGCGGACCTGCTCGGCCAGGCAATCTCTGGTGCAATAGCCAAAGAGACGGAGGTTTGGCAGCAAACGAAGGATTGGCCGATCGACTGCCATGATGTCCAGTTCGACTCAAACCGGATTGGAGCATTCATTCGCTCGATTGCATCAGCCTACCAATATTGGGCGACGTTCTTCGCCCATAACGGCATCACCCCTCTGATCATGACCTACGAGACCGTTCTCAAAGATCCGGAAGCCGCCGTGCGCGAGATTGCGCTGTTCATGGATTGCGACCTATCGGACGCACCGGCAGTCAGTTCTGACCTCATCCGGCAGCGCGACCCTCAGAAGTCTGACTTCCGTCGCGCCTATCTCGGGGGTCGGCTGAGCCTGGCCGCCTGCGACGACAGCGCCAAGCGCGTAGTGCCAAGGACGGCGCGCAACCTTTACGGCCTGCTGTCGAAGCAGCCGATCTAACGATCGATCCGCCTGCGCCACCGGCAACGCGCGATCATCGAGCGCCATCTACCGCGGGTCAAGGATCGCTAAGTGTCGCAACATGTTTCGACCGAATCATCGACACCATCGAAGCAGCCATGATCGTGGCGGCGGCGTTATCAACCGGCTCTGCTTGGGCAGGGATTTGATGCGTCCAGCCCCTATAAGAAGGGTTTCTGGTGTCCCAGCCGACGGATAATTGAAAGTAAGACCGATTAGTCGCCGCATTTAGGGCGCTATTTGATTCAGACTGTTGGAACCGAATCGTGACACATGAACTGACAGACTATGCCTAGTGGGGCTCTCCCAGAAGCCAGTTTGGCGAAGCTTGCAACGGATCTTTGCCGACGTGGCTATGTGTGTGTTCCTCTCCGTCGCGGCGGCAAGCATCTTGACCTGGAAGCCTTGGGTCGGAGGCCTATCCATCTTTCCCTTCGAAGCAAGCGGCTGAAGGAGCTCGCCTTTACCAGCGTGCTTTATCAGCTCGCCGAGGAACCGCCGAGCGAAGACACAGTCGCACAATGGTTCAGCAAGGGCGACAGCAACATCGGCTTGGTGTGCGGAGTCGGTGGTCTCATCGCACTGGATTTCGACAGGCCGACGATGTTCCAAGCATGGCGCGACAGACACAAAACGCTTGTTGCCAAAACGCCAATATGTAGAACGCCCAAGGGCTATCATGTATTGCTGACGTGCAAATTGCCCCTTGTTTCGTCCAGCATGCATTACGGGTTTCGTCGAGCCGGCCATATAAAAGCGTTGGGCGGCTATGTCGCCTGTGATCCGTGCAAGCTGGCCAACGGCGACGCCTATCGATGGCTGCCGGGTCAATCGCCCGACATCATAGATCCGCAAACGGTCGGCAGCCTTGCTGATGTTGGCCTGCACCCAGTATCACCTTTCAAGCGGGTTTATGATGACGTGCTTGGCCGCGGTTCTTTCAAGGACCATTGACCTGGAAGACCCGCGACCAGCAGCGCCGATCGGCACCCTGACGCAGCACGCAACTCGACGGACACGCGGCCGAGTTCAGCCACAGACAGAGCAATCATCGGCGAAATCATTTGATGGAAAGAGCCATGCCCTTTCTTCGGAAGAAGAAGCCAAAAAAGAAAAATCAACCAACAGATGCGTCAGCCAGTCCGACACAAGCGTCACAAGAAACGATTGAGTCAATCATTAAAGACAACCCAAGTCTTCATCGAAGGCCGGATGGCTCCCCCTGGTTTCTTGGCATCAGCGGACAAACGTTCAAGACGATAATCGACTTACTAGAACCAGGCATGAATACAATTGAGACAGGTGCTGGGTTCTCCTCACTGGCGTTTATCCTGAAGGGAACCAATCACAGGGCCGTATGTCCTGACAGATATCTTGAAGACAACATCAGGACATGGTGCGACAGTCAGCGATTAGATCACTCGAAATTCACATTTGTAGCCGAAAGATCTCAAGATTTTTTGCCGAATCTCGACGATGATTTGGATTTTGCCCTTATTGATGGCGACCATGCCTTTCCTATTCCGATGATCGATTACTACTATATTGCCCGTCGTCTGAGCGTTGGCGGCTTTCTTGCAATCGACGACTGCAACCTGTGGACGGGAGACGTCATCGTTAAGAACCTGATGATGGATAGCGCCTGGGAGTTCTATTCCGAGCACCATGGAAGGACTGTGATCTTTCGTCGCACAGCTCCATGGCAAGACGGAACTGTGGGAAGCCAGCCCTACCTGCTGGCGAACAGCAGAGGGTTGCCAAGTTACTTCTATGACGACCTTAAGAAATAGGCATCCCCCTCGACGCCTGTGCCTTCGCTTGACGGGTCTCGGTCGAAGATCTGTGTCGGTGTGGCAATGCTCGACCAAACATTGGGATGCCCCACCAATTGAAACCGGCAGTAAACATGCACTTCGACTGAATATCGCCAATGCCTCGCTGGTTGACGTTGGAATTCTGTCCAATCCAGCGCCGCATCAAATGGCAACAATCGGGAACGCAACCGCAGCATGATGGCCCTTCTCCCATTGTCGACCCCGGGCCGAGACTCGCAAGTGCGGCAATGGCGTCAACCGCCCATCCAGGTGTCGCTCGTAGGTAGTCTGGTGACGCCACCAATCGGACGGTGTTTGAAGCCAGCCCACGGGCAACAATGGCTGATGACGCCTATCGCCGCCAGCTCAGCGCACGCCGCTCGATCTGTGCAACGACCCCTCGTTCGAGCACCTGCATCAGAACGATGAACAGAATCGCCAGCGCCAACATTTCGCGCATCCGCAGCAGGTTGAAGGCCTGGAAGATGGCAGCACCGATGCCGTCCGGCTGGCCGATGGCCTCGACCACCACCACCAGCTTCCATGACAGCGCGAAGGAGAACCGCGCGGCGGTCACCAATGCCGGGATCAGCTGGGGAAACAGGCTGTCTCGGAAGGCCCGCCAGGGCGCGATCCTGTATACCTTGACCATTTCGTCGAGGGTCGCGTCGCGGGCATGGACGCTGGAGCGCACGATGTTGGAGACAAATGGGGTCAGCGCGATGGTCAGCGCCACGAACCCGGCACCTTCGCCGACGCCGACGGCAAGAATGGCGAAGATGATGTAGACCGGATCCGGGACGGCCAGCCCGACGGCAAGAAGCGGTTGGAAAAACGCCTCCGCCCGCTTGGAAAGGCCAACGGCGATGCCGAGGATGCTGCCGACCAAGGTCGCCGCGACAAAGGCGGCCAGAACACGCATCAAGGTCAGGCCAAGATCCCCGTAAAAGGCGGCCGACCCCAGCAGTCGATACATCGCCATCGCCGTCGCCTCCGGCGTCGGCACCCACGGCCGCACCAGGATCGACAGCACAAACCACAGCGCGAACAGGCCGACGATTGCGATCACTTTGCCGGCAATGTTCACGCGCCGCGCGTGCCGGCCTTGAAGCCGATGGACCATCTCAGCCGTCTGGGCGGTCCTGTCTGTCGCGGCCGTCGTCGCCGCCATCTCAGGCCCCCGCCTCCGCCTCAGTGCGAGCGAGGCCCCACTCGTCGAGCACGCGTTCGACGATGCCGGCCTCGACCTCACTGATCTGCGGGTCTTCGTAGGCGCGAGGCCGGGCGATCGGCACCCTCACATCGTCGACCACGCTCGCCGGGCCGCGGGTGAGGATGATGATGCGGTCGGCGAGATAGACCGCCTCGCGGATCGAGTGCGTGACGAAGATGATGGTCGACCCCGTGCGCTGCCAGATTGCCGTCAACTCCTGCCGCATCGTCCGCGCCGTGACCTCGTCGAGCGTGCTCAGGGGCTCGTCCATCAGGATGTAGGAGGGCTCGACAAGAAGCGCGCGGGCGATCGATACGCGTTGGCGCTGCCCGCCCGACAGGCGCATGGGCCAGGTATCCTTGAATTGCGGGATGTGCAGGATGTCGAGGATGCGGTCGATGTTCGCGTCCCAGCGATCCGGCGGGACGTCGGAGGCGCTGAGCACGAGCTCCAGATTCTGCCTGACCGTGCGCCACGGCAACAGCCGGTGGCTCTGGAAGACGTAGCCGAGATGCGGCGCCTTGGCGCCGGCGCCGTAAAGCGGCGCGCCGTCGACATCGACGCGGCCGCGGGTCGGCGCCATCAGGCCGGACAACACATTCAACATCGTCGACTTGCCGCAGCCCGATGGCCCGACGATGGCCACGAACTCGCCCTTGGCGACGGACAGATCGATGCGTTCGATGGCGAGCTGCTCGGCCGCACCGTAGGAGACGCTCAAATCCTCGATATCAAGGACGAAGGGTGCGGAGTCAGGCATCAGGCTGCTTCCCTTGGGGGTCATGGCATGGCACGGCGGCGCTCTATCGGCGTCCGGAATCACGCCAACGGAAAACGCGGCGCTCGATCACGCGCATCACGCCGTATTCAAAGAACAGCACCAGGGCGACGAAAACCAAGAGCCACAAATGGACGTCCGTCATCAGAAAGTACTGCCAGGCATGGTTGAATTCGGCGCCAAACCCCTCCGTCGCCGCCCCGAAGATCTCGGCCACTACGATCACCTTCCAGGCCAGCGCATAGGCGTTGCGAAAGCCGCTGAACAGGAACGGCGCCAGGAACGGGATCAGCACATGGCGGATGTGCCTCCAGGTACCCAGCCGGTAGATCTGCGCCATCTCGTCCAAGTCGTGGTGTGCGGCCTTCAGCCCATCCAGCAGCCCGATGGTCATGAACGGGAAGGTGATGAAGATCACTACGGCGACGTAGCCGAGCTCGCTGCGCTTGAAGATGGCCAGTGCCAGAATGGCGGCGATCGCGCTGGGCGTGCGCAAGGCGATCGTGACGTAGACGCTGAAGATGCTGCGACCCAGCTCGCTTTGGTTCATCGTGAAGGCGATGACGACTCCGAGCACGACACCGCCGGCCAGGCCCAACGCCACCCGAACCACGGTGATCGCGATGTTGGCCCACGTTTCCCATTCTGCAAGGAAGGCCGGCAGCACCGCCGCCACCTCGATCGGGTTCACGATGAAGGTCGTGTAGCGATAGGCGATCCACCACGCCGGAAACAGCAGGGCGATGGCGGCGATCGACCATGGCAGGTAGCTGCTGCGCATCAATCGGGTGTCATGTCGTTACATCGAGCCGAAGGCTGGGCGGGTCGGCGCGGGGACACCGATCGAAGGCGTCCCCACCCCGGCACCGGCCGCTACGACCGCGGACCGACGAAATCTTCCAGCGTCACCATCACGCCGTCGGGCACCGTCTCCAGCATCAGGCCGTCTTCGGTCAGCTGCTCCAGGAAGGCGTTAGCGTCGGCGATCAACTCCGGTGACCACACATTGGTGAAGTACGGCGTCGACCGGCCGTTCTCGATCAGCGCCTCCAAAACCGCATCGTCATCGATGCCCAGCCGATCGGTGATATATGACTCGCGCATGATTTCGTAGTTGGACTCCTCCAACATTTGGATCGCCGCGTCATAGGCGTCGCGCACCGCGTAAGCGAGCTCCGGGTTCTCCTGCAGCCAGTCATCATGGGCCACCATGTTGGTGATCCACGGCGAAAAGCCGCCGGTGTAATCCGAATAGGCCTGGTGCGCCTGCATGAGGTAGTGGCCATCGGTGGCGACGATCGCCTCGCTGACGAAGGATTCGAAGTTGAAGATCGCGTCGACCTCGCCGGACGCCAACAGCGGTACCAGTGCGGCCGGGCCGACCTCGGCAAATTCGTACTCCTCGGTAACGTCAAAGCCGTAGATGTCGTTGACGATGATCCGGATGAAGGTCGTGGTGCCGGAGTCGAAGCCGAAATGGCCGACCGGCCGGCCGATCAGGTCTTCGGGCGTTTCGTATGTCGAATCGCCCGGCACGACGATCCCGAGATAGAGATTGCCGACCGGATAGAAGGCGGTGATGTCGAAGCCTTCGTTGCGCGCGATGGCCACGCCGACAATGTCGTTGTCCATCGCGATGTGCGAGTTGCCGATCAGAAAGTTCTGATTGGCGCCCTCATGCGGCAAGAGCTCGAACTGGCCGTTGAAGCCGAACTGCTCGTCCAGGCCCTCGGCCTCCATGATCATCAGCGGCACGCCGCCGACACTGCCGTCGATGGCTTGGATAATCACCGTCGGCAGGTCCTGGGCGCTGGCCGCCGTGCTCGCCAGAAGCGCGCCGCCGAGAAGCGCGGTGCCATAGCGCAGGGTTTTCACGTGTTTCGTCGTCATCGCGTAAAGCTCCTGATTCGTTGGTTGTTGGCCAAGCGCGTCGCCGCGACCTGGCGTTGTCTGCGTCGATTGCTGCATTCCCCCTCCTTTCCCTTGCAGCGCTAACCTTCTGGTGCTCCCCGCCCGAACAGGCGCCTGAAGGCCGCCTCTATTCGGCGAAGGATCACCGAGATGATGAGTTGGAAGCCATGTATTTCCTGCGTGACCGGCGGCGCCGGAGCCTCCTGCTCGGCCGCCGACAATGTGGCATGCAAATTGTCGGCAAAGGCCTCGGTCAGTTGCCGCGCAACATCCTTGACGATACCGCTGCGGCCGAACTGAGCCAGCGCGCCCGCTAACTTGATTTCGCTGTCGATCGCGACATGGCTGGCCGTGTCACCGGTCGCCTGAACGCTGTAGGTCAGCCGGGCGCTGGCACGCGATCCGCTGCCACCGTCGGTGCCCGACCCCTCGACGACGCCTTCGCGCGCGGCGTCGTCCAGCGTCACGGTCGCCTTGCCCGAGAACGCCGCCGCGATCGGGCCAAGCTTCACCTTGATACGCCCCGTATGGGTGCCGTTCTCCTCGCCGGTAAGCTCCGCCCCAGGCATGCATCGGGCTACCAGCCCGACATCCGATAGCGCCCGCCAGACCGCGTCAGCGGGATGCGCCACGTCAAACGACTGCTCGATCTTCATGACGCTGGACCGGACGGTGCGATCGCGCCGGCCGTCGCGCCCGTGCGGGTATCGGCGGCGACATCCGCCAGGCCGTCGCGCAACCGGATTACTTGCTGTGCCGACGTCATGGTGCGCGGCGGCGCATGCCTCGAACCGGGCCGGTCGCGGTCGGCGTGATCCGCCTCGATCGCCAGCTGGTCGTTGGCGTCGAGGCTCCAGCGCGGCGAGCGGCAGATGTCGGCCGGCGCATGACCGTTACGCACCTCCAAGACGCACTGCAGGTTCCAGACCATTTGATTGATCCCGCCCGGCGTCGCGCCCAGCAGCGTCGAGCGGTCATCGAGCAGTGCCCAGGCATGCAAGGTCGTCGGCGGTACGCGCCGCGCGGCTGGGTGATGTGCCGCGGCCGATGCCCGCTTGTCGAAACCACGGCCGGGGCGGTTGTTGAGCACCAGTTCCCAAGCCGGCACGATCAGGCCCGAGCCATATTGCGGGAAAGAGTTGCTGTGCACGATGACGACACTGGCGCCGTCCTCGTCCGTGGCGGTGACGACCGACGTGCCGGCGGCGACCAGATCCGTTTCGTGGCCCTTGAAGGCGGCGCGGGCCTGGCGGGCGGCGATGACTGGGTCCACCCGGTCATCGACCGCGAGCGCGGCAGCCCGCAGCAGAGCGGGCCCGTGCGTCGGAAACGGCGTCGCGGCCAGGACACCGCCATCGGCGAAGCGATGGCTGTCGACGGCATGCCACGCGGCGGGCCGCTGCCGCAGATCCTCCGGCGTCAGCATCCCGCCGGCGCGACGCACCCGATCGCAGAGGATCTGCCCGTTGGCCTCGAAGAACAGGGCGTCACCCAGCTGCGCGAACTGATCGATCAGATCCGCCAGCCCCGGCAACCTTAGCGTCTCGCCAACCCGCGGCAAGCGGCCGTCCGGCAAATAGGCAGTGTCGTCGTTGTGACGGCGCAGCAGCGCCTCGCCCTCGGCCGTCAGGGAGACCGCGATCGGCGTCCAAGCGACGCCCTCGCGCGCGGCTCGCACCGCCGGTGCGGCCAGTGCCGATAGAGGAAGCCGACCCCTGTCCGCCAGTCTGGCATATCCGGCCGGGGCGCCGGGCACGCCCACCGACGTCGGGCCAACCGTTTCCGGTGCGGCCCCGCGGTCGAGGGCGCCGGCGCCGGGCCCGACCGAGATCAAGCATTCGAGGTCACCGTCTGGATGACACACCAGGGCAACCACGTCGCCCGCCAAGCCGCACTTCATCGGTAGGGCCACGCCCTCGGCCAGCACCATCGCGACGCCGGCATCGAAGGCGTTGCCGCCATCAGCGAGGATGTCGAGGCCGATATCGACCGCCAGGCGCGCACCGGCGGAAACCGCGCGCGTGCCGGTCACGGCGTCGGCGATCACCCTTTGCGATCGGGGGACCGTTGCCGCGGTCATTGCAGGTTGATCCCGGTGAATTTGAGCTGCGACAGCTCTTCGATGGCGTAGCGCACGCCCTCGCGTCCGAAACCGCTGCGCTTGACCCCGCCGAAGGGATACATGTCGAGGCGGAAGCGGCTGGCCTCGTTGATCCACAACGATCCGACCTCGAACGCGTCGGAAAACCGGAAGGCCGTATCCAACGATCTTGTGAAGACCGCCCCCTGCAGCCCGAACGGCGAGTCGTTGGCCTGGCGGAGCGCGTCGTCGACATCCTCGACCGAGGCGACGATGGCGATCGGCCCGAACACCTCCTCCTGCCAAAGCCATGCGTCGCGCGGCACGTCGGTCAGCACCCCGGGCGAGACGACGCAGCCCTCGCGGCGTGGCGCCAGGACCACGCGCGCACCGCTCTCGATGGCGTCGTCGACCATCGCCATGACACGCTTGGCGGCCGCCCGCGATACCATCGGACCAATATCGGTCGCCGGATCTTCGATCGGGCCGACCCGCATGGCCGCCGCCGCCGCCTCGAACAGTGGAAGGAAAAGGTCGAACACCGAACGCTCCACCAACACGCGCTGGGCGGAGATGCATTGCTGTCCGCTCGCCTCAAACGCCGCGCCGGCGATCTTGGTCGCCGCTTGGTCGAGGTCGGCGTCGGCCATCACGATATTCGCGGCGTTGGAACCAAGCTCGGCCGCGAACTTCTTAGCGCCGGCCGCGCGCACCAGTGCATCGCCTGCCTGGGTGCCACCGGTAAAGCTCACCGCGTCCACGTCCGCGTGGGCGGCCAAGGCGCTAGCGGCTTCGCGGTCGCCGGTAACGACGTTCATCATGCCGGACGGCAGACCGGCACCGGTCATCAGCTCAGCCAACGCCAGGGTAACACGGGTCCCGGACGGTGCCGGCTTGACTACAACGGCATTGCCGGCCGCAAGCGCCGGACCGACCTTCTGTAGGACCAGGTTGACCGGCGCGTTAAACGGCGTGATCGCGGCGACGACGCCGAAGGGTACGCGTCGCGTGAAACCGAACCGCGTTCCGGGCACGGGCGCCGCGTCCAGGGGCACGACGTCGCCGCCGAGATCCAGTGCCGCAGCCGCGCACGCCTCCAACAGGCCGACGCCCCGTCCGGCTTCGAACCGGGCGGCGCGGATGGGTTTGCCGATATCGAGCGCGATGATTTCGGCGATCCGGTCCTGCGCCTCGTGCAAGGCGCCGGCCGACGCGCGCAGCCAGCCGGCACGTTCGTTCGCCGTCGCGGTGCGATGGACTTGGAAGGCACCGCGCGCGCTTGCGACCGCCTGGTCGAGCACTGCCGCATCGGTTTCGATCAGATCCCCGATCGCCTTGCCGTCCTGTGGGCGCGACAGCGTGTGCGCCGCGCCGTCGCAGGTATGGATTTCGCCGCCGATGAACGGCCGCAAGCGACCGGCCGAAGGGTGATCGAAAGCCATCACGGCGTCCCGTCGGCCCGCGCCTTCAAGCGCTGGATGTGCATGTTGGCCAGGAAGGGGACCAGCGGGTGCGTCCCCATCGCGACCATTGCCGGCACGTCCAGTTCGACGAAGGCGCGGCGCTGGTCGTCGGTCAGGTCGTAGCGGTCGGCGAATGAACCGGCGTCGGCCAGGTAGGCTTGGCGGCTGTCCGGTTCGTGGGCGAGCGCATGCAGGGCGGCGGTCAGCGAAACCAGATCGCCGCGGATCGACGGGTAGTGCGGCGCGATCGGCGCACCCTCCGGCGAGAACCAGCCGAGCGAGGCATAGTTATGGTGCCAGCTGGGATCGAACGAGACGATATCGGGCTTGCGCTGGCCCAACATCCCGGCCGCGCAGGCCCAGCAGCGCAGCTCGATGTTGCCGGTGTCGTCAAGCTCGCCCTCGTCGAATCCGATCAGCGACTTCAAGCGCCCGTCGGACAGTGCCGCCAGCAGGGTCTCGTCCCAAGCAAGGTCCGGCGAACCGTAGCGGTCGGTGCCGGGAAAATGAGACATCCCGCCGCTGGCAACCACGACGGTCTTGAGGCCGAGGGTGGTGACGGCACGGGCCACCGCGCGGCCGAACGCGTAGCAGCGCTCGATCGTCGGCTGCGGCGGCAGATAGGCGTTGACGTAGATCGGCAGAATGGGATCGGCGACGCCGAGATGGGTCAGCGGAATGCCCATGGCGTAGTCGATCTTCGCGGTGCTGGTGAAGGCGGGGTCGAAATCCTGGCGATAGAGCTGGCGCACCAGGTCGAACGCGATCTCGCCATGCACCCGCCAGTGGAAGGCGCGTCCCGCAAACTCGCCGACCGCCTCGCTGCCGACGTGAATGGTGAAGGGCGGCGCGACATTGTGAAAGAACTGCTCGGCGTGATCGTTGGAGAAGATCAGCCAAACATCGGGATCGAGCGCCTTCAGCTCCTCCCCGATATCCGCCGCCGCCTTGCGCACGGCCTCGACTACGTCCATAGGCTCGGTCTCGGGAAGGGTGAAGAATTGCGGTGCGTGCGGCAGCATGGCGCCGCCAAGGACGGTCGAGGTCATTTACGACTCCGCATCGGTCTGTTGGGTCGATGACAGCTGCGCGGCGGCGGCCAGTGCGGCGCGGACGATGCCCTGATATCCGGTGCATCGGCAGAGATTACCGCTGAGCGCATGACGCACCGCCGCCTCGTCGGCGTCCGGCGCGCGTTCCAGAAAGTCCCACAGGCTGATCAGCATGCCGGGTGTGCAGAACCCACACTGCAGCCCGTGCTGCTGACGGAACGCCTCCATCAGCACGCGCATGCTGGGGTCGTCGCGCAGGCCTTCCAGCGTGCGCACATCCTTGCCGTCGAGCGACACGGCCAGCGCGATGCAGGACCGCGCCGGCATGCCGTCGATCAAGACCGTGCAGGCGCCGCACACCCCGTGCTCGCACCCCAGATGGGTGGCGGTCAGCCGGAAATGTTCACGCACGAGATCGGCCAGATGGGTCCGCGCTTCGACCTCCGCAGTCACGGGGCGACCGTTGAGGGTGAAGCTGATGGCCGTCATGATTCCAGCGCGCGCATAACGGCGCGGGTTGCGGTGGCGGCGTGCAGGCGCCGGTCATCGTTGGCGAAGTCGCGGCCGCTGGCGGCCAGGTCCGCGATCGCGGCGCCGCGCACGCGATCGGCCATCGCGCTGCCGTTGCTGTCGGAAGACGCCAGGACGTCCTCGACCCGTTTCAGGCGCATCGGCGCACCAGAGACGCCGCCGAGCACGACCGCGCGGCGGTCGTGCGCTCGATCTGTAACCACGACTGCCAGCGACGCGGCGAACTCTCCCGTCTTGCGGCATACCTTGTAGAAGCTCGATCGTGCCTCGCGGCTGAGATGCGGGATACGAACCCCGGTCAATAGCTCGTCGTCGGCAAGGGCGGTCGTGTAGGCGCCGTGGAACATGTCGCCGGCCACAATCGCGCGCGATCCGACCGAGCCTTCGACGTCAAAGGTCGCATTCAGGGCCATCATGGCGGCCGGCCATTCGGCGGACGGATCGGCAAGCGCGATGCTGCCGCCGATCGTGCCCTTTGTGCGGATGGCCCGGTAGGCGATGTCGCGCGCGATGCGAGGCAACAGACCGTGGCTTGGATCGGCAACGCGACCGTCCTCGATATCCGCGTGGGTGACGCAAGCGCCGTAGCGGATCGCGCCGTTGCCTGTGTCCTCGTCGCCCGTCAATGCCGGCAGGTCGGCAACGTCGACCAGCAGCGACACGGGCGCCAGCCGCAGGTTGAGCATCGGGACCAGGGACTGGCCACCGGCCAGGACCTTGGCCACCCCGTCAGGCTGCGACAGCTCCGCCACCGCCTCCGCCACGGTCGTGGCGCGCACATAGTCGAACCGGGCGGGCTTCATGACTCGCCACCCGCCGCTTCGGCGATCGCCTGGCGCACCCGTCGCGGCGTGATCGGCGTTTCGTGGACCCGTGCGCCCAGCGGCCTCAGGGCGTCGTTGACGGCGTTGGCGATCGCCGCAGGCGGCGCGATGGCCCCACCCTCGCCCAAACCCTTCATGCCATAGGCGGTATAGGGCGACGGTGTGTTCAGGTGCAGGACACGAACATCCGGTACTTCCGTCGCTCCGGGCAGCAGATAGTCCATGAAGGTGGACGCCAATGGCTGTCCGTCTTCGTCGTAAGGGATTTCCTCGTAAAGCGCGGTGCCGATGCCTTGGGCCACGCCGCCGACCACCTGGCCTTCGACCACCATCGGATTGACCACGGTGCCGCAATCGTGCGCCACGACGTAGTCCAGCAAGCGCACCGTGCCGAGTTCCGGGTCGACCGCGACCCGTACCGCGTGACTGGCATAGGAGAAGGCGCCGCTGCCGACCGACGGCTGGTAAACCGCGCTGACATGCAGACCCGGATCGAGGCCGGGAGGCAGCCGCTCGGGGTGCAGGCAGCCCGCCGCGCCGATCTCCGCAAGGCTGATCGAGCCCTCGCCCGCCAACGCCCGACCGCTCGCCAGCGTCACTTCGGCGGGATCGACCTGCATCAGATGGCCGGCGATCCGGACGATCTTGGCCTTCAGCAGCTTGCAAGCCTCGCCAACCGCCCCGCCGGACATCACCATCGAGCGCGACGCGAAGGTGCCCATGCCGTAGGGCGACAGCGAGCTGTCGCCGTGGCGAACGACGATATCGGCCGGATCGATGCCGAGTTCTTCGCAAGCGACCTGCGCCAACGTTGTCTCCAGACCCTGGCCGTGATTCTGGATGCCGACCTCCAGAACCAGCCCGCCGTCGGGCAGCAGGCGCGCTACCGCCGGCTCGTAGCCGAAGATCACCGGCAGGCCGCGCGCCACCCACTCCTCGGTGCCGTGGGCCGTCTGCTCCGTGTAGCAGCCCACGCCGACGCCGATCAGGTCGCCTTTCGGCCGTGCCGCCTGCCGACGCCGTACGTCGGCAACGTCGACCGCCTCCGCCGCCAGGCGCAGGCAGGCCGGGTAGTCGCCGCTGTCGAAAAGCTTGTTGGTGACGGTTCGGTACGGCATCTGTTCGGGCCGCACCATGTTGTCGAGCCTGACATCGACGGGCTCTCGGCCGGCGGCGCGGGCGATGTCGTCCATCAGCGACTCGATCCCGAAGCACGCCCCGGTCCGCGCCACGCCGCGATAGGGCCCCATGGGCGTCTTGGTCGTGGCGATGGTCAGCGCCCGGGCGCGGTAGGTGCGGATGTCATAGGGGCCGACCAGGATGCCGGCGGCCATGCCCGCCTCCATGCCGGCCGTCCACGGCCACACCGAATAGGCGCCGGCATCGACGCGGATGCGGGCATCGACGCCCAGGAGACGGCCGCTTGCGTCGGCGTAGCCAATCACGTGATAGCGATGCTCGCGCGCATGCGCGCAGCCAAGCAGATGTTCGCGCCGGTCCTCCTGCCAGCGGACCGGGTGATCGACCAGGCGCGCCATAGCCGCAATGGCGACCTCCTCGGGCTGCAGATTGTTCTTGACGCCGAAGCCGCCACCGACATCCGGTGCCACAACGCGCAGTCGGCGTTCCTCAAGCCCCAGACAGTCCGCCAGGATCGAGCGGATGACGTGCGGGAACTGGGTCGAACTGTAGACAAGCAGCTCGTCAAGACGGTGGTCCTGAACCGCCAGTACGCCGCGCCCTTCCAAGGGCACGCCGGCCTGCCGGTTTAAGCGATACTCGCCCTCCACGCGGATCGCGGCCTCAGCCGCCACAGCGGCGATGTCGCCATGATCGATGGCGATCTGGCAGACGAGATTGTCCGGCCAATGGTCATGCACCAGCGGCGTCTGAGGCGAAAGGGCCTCGTCCATGTCGACCACGGCGGGCAGATCCTCGTAATCGACGAACACCTGCTGGGCGATGTCCTCCGCCTCGGCACGGGTTGGCGCCAAGCACATCGCCAAGGGCTCGCCGACAAAACGCACCTTGCCGATCGCGAGCGCCGGATAGTCGGACGCCTTGAAGCCGCCGGCAGCGGTCGCCGCCCGGATCGGTTTGATCCCGGTCAAGTCGGCATTGGTGAAGACGGAACCGCGCAAATCGTCGGGGATCTCGATCCCGGCGATCCGGGCATGCGCGACCGGGCTGCGCAGAAAACAGACCTCCATCGTGCCCGGCAGCGCAATGTCACCGAGAAATTGTGCCCGGCCGTTGATCAGCCGGTCGTCCTCGTTCCTAAGGACCCGGCCTCCGATGCCCCGAACCGCCGCGTCCGTCAGTGTCGTGTCGGCCATGCGCCGATAAGCCTCCATGACACCGGTTGATGATCCGGCGCCCATTTTTTGTATACAAAACACAAAATCTTGTGTGCACAATGGGGCATGCCGCGATGCGCTGTCAAGCGCGTTGTCCAAACCCTTTCCGGTTGGGCGCGCTTGCCGACATGGTCGAGTTTGCGCTGTGAATCGCGGGTCGAGGCCCCTATGTTGAGGCCCAAAACAACGCTGAAGGTGGACATGATTCAGGGTGGTCAGCAACTGGCCAATGACGATCCGGACGCACTGGTAAGACTGCCTTTGGTGCCGCAGATCGTCGCCCGCCTGCGCGAAGAAATCGTCGCCGGGTCTTGGGCGCCGGGCCAGAAGATGCCGGAAGCGGAGCTTAGCCGCCGGTTCAGTGTCTCGCGAACACCGTTGCGGCAGGCGTTCAAGGCGCTGGAATCGGAGGGTCTCCTAGAACTGCTGCCCAACCGGGGGGCATGCGTCACCGCGCCGACCGTAGAGGGATTGGACGACAAGCTCGCCTTGATTGCGGTGATGGAGGGCCTGTCGATCGAGTGCGCGTGCGCCAGCGCACCCGACGCAGCGCTTGACCACATCGTGTCGCTGCACCAGGAAATGATGGAAAGCTATGACGCGCAGGACGCCAAGAGCTACTATCGCCTAAACGCGTCGATCCACCGCGCCATCGTCAAGGCCGGCGACAATCGGATCCTGATCGGCATTCACGAAACGCTGATGAACCATGTCGAGAGGGCACGCAACCTCGCAAACATCAGCCACCGGCTAGACGAGGGATCGCGGCGCGACCACGAAAAGATCATCGCCGCCCTTCAGGCCCGCAAGGGCAAGGTGGCGCGCCGTCTGATGGAAAAGCACTGCATGGATGTCCGCAAGGCGGTCAACACATGGGTGCGATAGGGGGCTGACTCCACGGCACGACCGGCCATGTGCCGAGCGCACGCGCTACTGGCAAGACGCGCTGCTACGCCCGAAACAGTCTGCTGCTTGACGATTAACGGCTTGGCGTGTTTTGCGCTGCTGCGAATGGTCGTAATCGGGAACGCGACTGCAGCATTGTGACCTGCTCAACAATGGCAGGTTTGGGCCGTTTCTACATGGTTTCGGCCGTATCTCAACTCTCGCGAAAGGCCCGGTTAAAGGACGAGATGAACGGGCTGAGCAGGTAGTCGATTACTGTCCTAGCGTCGGTGGTGATGAACACTTCCGCCGGCATGCCGGGGCGGAGTTCGACGTCGCGCGGAAGGGATTCCAGCGCCTCTGTCGCGACGCTGATGCGGGCCGCGTAGTAGGGGATACGCGTCTGCTCGTCGGCCATGCTGTCGGCGGAGAGGGCGACCACCTCGCCGTCGAGCGGCTGTAGGTTGCGCTGGGGATAGGCGGACAGGTGGATGCGGGCGGGCTGGCCGAGGGCCACCGTGTCGATGTCGGTGACGGCGATTTGGGCCTCGATCAGCAGGGCCTCGTTCAACGGCACGATGTCGAGGATGGGTTCGCCGGGTGAGATCACGCCGCCTGAGGTGCGGACACGGAGGCCAACGATCGTGCCGCCGATCGGCGCTAGAATGATGGTTCGCGCCAGCACGTCGGCGCTGGCGGCGAGCTGGTCTTCGATCTGGGCCCGTTCGGCCTGGACCTGGAGCAGCTGGTCGCTTACGGCCTGCAGGTGCTCGGTTTCCAGATTGACCAGTTCCAACTCGGTCTCGCCGATGCGCTCCTCCGCGGTCGCGATAGCGGCGACGTTGGCGGCACGGGCGCCTTCCAGCTCCGCCATGGCGCGCTGCAGGGCAAGCAGCCTGGGCAAGCGCTCCAGGCCCCGCTCCAGTAACGTCTCGACGTTCTCAACCTCTTGGGCGATTAACTCGAGCTGGGTGTCTTGAGATGCGATCTGCTGCTGCAGGCCGTCGATCTGGGTGCGCAGCTGGCCGACACGCTGGCTGAGGATGTCGCTTTGCTCGTCGAGGTGCTGGCGCCGGAGATCGAACAGACGCTCCTGGCCGGCCAGCAAGCCCCGCATCGGGTCGGATGCCGGCAGCAACTCGGCAACGCCGATCCAGATCGACTGGCCGTTCTCCTCCGCCAAGAGGCGTTCCTCGACGGCACTCAGATACGCGTTCCTGGCTTCGAGCTGGTCGTACATCGCCCGCGCCTGCACGTCGCGCAGCACGATCAACGGGCTGCCGGGCTGGACCAGGTCGCCGTCGCGGACCAGGATGTCCTCGACGATGCCGCCTTCCAGATGCTGCACAGTCCGGCGGTAGCCTTCCGGGCTGATGGCGCCCGAGGCGATGGTGGCGCCGGACAGAGGCGCGAGCCAGGACCAGGCCGCCAGGCCGCCGATGAATAGGCCCAGCACGATCAGCCCGGTCCAGATCGGCCTTCTGAGGGACTTGGCGGGTGTCGGCGGGGCGAGATCGTCTTGATCGTCGATCATCCGGGCACCTTCCTCAGTGGCACGGCGGCCGGCGCGATCTTCTCCAGAACCTCGTCCCGCGGCCCGAACTGGGTCATCCTTCCCTTCTGCAGCACCAGCAGCTTGTCCATATGGCGCACCAGGGACGGCCGGTGGGCGATCAGGATGACCGTCGCCCCGCGTTCCTTCAGGCCCCGGATCGCTTGTTGCAGGGCCGTTTCGCCCTCCAGGTCAAGATGGGCCGCGGCCTCGTCCAGCACCACCAGGCTCGGTTCGCCGAACAGGGCCCGAGCCAGGCCGACACGTTGCCGCTGACCGCCCGACAGGGGCACGCCGCCGGCGCCGATGGGCGTGTCATAGCCCTTGGGCAGGCCCAGGATCATGTCGTGGGCTTGGGCCAGTTGCGCGGCGGCAATCACCGCCTCGGGCGGTGCCTCGGCCAGGCGCGCGATGGTCTCCGCCACGGTCGCTGGCGGCAGGCCGACATCCTGGGGCAGATAGCCGAGATGGACGCCGAGCTTGTCGATGTCCCACTGCTCCAGGCTGGCACCATCCAGCCGGACGTCGCCCAAGGTTGGCGCATGCAGACCGGTGATCAGCCGACACAGGGTGCTCTTGCCCGCCCCCGACGGGCCGATGACGCCCAGGGCGTCGCCCGGCTCGAGACCGAAGCTGACGCCTTGCAGCAGGAACTTGTCGGCGGCGTTGGCCCCGGGCGCACGAAAGCCGAGTTGGGAAACGACCAGGCTGCCTTGGGGTTTCGGCAGCGGCAGGGGTGGCGGCTCGGTCGGCGTGTCGGCCAGCAGCTTGTCGAGCCGGCGCCAGGCCAGGCGGACGGTCATGAAGGTGCGCCAGGCGGAGATCGCCTGGTCGATCGGCGCCAGAGCCCGGCCGAGCAGGATCGAGCCGGCGATCATGCCGCCCGGGGTGAGCTGGCCGATCAGCACCAGCCAGGCGCCCAGACCCAGAATGCCGACCTGCACGATCTGACGCAGCGCCTTGGCCCAGGCGGTGACCATGGTGCCGCGCTCGCCGACGCCGATCTGCTCGTCCGAGGCCTCGTGCCGGACGGCGTTCCAGCGGCGCACCAGGGCCGGCCGCATGCCGAGCGCGGTCACCGCCTCGGCCTGATCGATGGCCGCGTCCGCCTGGCGCTGGGCGGCGAGCGTCTGTTCCAGCACCTTGGCCTGCGGCTTGCGGGTGATCAGGTCGCCGGCGATGGCGAGCGCAAACAGCAGCACGGCCGTGACCGTGGCGAAGATGCCAATGGCCGGATGCAGGATCCAAAGCGTGATGATGAAGATCGGCACCCAGGGTGCATCGAAGAACGGGAAGATGCCAGGGCTCGATAGGAAGCCGCGCACCTGCTGCAGGTCGCGCACGCCTTGACCGGTGCCCGGCACACCGCGCAACCGGGCACGCAGGCCCGCCATCAAGGTCGGCTGGGCCAGCCGGTCCTCCAGCCAGGCACCCAGCCGCGCCATCAGTCGGCCGCGCACCCACTCCATAAAGCCGTAGCAGATGAAGGCGACAACGGCGATTACACCAAGCAACACCAGGGTCTCGACCCGCCCACTGGACAGCACCCGATCGAACACCTGCATCATGAACAGCGGGCTGACCAGCATCAGCAGGTTGACCGCCGCGCTGAACAGACCGGTCCAGAAGAACCCCCGCATCAACGGCGACGCTTCCTTCGACAAGGAGAAGGACGGCTTCTCGCCGCCCCTCTCGCGAGCCTTGCTCATATCACTAGAAAATCAAGCTAGGAGAATAGTGTTACTGGAACAGAATGTCAGCGGCGGTTAGAGCCAAACCAGTTTGCAGACCGTATACGGCCACGGTATTGGCACCGTTCTGTACCAATCGGTGGTCGCCTTGATCCGTGATGATAAGGTCACTGAACTCGAGCCCAGCTTGATCGAACTGGATCAGGTCGGTGCCCTGCTCGAAGTCGCTGATCGTGTCGGAGCCGCTAGCATCTCCAAACCGGAAGACATCCGCGCCGGTACCACCCGTCAGCAAGTCGTCACCATCTCCACCAATCAGCGTGTCATTGCCACCCCGATCGCCCGAATCTGTTTGGGAGAAGAAGTTGTAAAAGTATGAATCTCCGAACAGTATATCGTTGCCTTCCCCGCCAACAAGAACGTCATCACCACCCTGAGCGGACCCCATCAGCCAAGTGGTATCTCCGAACAAGACGTCATTGCCTTCACCCCCGGTGAGATAATCGTCCCCACCACTGGTTGTGCCTGTCAGATACTGCAGGTCACCAACGATTCCATCGTCTCCCTGACCGCCAGAGATCGTGTCCGCTCCAGTGAGACTATAGACCTCGTCTGGGCCGTCAGTTCCGCTTAGAACGAGATTTATCCGCCCTTCAGCCCCTAGGTTCGGCAGCTCAACACCAGACAACACGACACTGTCACTCGATCCGTAGCTGACCGTCGTATCGCCATTGGCAACCGCCACAGAGATGGTGCTTGGGTCATCTAGCGTAAGCTGGAGCACGCCGGCAACGGGATCAAAATTGCTGACGTAGTTGACGCCGTCGCCCTCGGCGAAGGCATGATTTTCGGAACCCTCGACTGTAACAGCAATCGAGAACACCTCACTGACCAAAAGCCCACCCACATCGGTAGCCGTCAGTGTCACCAGAACACTCGATTCTACTGCGGAGTCTAATGCTTCACCGGCCTTTAGCTTCAACTGGCCACCGACCACCTCGAACCTGGCATCGTCCACCGTGAAGCTGTGGCTGTCGCCCGCGTCGGGATCGAGTACCGATGGCGTCCCGATTATCGCGCCGGCAACGTTCTCGGATACCGACACGTTGTCCAGCGTGATCGCGGTCGGTTGCTCGTTGGCGTCGGTCACGGAGATATCGAACGTCTCACTGGTCGCGAGACCTCCCGTATCCGTCGCCGTCACCAGAACCGATACGGTGGCCGCAGCCTCATGATCCAGTGCCTCTCCGGCCTTCAACTTCAGCTGGCCGCCAACCACCTCGAACCTGGTATCATCCACCGTGAAGCTATGGCTGTCGCCCGCGTCGGGGTCGGTTACCGTGAGTGCGCCAATAACTGCACCCGTCACATTCTCATCGATAGAGCCATTGTCGAGCGCGATCGACGTCGGAGCTCCATTGGTATCCGTCACCGAAACAACGAATGTCTCATTGGCGCTGAGACCACCGGAATCGACTGCAGAGACCGTTATGGAAACGGTCGGCTCGGCAGCATGGTCGAGAGCCTGATCGGCCTTTAGCCTAAGCTGGCCACCGACCACCTCGAACCTGGCGTCGTCCACCGTGAAGCTGTGGCTGTCACCTGCGTCGGGATCGACGACCGACAGCGTCCCGATCACCGCGCCGGCCGTGTTCTCGGTGACCGATGCGTTGTCCAACGAGATCGCCATTGGCTGCTCGTTGGCATCGGTCACGGAAATGTCGAACGTCTGACTTGTCGCGAGGCCGCCTGTATCGGTCGCCGTCACTTGCACCGAGACTGTTGAAGCCGCTTCATGATCCAGTGTCTCACCGGATTTCAGTTTCAGCTGGCCACCAACCACTTCGAAACGCGCATCATCAACAGTGTAGCTGTGGCCGTCCCCGGCATCAGGGTCAGTGGCCGTCAAAGTGCCAACCACCTCACCGCTTTGATTCTCGCCGATCGTCGCATTGTCGAGCGCAATACCTATCGGAGCCTCGTTGGTGTCCGCGACCGAGATCTCGAATGTCTGCTCTGTCGAGAGACCGGCACCGTCGGTCGCCACGACGGTTACCGAAACAGTGGCCGCAGTTTCATGATCGAGTACTTCACCGGCCTTGAGCTTCAATTGATCGCCAATGACCTCGAAACGAACATCGGAGACGGTGAAGCTGTGGCTATCGCCAACATCCGGATCGGCCACCGTCAGTGTTCCAACGACCGCGCCGGCCGAGTTCTCTGCGACCGATGCATTATCAAGTGCAATCTCGGTCGGGGCCTCGTTGACCCCCATCACAGAGATATCGAATGTCTCGTTGGTCGAAAGGCCGCCGGTGTCAGTCGCGGTGACCATCACCGAAACCGTGCCTGCCGCCTCATGATCTAAGGCCTCACCGTCCGTCAGCTTCAACTGGCCACCAACAACCTCAAAGCGCGCATCGTCGACCGCGAAGCTATGGCTATCCCCACTATCGGGGTCGAGTACCGTTAGCGCACCAACGACTGCTCCCGCCGCGTTTTCCGCCACGGAAGCATTGTCGAGCGTGATTGCGCTCGGCGTCTCGTTCGCATCCGAAACCGAAATCGTGAAGCTCTGGTTAGTCGACAGTCCGCCAGCGTCGGCCGCGGTCACGACCACCGACATCGCATCGTCGACTTCGTGGTCCAACGCCTCGCCGGCTTTCAGCCTCAACTGGCCGCCGACCACTTCAAAGCGACTATCATCGACCGTGAAGTTGTGGCTGTCTCCAACATCCGGATCGGTCACCGTCATTGTCCCGATCACGGCGCCGTCCGAATTCTCATCGACCGCGCTATTGTCAAGCACAATGGCCGTCGGCGTTTCGTTAGCGTTGACGACCGAGATGTTGACGGTCTCGTTGGCGAAAAGCCCGCCGGCGTCCGTAGCCGTCACGGTCACCGGCACCGTCGCCTCAACCTCATAATCCAGCGCCTGGCCAGACTTCAGCTTCAACTGGCCCGACACCACCTCAAAGCGGCTGTCATCCACGGAGAAGCTGTGAGTGTCGCCCGCGTCCGGATCGGTCACGGTCAATGCCCCAATCACGGCACCATCCGCGTTCTCGTCCACTGAGGCGTTGTTCAACACAATAGAGGTCGGAGCCGCGTTGGCGTCATTGACTGCGATATTGAATGTCTCGGCGAAGGCCAACCCACCAGCATCTGTCGCTGTAACGGTCAGGCTTACTGATGTTTCGACTGAATAGTCCAACTCGACGCCATCTCTAAGACGAAGCACGCCACCAGCGACTTCAAACCTTCCGTCAGATACGTCGTAAGTGTGACTATCTTGTTGATCCGGATCGATTACAGTCAGCGAGCCGACCACGGCTCCAGCCGTGTTGTCGTCCACGCTCGCATTGTCCAGGAGAAGGCCGGTCGGTGCGTCGTTGATATCCTCTACAGCGAGCTCAAACGTCCCGACAGCCGAATGCCCAGCTGAGTCAGTCGCGGTGATCGCAACCAGGACACTCTCTTCCGTCTCGATATCAAGATGATGGCCATCCTTCAGCTTGAGCGTGCCACCAACGATCTCAAAACGATCGTCGTCGATGGCAAATGTAAAACTGTCGCCGACGTCTCGATCATCAACTGTCACGCTGCCCACCGAAGCGCCGCTGGTGTTCTCCGCAACTGAGTTGCCATCGAGCAGAACCGCTGTTGGCGGCGTGTTCATTCCACTTACGTTGGAACCGTTGAGGTCGGAGGTGGAGACATTCTGGAGGGTGAGTTTCCCGCCGCTGTCAAACCGGATCTCGGTGTCGGCCCCAAACTGAACCAAGTCATAATTTGCGGGGGTCAAACCATCGAGGTTGAGATAGTCCTCAAGAACGTCGAAGTCCGATATCATATCCTCACCGCCGCGGTGGGCCTGATCGATATCGAAGGTATCGGCGCCTTCACCACCCTTGACCAACTCTGAGTGTTGGCTCAGCTCAATCGTGTCGTCGCCGTCGGTGCCGACGACAGTCAGAACCAGCGACCCATCGGTGGGAATGCCGCTCCAGGACACACCTTCCAACGTAATCGAACCACCGGAATGCTCAAGCCGATTACCCCCTACGAGGGTAAGGCTCCTCGGATCGCTCAGCTGAAGCTCGATCGTATCGCTGCCGATGCCGGTATAGATATCGCCACTTTCGCCTGCCGGTACTTGGGCATCGATCTGGCTGTAGGCGGACACGTCGAAGTGGACGTCATATGACGTCAGGTTGACGGCAATAAGATCGCTGCCATACCTGGTGAAGTAGCTATCGGGCACCAGATTCGTTTTATCTGATAGCTGAACATTCGAACCGTTCACCACCACCTCATCAAGGATGAGATCGGAATTGGTGTCCAGAAGTTCAAACTGCAGATCGTTGATCGGCGCCGGTCCACCCACCGTGTAGATCAAGGTGTCTGGCTCGTCGTAATAGTAGTTTGCCGAGACAGTCTCTTCCGCAATCAACACACCGTCGGCATATAGCCGCATTGGGGCGTCCACCGTATTGTGCGGACGCCAGGCCTTCACGATGATGACGTGAAAGGGAACGTCTGGATCAACCGGGGCAAGGCCCGTTTCAAAGTCGGTGATCGTGTCGTTGCCATGCGGGCCGGAGAAACGATAAACGTCGCTCAAACCACCGCCGGTCAGGAGATCGTTTCCTTCGCCCCCGTCCAGAGTATCGCGACCCGGCGTCATCGCCAGATTCGAGATCGAATAGTCTCTAGAGAACGAAGATACTTGTTGGCTACTGCCCGTGACCCGGTTCCAGCCCATCATGGTGGGATTGCCGACGATGACAGTCCCGTTCACCTCAAGACGGTCGATCCAAGCATTGTTATGGTAATCGCGATATTGCCATACAGACGGTTCGCCTTGTCCGTCTTGGTAATACTGATCACTGTACCGCAGATCGACCTGTCTAAGCTCAAGAGAGCCGGCGTCAACTACGCCTTCGACTTGGACAGTATAGGTCTGGGTCGATCCAGTGAGGTAGAGCGTCTCGATCAACGCGCCATCGACGCGAACTTGCAGGGTAGAGCCATGGTACGCGCTCTTCGAACGGGCATCGAGCACAATCTCGGTGTAGTCGCGGTCGCCAAGTAGCGTGTCATTGCCCGCGTCACCGACCAGAGAATCCCCGTCGGCCATGCCCTCCAGACTGTCATGTCCCTCGCCCCCGTCGAGCGTGTCAGCGCCAGCATGTCCCAAGAGCGTGTCCGCGCCCCCTTCGCCCCTATGGTGGTCGTCATCGGCCGTTCCATTGCGGGTATCTACCCCGCTGCCACCAAGCCAAACGAACTGAATCTTCTCGTCGAGCAGAAGGTTGGGAAGGGTTACGTTTTTGAGGACAACGGTATCGCTAGAGCCGTAGCTGATCTCAGTATCACCATTACCGGTCGTTACCGACACCGACGACGAATCCGCGGTAGCCAGCCGAATGATATCAACGGTTTCCTGGAAACCCTCGATGATCGTGACGCCGTCGCCGTCCTGAACGTCGAACATGTCGGGTCCGTTCCGGCCCGTGATGGCTGCGTCGGCGGAGTCAATCGTGCTTTCCCTCAGGCTGTTCGCCGACACGCCCTGAAGTGTCACCACATCGCCGCCGGGCCCATAACGGACCTCCGTGTCGGAGCCGACCTGAACAACAGAATAGTCGGACTTGGTCAGCTCGCCGAGATCAATGGAATCCTTTGAGACATCGAAATCGGTAATCGTGTCCTGACCATCCCCAATCTGGAAGCGATAGATGTTGGCGCCGCCACCTCCGGTGAGGACATCGTCGCCCGCGCCAGCATCGAACGTCTCTCCATACGTCTCGCCAGATAGCGTGTCATCCGATCCGGTGCCACGCTTCATGACCTGCAACGAGCCGTCGCTGGGAACACCGGACCAGGTCACGCCCTTCACCAGGATCGACCCATTTGAATGCGAGATGGTCGTGTCGGTGCCGTTGTTGGTCACCGTCAACGAGGAGGGATCCTCAAGATCGAGCTCGATGGTATCGATCCCAACCTCAAAATCCTCAATGATGTCCGACCCGTGTTCGCCGACAAAGCGGAAAGTGTCGCCGAGGGCGCCGCCAGCCAGCACGTCGTCACCGGCCCCGCCATCTATCGTGTCTTCGCCAAACCCGAGAGCAAGATCTTTCATGTCGAAGGTCTTGGCGAAGCCCGGGACGGTTTGACTCCCGATATCCGATGGCCCAAGGGCAATGGACAAAGTCCGCAGAATTTGACCGTCGATCGATAGGTTATCTATGACCGCAACATTGGTGAAATCGCGCTTTTGAAAGACCGACGGTTCGCCGGGACCATCCTGATAGTAGTCGTCGTTGTAATGGATATCGGTCTGGACAAACTTGATCGAGTCCCCATCGATGTCGGCATCCAGTATGATTGTGTACTCATTGGTCGATTCATTGAGACCGAGCGTGTCGATCTTCGTCCCATCGACCCAGACCTCGACCGTGGACCAATATCCCCTCGAGTGCGCCTCCACAACGATCACCGTGCCGGCAGCGTCGCCTGTAAGCGTATCGTTGCCGGCGCCGCCGAGCACATAATCGGACCCGCCCTGTCCGTGGATTTCGTCGTCACCATCGCCGCCTGACAGCGTATCGTTCATGCCAGCCTTCGGGGCGTCAGACAGGTTAACTGTCATGGTCTCGGTGTCGTCGAACAGCTTGGCGAACAAGCCGTCGCCCGGGTCAACCCAGCCGGAAGGAAGGCTGCTCGTCACACCCGCCGTGCTCAGCGGCTGACCATCCACCAGAATATCGTGAATGACCAAATTGCGATCCGTCTCCGCCGATCCGCCATAGGCATCGTTGACGAACGCGATCTCGATTGAAGAGAGATCGGCGGCCTTGTTCAGGCGGAAGCTGTAGGTGCCGGGCTCATCCGTTCCAAAGACCTCATTGACCGCGATGGGGGCGTACGTGATGTCGGTCGTATAGTTATTGCTCCTCGTCCCTTCCTGCGCATTCTTAAGCGTAACCTGCATCTCTGGAGCGCCTTGGAAATGCTCGCCGGATGCGACGATTGTCAGCAGCGAGCCTTTGGCTTCCGCACCAGTGTCGAACTCGCCGTGGATGGTGTCGTTGCCGGCCCCGCCATCGACCAGGTCATTTCCTTGCAGAGCTTCGATTTTGTCCGCGCCCTGCCGGCCGATCGCGATATCGTCGATCGGCGTAGCTCCCGCATAATGGTACAGCAGATCCAGCTCGCCCAAGTCGCCTTTGGAGACACCCTCTAGCGTGACACTGCCACCTGCGTAGCTGATGATCGTCTTGACCTGTTGGTTGGGCCAACTGCCGGTTGTCTCCTCCGTGATTGTTACATCACCCTCGCCCAGTTCGCCCAAATAGAGTGCGTCTTCGCCCGGCTCATAATCGGTAATGATGTCGTCACCACTATCGAACGATACTTGGAAGAAGTCCTCCCCATCTCCGCCAGTCAGCGTATCGTCACCTTCACCGCCCGCTATCCAGTCGTCTCCATCACCGCCATCGAGAGTGTCTTCGCCCGCGTCGCCTGATAGCGTGTCGTTGCCCTTTCCACCCTCGACAACATCATCATCGTTGCCGCCCGCGAGCACGTCATACCCATCATTACCGTGCAGCGTGTCATTGCCACCGCCGCCCGACAGAACATCGTTGCGTAGACCAAACGGACCAATGTTGAAATGGACGTCCGTCGCGGTATTAACAGCGATCAGGTCTTCGCTATAGCGGTCCTCATAATGCCAAGGCAGATCCGTCGAAGTCATATAGTCGTGCGACACCGTGCGCCCGCTAACCTCAATGGACTTGACGATAAGGTCGCTGGCGTTCGAGATTCCGATTTCCAGATCGTCGAGCGCCACGTCGCCATCGACAGTGAAGGTGACGGTCTGCGCGGCGCCGCCATAGTCGGCGTCCACAGTCGCTGAGCCTACCCAAGCGCCATTGACCCGTACCCACATATCGACCGGATCATTCACCGGGCTCCAAGCTTCGAGCGTAATCACGTGGTCCGGCAGCGACCCGCTGGACAGCTCGTCACCGATCAAAAGATCGTTGCCATATCCGCCGTCAACAACGTCGTCGCCAGACTCGCCGCGGACGGTGTCATTGCCCTCGCCGGCGGTGACTTGGTCGGCGGCATCCGTGCCTTGATGGCCTTCGCCATAGTCGTTGCCCGCCCAACTAATCGTAACCCTGCCACTTGCCAGCAGGTCTAGCAAAGCGACACCGGCCAGTATGATTTGGTCTCCCCTCGAGCCATAGCTGACCACGGTGTTACCGGCACCGACAGAGACCGAAACCGTCGACGGATCGTCGACCTGAATGCTCAGCCGATCCTCAGATCCATGGAAATCGGTAATCGTGTCAACACCATCACCTTCCGACACAACGAAAACATCGCTGCCTTCGCCGCCGGTCAAACTGTCACTCCCGATGCCGCCTGTCAGCTGGTCTGATCCTTCGCCACCAATCAGCGTGTCATCACCGCGGCCACCGGCAAGTCCGTCATTGCCGGATCCGCCGTCAAGTAGATCGGCGCCCGACTCTCCAAACAACAGGTCGTCATTTTGGTCGCCGCTCAGAGTGTCGTCCCCGGCGTCTCCGTAGAGACGGTCATCTCCATAGCCGCCGGAGATCGAATCACTGTCAAGCGTACCGGCCCAGGTGTTGCTCCATTCGCTGGTCTCGGTCTTGGCAAACACCAGATCACTTTCGGCAACCGCACTCGACGGAACACCGACCAGGACCACCGAACCGCCGGTGAACGCAATGCGTGCATTTGAGCTGTTGGCCGGATCGGGCTCTACGGTGAGGTCATCACGGCTAAGCCCGCGAAAGACCAGAAAGTCTTCACCGGAAACGAAGTCTTCGATGACGTTGTCGCCACCATTGGCCTCAAAGACGAATCCATCGTCACCCGCACCGCCGGTCAGTGTGTCATTGCCGGAACCAGGCTCCAGCCGATCATTGCCATCCCCGCCATTGAGGCTATCGGCACCGGGGCCACCGGACATGGCGTCATCACCGCCCTGACCGGCGAGCGTGTCAGATCCCGCACCACCGACCAACAGATTCACTCCGTCATGGCCTGTTAGCGAGTCATTGCTTCCGGTTCCTGTTTGCTGCGCGTAGTTGAGGGCTGTCGCGACCGCCGCGACGCTGGCGCCTTGAACCCGCAGCGTGCCATCGCCAGTGTCCACCAAGACATCCGCACCATCCGCCGTCACGCTTACATTTGTGCTTGTCACATACCACAGATCAATGCGATCGGCGCCTGCCTCGAAGTCCGTAATCACGTCGTCGCCGTCACCGGTGGCAAACCTGAACACGTCGGCGCCAGTGCCACCGGTCATCGTATCGTTTCCAAGGCCGCCGATAAGTGCGTCGTCACCTGCACCGCCGGTCAGTTGATCACTTCCCTCACCGCCGGAGATCAGGTCGTTTTCTGTGCCGCCGTCGAGGGTGTCGGCTCCGCGGCCTCCGACTAACGCGTCCTCTCCCGCTCCACCGGAAACAAGATCGTCGCCGGTGCCACCGTCGACCGCATCATCGCCTTCTCCGCCGCCTAGCGTATCGTGGCCTGAACCACCGAAGAGGCCATCTTGATTGTCGCCACCGAAGATTGAGTCATTACCGCCGGCACCAACGAGTAGGTCTTCGCCAATGCCGCCATCGATACTATCGTCGCCGGCGCCCCCCTCCAATGCGTCGTCACCAGCGTCGCCGCGCAGTGTATCGTCGCCACCTTCGCCAAAGATCTGATCGTCGCTGTCACCACCAGAGATGCTATCGTTTCCCTTGCCGGCCAATACCCTGTCAGCGCCTTCGCCGGCTACAATCACGTCGTCGCCATCCTTGCCGGCGATGACGTTAGCCATTGCGTTTCCGTCCAGTGGCGTGTCCGAGCCATCGGTACCGTCGACAAACCCATACAGAATGTCGTCGGCTTGCAGGCCGGCCGGATTCACACCCAGTAGCCGGATGGTGTCCGTCCCCTCGCTCAGTTGGATGGTGATCAACGCATCGGCGCCGTCGGCGGCAATGTCAACGTCGGCTTCGGCCGTCAGGCTCAATTCTAGGCGATCGATCCCGGGTTGAAAGTCGGTAATCGTGTCGTCGCCACTACCAGGTCGATAGAAGAAAGTATCCCCATCGGAACCGCCTGTTAGAGTGTCGTCACCGAGCCCAAGGGCTAGGGTGTCCTTTCCGCTCGCGCCGACCAACACGTCATTATCGGCTCCGCCGTCCAGCATGTCGTTATCGGCGCCTCCGACAAGACTGTCCGAACCCACTCCGGCAAACATGGTATCGTCGCCGTCCCCACCGAGCAGGGTATCGTTGTCCGCCTCTCCGGACAGCATGTCACCGCCAGCGCCACCGGTAAGGCTGTCGTCTCCTGCCCGTCCAAAGAGCGACACGCCAACTGAACTTCCATCGTTATCCAGCTGTGTAGTTCCGGTGCTAATGCTGTCGTTACCATCGGTCCCGACAACTGCCTCAACGCTAAGGTCAGAGAGGGTCAGCAGAACGCCAGGATCGCCCACCTGCCAACGTGTGACATGAACGGTATCAAAACCAGCGCCGCCGTCGACGTATCCACTCGACAGATCGTCGGCGTCGACGAATAGGATATCGTCACCATCCTGGCCAATCAGCGTGTCGTTGCCTGCATCACCCGCGATAAGGTCCGTGCCGGCGGACCCCGTCAGACGGTCGGCTCCCGAACCGCCGGTTATGATCACGCTGCCGTAGTGACCGTCGGAGTATCCCGCAGAAATTGTATCGTTGCCTTCACCGCCGTAGACTGCGTCGTATCCGGCAGTTGAAAGGTTTACCGCTGCGCCATTCGCGTCATTGATCTCGAAAATGACGCTTCCGGTCTCAGCACGGATCTCCAGGTTCCCTTCCGTATCGGTCTGCGTTTGGAAGCCATCTTGATTGTAGAGAAGCCCAATATCTGCGGCTATCTGCGTTCCGCCATTAGCGGTGTATCGAGTTATTCCGAATAAAACGGCTCCGTCTGGTAAGATGCCGGCAAGTCTGTCTTCAACTCCAGGCGTCGACACGAAGCCGATGTCCCCGCGACTGATGCCAAAACCGGCCAGCTCCGCGTCTGTCATTTCATCGACCGGGACCCAAGAACCTTCTTGTAGATCAACGTCTATTGAGACGATGCCCGAATCGGCGAGAGTGCTGAGTTCACCCACATCGACCTGGCCATCTCGGTCGGAATCCAACCAGACGTTTAGTGACTGCCAGTCTGCGTCTAGGCTATCAACAACCCCGTCATCATTGCTATCAAACAATGTCGCAAAAGCTTCTAGGTCAGTATCGGTTGGATCCGCCGTTTGATAGGCGAATGCCAGTTCCGCCGCGACTATGTTGCCGTCGCCATTCAGGTCGGCAACCAGGAACCCATCCTCTACTGCACCGGTATCGTCATCAACTCCGATCCATGTCGCTTGCTCATCGTAGCCGTCGTTATCAACATCGAAGTAAGCTGTGCTAGCGCCGAATGACGACAAGGCAATTTCGCCGTCACCGTTGATGTCCAGCAGGATCGGATACAATCCTCCAGTGCCAGTAAACTGACCAGCAGCGTCCCAATCAAATCCACCGGTCTTCGGGTTGAATCCATCACTCTCTTCCCCCGTAAAATCCGGTGGCAGTCGCCCGGCAGCTTCTGCTTCTTCATAAGCTCGCTGGGCAATTTCGTTTTGGGTCAGTTCACTATGGCCGCCCGGGGCTTCGTGGCTCGGCACATAGACGCTTTCGGTATGTGAACCGAATGATACTTGGTGCCAATACCCACCGTCTCGGTTTCCAGCCGGTCCGCCGCCCGATATCGTAGCGTCGTAGCCCTTGCTACCCTTCGCGCCCGGAACGTAGACCGTGACCTCGTTACCCAATCGCACAAGGTTTGAGGCCAACTCCTCGCGTAACAGGGTCTGACCATTTGCTAGCTTCAATGCACCCGGAAGAGCCTCGTAGCTGTATCGAATAGGAAGAGTCTGAGACGCTTGGATCGACGCAAATCGGTCGGGGTCAGCAATTATCGGCTCGGCCGAGATTGCATCGACAACCGTGTCCGGTTCCAGATACTGCGCCTCTAGCAGCGTCGACCGGAGTGCGGTTTCGTAAAAGCTGCGTGTGGGACTACCAAGTGGATAACTTGCCAACTCACCCAGGTTGTCTTGGACTACAACATGCACCATGTCCCAGATGATTATGTGTTCGATATCTGCCAAGATATCTTTGTAGTGTTCTGATCCCTGGTCTACTCCGAAATTTCCGGCTATAAGATCTTCGAAAAAGACCTCAGATTGTAAATCAATCAAGCTGCTTTCATGAAGCATTTCGTGGATAATTGTTCCAATTACTCTTCCCGAGTCCGCATTCTCGGAGTAAGTTAGGTAAATCGTGTCTATATTCGCAAACTGCCTGTATATATCCCCCGCCCAGACTGATGCAGAGTACCAACCGGAAAATTGTCCATGAGTAGTAATATTTAGTCCATTTACTCCCGGGATACTGGACGGCTCGATATGTATTTGTGAAAGCCCGGGCCAATATTGTTCGATTGGCGAAAGGCCAATTCCCGAGTAATCAATTGTTGGTAAAATATCAATGATTCGATCAAAGGTTGGGCTGTAGTCGTGTGTGATGCCGATGTCACCCCAATAGCTGACGGTCGTGTCCTGTATACCTGGGCCTGGAATGTAATATTCGTATCTTGACGCCATTACCCCTCTCCTCTCACGTACAAATCACCGAACACATTGGAGATAAAAAGAATGCCTTCTGGGCCATGAATCTGCAGCCCGTAGGTTAGCGATTGCGCGACCGCTTGGCAGTAATCGGATGAATCGGCAGTTGCTGAAACCACTCCGTCTGGAGCGCGCGTTCCCGGATCTCCAAACCGGGCAACCGCGACCTCTCGGCGCATCTCACTGCATTCCCTCTCGAGGTTTGCTAATGCGTCAACGGCTTCTGGTCCTGCTACTGACGACCAATCCTCGACGCGTTGAACCTCGATCTCTTCGGCATCGTCCGTTCGAATAGTGATTACCGTGTAGATTTGGCACTCAGGCGCGAGCAACATCTCACTCACAATGCCGAAGGTATTGCCGCCCGCATAACCACCGGCAATCGCAAAGTCTGGCACCGCGCTGGGACTAATTGAGTAGGCTTGTGCATCAAGCAGAGGCAGAATGTTGAATCCATTTGGCCTCCAACTGGATTGACTGCTGTATGTAACGTCGATGTAAGCACCTTCTCCGATGTAGCCGGGATGATTTGTGATGCAGCCTTCATCTTCTATGGCAATCGGATCAAAGGATACTTGCTCTGGTGCTGGACGAGCAGCGCAATTGGCCAGAAACACTGAACACCCGAAAGTGAAAAGTAGTGCTCTCGGATTGAATTGAATTTCCTTGCGTTGCATGAGCTCTGAGTCCTCAAAGAAATGAAATTCGGAAAACCGAGACTGGATTCGCCTCATTTGTTGCCAAGTTCATGCTGCGCATCGACGGCGTTCGACCGAGCCTTCTGACAGGCATCGAAACAGTTTGGATGCTTGCCGAGGAAACGGCATCAGTCTCTCAATCAACCTCAATGGAAGGCACTCGTTTTTGTGATTGGCATTTGGTGACTGACCACTCCCCATAGATCCACACACAGCTGTTTCTACCGTGCATACCTCGGTATAGATGGCAAACAAAAAGTTGCCTTTATCGACATTTTCATCCACAAGCTGCCGAGCTTCATTAATAGAAAATTTCGATCATCATTCTCGCGTGAGTCGTCATCTGCTTCTCGTCAGCGTTGCAGCCGACCAGCTATAGACGGGCATTAAAGGATTGATATTGCGGGATTTATCGACCTATCACCATAGGATACTGGCCGCCGCATATAATCGATGCTTGAGAAATGCCGAAAATAGTTGGAAAGAAACTATTTATAGGTGTCACACCGATCGCGGTGCTCGAGACGCATTATCTGTTTTCGTTGAACACAGTATCTACTCTTGTTGATCGCCTCTCGTGACATGCGGCCGCAGATCAGCTCGCCAATCGCGGCGCTTAGATTGCTGCATCTCACCGCAAGGATGCAAACCAACCAAGCGCCACAACGCCGGCACCTAGAGCCGGTTTGATCAAAGCGGAGTCGGAGGGGATTCCCAAGAGGTCTGGATCGTGATTCCGTGTTTGCTTCTGATTCGAGAGGGAGCATGGCGCGGGCATACAGTGTGGATTTGCGGCAGCGGGTGATTGACGCGATCGAAGGTGGGCTTTCGACCCGTGAGGCGGCGCGTCAGTTTGCGATCGGGATCGCCACGGCGGGGTCATGGCATCGGCGCTGACGGCGCACGGGGGATGTGCAGCCTGGCCGACAGGGCAACCCCGGCGGCTCCAAGCTTGATGCCCATGAAGGCTACATCCTCGACCTTGTGGAGGCGCGCAAGGACATCTCGTTGGCGGAGATCACCGCTCGGTTGGCGACCGAGTGCGGGGTGAAGACCTGCCCGGCCACGGTCTGCGTCTTCCTGCGCAGGCGCGGCTGGACGTTCAAAAAAAGACAGCGCATGCCGCCGAGCAAGACCGGCCGGGCGTCAAGGCCGCACGCCAAGCCTGGTTCGACGGCCAAATCGATCTCGACCCCAGCCGGCTGATTTTTATCGACGAGACCAGTGCCTCGACCAAGATGGCACGGCTGAGAGGGCGAGCCCCGCGCGGCCAACGCTGCCGGGCCGGCATCGCGCATGGCCATTGGAAGACGACGACATTTACCGCTGGCCTGCGCCTGAACGGTCTGACGGCGCCCTGGCTGCTCGACGGGCCGATGGATGGCGAGGCCTTCCTGGTCTATGTCCGCCGCGTCCTGGTCCCCGACCTGACGCCGGGCGACATCGTCATCATGGACAATCTGCCGGCCCACAAAGTCTCCGGCGTGCGCCAAGCCATCGAAGCCGCCGGTGCCAAGCTGCTCTACCTACCGCCCTATAGCCCCGACTTCAATCCGATCGAAATGGCCTTCGCCAAGCTCAAGGCCCTGCTGCGCAAGGCCGCCAAACGCACCATTGACGACCTCTGGAGCGCCGTCGCCACCGCCATCGAAACCTTCACACCACACGAATGCGTCAACTATTTCGCCGCCGCTGGATATGACCTCGATTAGATTGAATCTGCTCTAGGCTCGGCGCACGGTCAACAGCGGCCTACAACCTCTCGCCCCGCAGGTAGGGCCGGGATGTGATGAGTCTGACTAGGAACTCTGCATCGGACGCCGCATGCGGTTGCCATCGGATGCCGCTCACCAAAGCTTGACGAAGGGACGCCGGCCAGGTTCGCTTTCCCAATGGCGAATGACACAACGGCATGGCGCATTGACGAACCGCCGGGCGGGCACGTGCCGCGGTCCGCCTTGCTGTACCTAACTGACCCAAAACTCAGCAACGCTTTCGAGCGGGATAGCCTTGCCTACTATGAGGCCTGGCCAGAGGTGGAGTATCGGCTAGCCGGCACGACGCGGACGAAAGCTCCGGGACAAGCTCGACCCATGGCCCGACCCAGCGTTAAGCGCCGCCGAGCGAAAGGCAATCGCGCAAGCAACGCGCCATCCCGCTTTCAGGCAGGCAAGACAAAATCGCCTAGAGTCGGCGAAGGCCGTCGTTCGTGACTTGCTCTCGCGATTGGCCGCGGGAGAGATCGTCGCTTTCGGGACACCGGCGACAGAGGTCGAGACCGTTCGGTTCGAGTTGCATCCCTCGGTCTGGGTGGGCGCCAGTCTAGTCGACTTCCCGTTTCGCGGACTGAATTGGCAGGTGCGGGTCGACGATTTCCAGTTCGTCCGACTGCAGTTCCATCAACGGGGCATGCTCGATCAATGGCGCAACGGCATGGAGATCGACCGTGCGCTTGAGGTGCTGTTCCCGACAGACTTCGCGACCTATCGGGTGGCCAAAGAGCAGCAGCGAGAGGCTGCGCGCGCGGACCCCGAGGAGCTCGAATTCGAACCCATGGATCACGGCTTTCTCCATTGGGATCTGGCCGAGACCTTCGCGCGGGGTGGCTTCGAGCTTCTTGTGCTCTATCCGCCGGGACCGAATGCCGAATATCGGGCCGTCTCCAGCGTGCAGGCGACGAGTCACAGTCTCCTTGAGATCGACATTGTGGAATCAAGGATCAAATTGCCGGGCTGTGATTGGCTGCCAGGGTTGGTTCGGTTCGTCGGAACTCTCGACCCGGCAGAGGGTGCGTCGTCCCATGCCCCAAAGGGCAGCCAATCGACTGCTGCTGATGAGACCCAGGTGCGGGCTTACCTCTTTGAGGTTGCGGCGGTCGGTCCGCCAATAATGGTAAAAGAGGAGCGCTGGGCTGATGTAAAAAAGCGCTGGCGCAAGGTGTCACGGAGAGCTTTCAATCGAGCCTGGGCCGCGGTTGTCGAGAAGTACCCTGACTGGGGCAAGGCAGGTCGCCGGAAATCGAAACGGCGCGCCAATTAAATCGTGACGCCTATTTCCGACTGAGCTGTCGCCTTAGTCACCCTCCATCGCAACCAGTCAAAGGAGGGTGCAATGACACTCCAACTGAACCGCCGTTTGACCACCGCGCAAGCCGCCGACTTCCTGGGGCTCTCGAAAGCAACTTTGGATAAGGACAGGGTCGTTGGGCGGCT
>JBCBSK010000004.1:0-44780 GCA_039819185.1 Pseudomonadota bacterium | reverse complement strand
GGCCAACCTCTTTGATCGACATAATCTAGCCTCGCACTCGGCGGATCAGATGTTCGACATGTTCAATCGGCGTCGTCTTGTCGATCCCATGTCCGAGATTGACGATCAATGGTCCATCACCAAGTGTCGAAACCAAACGATCAACGGCAGGATCGATCGCATCAGGTCCCTTGACCAGCGATTGCGGATCAATATTGCCTTGAACGGCAACATGACTTTGCAGATGGTCACGTGCCCAAGCGAGATCTAGCTCTGGATCTATCGACACCGCATTTACGGGAAGCGTCTCCACAACCCGACCATAGCCCTCGCCGGCCTTACGCGGAAAGACAATGATCGGGACATCCGGGTGAATTGCCCGAACGCCGCTAATGATCCGACCGACCGGGTCAAGCGACCAGGTGGCAAAGGCCGGTCCGTCGAGCACTTGCGCCCAGCTCTCGAAGATCTGCAGCACCTCTGCACCGGCTTCAACTTGAGCAATAAGATAGTCGATCGAAGCTTCCACCAGACGATCGATAATCCCCCGCAAGCGCTGCGGCGCCGTTTCAGCAAGTGCACGGAGCGGCGCAAGGTCCGGCGTGCCGCGGCCTGCCACCATGTAACTCGCAACCGTCCACGGCGCGCCGCAAAACCCGATCAACGTGACCTCCTTCGGCAGCGCAGACCGCAGTCCCGTTACGGTCTCAAAAACCGGCCGCAGATGATCAAGGAATGCACGACGATCATATGATCCCAGGTCTGAGATCTGGGAGATCGGTTCAAGGCGCGGCCCCTCGCCCTCAACAAACCAAAGCTTTTGGCCAAGGGCGTCGGGAACGACAAGAATGTCTGAAAACAGGATCGATGCGTCGAAACCGAATCGACAGATTGGCTGCAGCGTCACTTCGATCGCGTAGTCCGGTGTGTAGCAAAGATCGAGGAACGATCCTGCTTTGGCTCTAAGCGCACGGTATTCTGGTAGATAACGTCCCGCCTGTCGCATGAGCCAGATTGGTGGAGGTGACCCACTTTGACCGGATAGAACCCTGAGAAGCTTCTTTTCAGAGTTCGATCCCATTCCCTTATCTAAAACCATAAAAGGACTCTTATTTTGTTAACTGTTTATTAACCCTTGATAACGGGGAGGAGATGTATCCCCGGCATTCCTCACATGCGACAAAACCGCTGTTGGCATTTTGGATATGGCCAGTTGGGTCTGACAGTGTGAGTCTTATCGTTGAGTCAAAGCGCTAGCAGCAGGTCTCATGTCGCCATTGGCTCTTGATTGGTCTCCTTTGAATCCTTGTTCGGATGTTCTCCACACCCCTTTTCCCATCGCTGTCATCGAACTGTTCGTTGAACAGTTTCCGAAGCTCGGGGAAACTCAGACAGGCATGCCCGGAGCTGGTCGAACAATCAGCCGGATATCCACAGCCGCCAAGGTTTGTTATGAGCGGATTTGAATGGCGAGCTCTTATGTCCATCTGCATCTGATTTCTGACGCCACAGGCGAAACCCTGATCGCTGTGGCGAGGGCTGCAACCGCGCAATACTCAAGTGTGCGGTCGATCGACCATGTCTATCCGTTGGTACGCTCGCGCAAGCAACTCGACCGTGTTCTGGCCGAGATCGAGGCCGCCCCGGGCCTGGTCCTCTATACGTTGATCGATCAGGATCTGATCGACTGGCTCGAGACACGTTGCAAGGAGCTTGGGGTTCCCTGCGTGTCTGTCTTGGAGCCGGTCTTGCGCATTTTCCAGTCCTATCTCGGGCTTGAGAAGAACCCGACCGTTGGTGGTCAGCATGTTCTGAATCAGGAGTATTTTCGCCGCATCGATGCACTGAACTTCGCGCTTGTCCATGATGACGGTCAGCTACCGGACGATCTGAACGAAGCTGACATTGTGCTTCTTGGGGTGAGCCGAACGTCGAAGACGCCAACCAGCATTTACCTCGCCAATCGTGGTGTTCGTGTTGCCAATGTGCCGATTGTGCCTGATATCCCGCTGCCGGAAAAACTCGACGAGATCGATCCTGAGACTGGACCACTTGTCGTGGGTCTTATTGCAAGTCCGGACAGGATCGTGCAGATCCGCCAAAACCGCCTGCTTAGCCTGAATGCCGATGACACCACTTCCTATGTCGACAGAGATGCAGTCGCCGAAGAAGTGGCCCGTACCCGCAAGTTCTGCGGCCGGCGCAGCTGGCCGACCATCGATGTGACTCGCCGCTCGATTGAGGAAACGGCAGCCGCCGTACTGGCACTGCTAAACGAACGCCAGTTCAGGGCACGGATTGACCACTAAATCCAGCATTGAACATGCCGGCATGCCAACGTATGAACACGCGTATTGCAACTATAGCTAGGTGTTGTTTGCGGGGCTTTTGATGACTGTGATTCTTGCCTCGGGAAGTGCCACACGCGCTGACATGCTGCGCAATGCTGGTCTGGATCTCGACACAGATCCAGCCGATCTCGATGAAACATCGATGATCGCGGCGTTGACCGGGGATGGTGATTTGTCGCCTGAGGATGTCGCAACGGTTCTTGCTGAAGCAAAGGCCAGCCATGTGAGCGCACGCCATCCTGGCTTTACCGTCATCGGCGCGGATCAGACTCTCTCTCTGGAGCGTCGCGTTTTTCAAAAGGCACGGTCGATCGAAGAAGCACGGCGTAACCTGCTAGATTTATCAGGAAAGACCCATGGACTACATTCAGCTGTCGCGGTTGCACGTGATGGTGTGATCGAATGGTCCTATGCGGATACGGCCTGGCTGACGATGCGCGCAATGGGCCCTGCAGAGATCGGCCGTTATCTGGCCCGCATCGGCGACGATGCCATGGGCAGCGTTGGCGGCTATAGGATTGAAGGTTTCGGCATTCAGCTCTTTGACCGAATTGATGGTGCCTATTGGACGATCCTCGGTTTGCCGCTTCTGCCTCTTTTGGCGTTTCTGCGCGAAGATGGTCACCTCGCCAGGTCGATATGACACGATATGCCGGACCCCATGCGGTTGTGATTGGCGATCCAATCGCGCATTCACGCTCACCGCTGATACATCGCTATTGGCTTAAGGAACTCGCGCTGACGGGATACTACGATCCGCTGCATGTCGTGCCTGACGATTTGGCAGGTTTTGTCACAAAGCTTCGCGATGGCGTCTATGCCGGCGGCAATGTCACGCTTCCGCACAAGGAGACGATCGTTTGTTTCCTCGACCGGCTTGACGATGCGGCGCAAGCGATTGGCGCAGTGAATACGCTGTGGGTTGAGCAGGGCACTATTTGGGGCGGCAACACGGATGCGCTTGGTTTTCTGGCCAATCTCGATGCTGCTATGCCTAACTGGCAGACCGAGACACAAACTGCGCTCGTGCTTGGTGCCGGAGGAGCTGCCCGCGCGGTCATTTATGGTCTCACCACCCGTGGCGTTCCTAGAATCGTGATTGCCAACCGCTCTCTGGACCGGGCAACCGCTTTGGCCGAGAGTTTCAACGGACAGGACAGCGATCTCATTACTGTGGCAATGGCGGATCTTTCACCCGCTGCGGTCGACGCGGATCTCATCATCAACGCGACATCGCTTGGCATGATCGGAAAGCCGCCGCTCGACAGTGATCTCTCGATCTTAAGTCCGAACACGATCGTCAACGACCTGGTCTACGTGCCGCTTGAAACAGACCTTCTTACGACGGCTCGTGCCGCTGGATGCCGGACCGTCGATGGCCTTGGTATGCTGCTGCATCAGGCAGTGCCTGGCTTCGAGCGCTGGTTCGGCACGCGACCCGCAGTCACAGGCGACCTGCGTCGCCATATCGTCGCGCATCTTGGAGACGGTTGATTATGCTGATTCTCGGTCTCACGGGCTCGATCGGGATGGGCAAGTCAGCGACAGCACGGATGTTCGCCGCGTATGGCTGCCCGGTGCATGATGCAGATGCTGTCGTGCATGACCTCTATGAAAGCGATGCTGTGCCTCTGATCGAAGCCGCCTTTCCGGGCACAACTGGGCCAGGTGGCGTTGATCGCGGACGATTGTCGGATCAAGTCGTTGGACAGCCCGATCATCTCAAGCGCCTGGAACAGATCGTTCATCCTTTGGTGCGGAACCGGGAGATCGCTTTCCTCAAGCAGTCTGAGGCAAAAGGTGTTCGAGCTGCGATCCTCGAAATTCCGCTGCTGTTTGAAACCAGCGCCGACGCCCGATGCGATGCGGTGATTGTCTGTTCAGCACCTGCGGATGTCCAGCGCGCACGCGTGTTGAAACGCCCCGAAATGACACCCGACAAGCTCGACGGTATTTTGGCGCGGCAGATGCCCGATCCTGAAAAGCGCCAGCGGGCACATTTTGTTGTGGATACAAGTCGTGGCTTCGATTCCGCCGAGCGTCAGGTCGCCGCTATCTTGCGGGCTGTGTCAGCGATGAGCTGAGTGATGCCGGTCTTGAAGCATTGGTTCTGCTCGAGACCAAACACGCCGACCAATAGCAGCCGGATGTAGCCTATGCGTGAGATTGTGCTCGATACCGAAACGACGGGCCTTGATGCGAAGGCCGGCGATCGGATCATCGAGATCGGATGTGTAGAGCTTTTGAACCGGATTCCGTCTGGTGCCGAATACCATGTCTACATCAACCCCGAACACCCGGTCTCTCAAGGTGCCGTTGATATCCATGGGTTGGACAATGCGTTTCTTGACACCAAGCCGGTGTTCTCGAAGGTTGCGCCGGATTTTCTGAGCTTCATCGGCGAAGCGCGCCTGATCATCCACAACGCGCCGTTCGATATCGGCTTCATCAATGCCGAATTCGCCCGTGTTGGCGAGGACGCGCTTGGACAGGGACGCGTTGTTGATACACTGGTTCTAGCGCGCCGGCGTTTCCCCGGAGGTGGCAATCGGCTCGACGATCTCTGCGCCCGCTTCGGGATTGACAATTCCAACCGCGAAAAGCATGGCGCGCTCCTCGATGCGCAGTTACTCGCCGAGGTCTATCTTGAGCTGATGGGCGAGCGACAAGCGGCACTTGGACTGGACGCGAACTCAGGCAGCTATGTTCCGCGCAAACCGACACGGCCGCGGTCTGTCCCCCTGCCTTCGTTTCTCAGCGACGACGATATTGCGCGCCATGCCGCGTTCGTGGCATCTATCGGCGCGACCGCTGCGTGGCAGCGGTTTCTGGACGATGATTCGGCCTATGCCGACAAGGACACCAAGACAGATGAGACCGCCGCATAAATATGCGACGCCCTGTCTCAAAGTTGGTGTCAGTTGAGGTGCTGAGACCCTACGCGTTCGCTTGTGCCTGCTGCTGTTGCGCCATTTGCTGCATGCGCTGGCGGTAGAGACCGGCGAAATCGATTGGCTGTAGCATAATCGGCGGCAGGCCTGCCGAGCCGACTGTGTCGGCGATGATCTGCCGGGCGAAGGGGAACAGCATGCGCGGGCACTCGATGTGCACGAAGGGGTGCAGTTGCTGCGTTGATACATTCTCGATCTTGAACAGGCCGGCATAGACCAGTTCGAGATTGAAAACGGGCTTGGCTTCATCGCCGCCGCGCGCTTCGACCTTCAGCTCGACATCATAGTCCGTTTCGGACACGGGCTTCACCTGAACCGCGATCTGCAGGTTCATTGGTGGCATCTGACCCTTGAGGTCGAGCAGGGATTGCGGCGCGCCGGGCAATTCGAAGGACAGATCCTTGATGTATTGCCCGGTAACGGACACTGCGGGCGGCTTGGCTTGCGCTGCATCCGATGCGGCTGCGCCGGTGGTTGCTGCGGCGCCCGAGTTTGCGCCGTCGGTGTTGTCGTCCGCCATACTAATCCCCTCAGACAAATGTCATGATTGTTTGCATCGCATGCCACGCTTCCGTGGCAATGTCACGCCGAAGGCTCGAACTCGAGCGTTCTGACCGTAGGTTTTCAAGCTGAGATGGCACTCTCAAACTTATTGGAAACAGGCTATTTCAGAGCACGACCGGTCTTAATTCGCGCGTGGGGTTAGCATGCGCCTCAACCTACGGCAACCAGGCGCAAAAACTCCGTAAGATCAGCTGTTGCGCCACGGACTGTCCGGCCGCTCCGGGTCGATATCACTGACATCCACTGCCTCGCCATCGATAACCGGCCCCGATGGGTTTCCACCCCTCGGGTTTGGGTGGCCAGCAAACGGGTCTTCGCCGAAATGTGCTGTCTGTACCGTGACGCGGTGGCGCATGGTGCTTATGAGTTGACGCCCAGCCCACCGGCGAAAACCCGGCACAAACAGTAAAAACCCGATTGTGTCGGTGAAAAATCCGGGCGTTAGAAGCAGGCATCCAGCGATACCGATGAACAGCGCAGATAGCAGCGCTTGAGCTGGCAAGCCACCGTCCCGGACTGAGCGATCGATCTCGGCTGCAACGCCAAGTCCTTGCTGACGCAACAGAAATGCTCCGGCAATGCCGGTCAGAAGAACGACGAGCAAAGTTGGCCACAGCCCGATCAATCCGCCGATTTGAATGAACAGCGCGATTTCGAGCAACGGGACGCCGATGAACAGGGCGCTCAGAACGAGCAGGGGCATAACGGAGACGTTCCTAATTCTTGTCTTTTTATGATGCCATCATTCAATATCGGCGCTGAGACATCGTCGATGAATCTGGATCAAGTCGCCAGGGAATTCCGCTTTGGCCCTTGGATCGACATGGCCAACGGCTTAAGTATAGTGCGGCAGGCCAAGACCCCGCACAATCTCCCAGCGAGAACGCATGAACCCTCTATTCGATCCGGTTACGATTATTTTCCTCGTTGTCGCGATTGTCGTGTTCTTGCGGCTGCGTAGCGTCCTGGGTCGTCGCACCGGCAATGAACCGCCGCCGGGAAGCGGTTACCCGAGCCCCGCCGAGCGGTCTCAGCAAAGCAATGATAATGTGGTGTCATTGCCCCCGCGCGGCAATGGCGAGCTTGAGGACGAGTATGATGGTGTTCCCGCTCCGACTTTCCCGGATGGGGCTGTCGGCGAAGGCTTGCGGCAGATCTACGACGTTGATCCGAGCTTTGATCCTAAGACCTTCATTGAGGGCGCCCAGATCGCTTATGAGATGATCGTTCAGGCCTTCGCGAACGGCGACCGGCGATCGCTCAGACCTTTGCTTGCGCGTGACGTTTATGACGGCTTTGTTTCGGCAATCGACGCCCGTGAGCGCGCCGACGAGACGATGATGTCCAATCTCGTTTCGATCGACGAGGCGGAGATCACCGATGCGGAATTGCGCAACAAGGCTGCCTTCGTGACCGTTCGGTTTCAATCCAAGATCGTGTCCGCGGTACACGGGGCCGATGGTGACGTGGTCTCAGGTGACCCCAATCGCGTCGCGGACGTTACCGACATCTGGACCTTTTCGCGGGATACGACCTCGCGTGACCCGAACTGGAAGTTGGTCGCAACCGAAGATTCTGAGTGACGTGGCACGGTCGGCTCGGCATGCGACAGTGCCCTGTAGCGTTTTGCGCGCACGATCAGTCGGTGATCTCAATCGTCGGATGGCTGATAAATGAGGTGGCTTGCGGCGGGTGTGCTGCTGCTTGCGGCCATGACAGCCACAGTGCGGGCTGCGCCTTATGCGGATCCTGACCCACCTATAATGCGCCTGCTCCCGGAGCTGCCTACTGTGCTGGAAGAGGTTGATTGGACCGCATTGCCGGACTGGGCCTCGGCCGGTCATGAAGGTGCCTTAGCTGCCTTCCAGCGATCCTGTGCGACGCCCACGACGCGGCCCGACCCTTGGCAGATGGCCTGTGAAGCCGCTACCGCCTCAGGCATGGACGATGCGCGTCGGTTCTTCGAGACCTGGTTCACACCGAAACGGCTCGATACCGGTGGCGAGGGCAGCCTGTTGACCGGATATTTCGAGCCTGAACTGCCCGCTTCGCGCACCCGGACCGACAGGTTCTCCGTTCCGATCCTTGCCTTTGCCGATGACCTTGATCTAAGCCCGACACGTGGCGACATCATGGACGGGGCGCTGAAAGGCGCTGCAGCAGTCATCGCCTATCTCGATGATCCTATCGAAGCCTTCTTCGTTCATGTCCAGGGGTCTGCGCGGCTGTTGTTGCGGGACGGCACGGCGCTGCGTATCGGCTATGCCGGGCGCAACGATCATGCCTATCGCTCGGTCGGCCGGGAAATGCGCCGTTTGGGGCTAGGCCCCGATCCGATGACAGCGGAAGGCATGAAAGCCTGGCTGCGCGCCCATCCCGAGGAGGCGGACAGGCTCCTGCGGCACAACCCGTCCTACATCTTCTTTCGCCAGATCGAGGATCTCGATCCTGATCTCGGCCCGGTTGGCGCACAGGGTGTGCAACTTACGCCGCGCCATAGTTTGGCAATCGATCCGGAGCACCATTTTTACGGACTGCCGATCTTTCTCGATGCGATGCTGCCGATTGGAGACAACATGGAGCGTCTGGACCCGTTCCGTGAGCTGATGATTGCCCAGGATACGGGGTCGGCAATCGTTGGCCCGGCGCGCGGCGATATCTTCTGGGGATCAGGTGCTGAGGCGGGCGAGATCGCCGGGCGGTTTCAGCATCCCGGAACCTTCTACGTTCTGGTCCCGCAGCCAAGGTGACGCGGCATGCGGCGGCGCAAGAAGGAGCTTCTTAGCGAGGAGGATCTGGCGCTGTGGCGGAAAGTCGCGGACTCAGTGAACCGGCGGATCGTTGATCCCACGCCGCTGGACGAAACTGCCACAGACACTAGTGACGGCGAGGCAAACACAGACGGCACTCGTGCCGAACCGGGCCGCGCTAAGCCAAAGACGACGAAGCGCGCAACGCCTGAGAGTTCAAAACGTCAAACTGCCCGGTCGCCAAAACCGCCACCGCCGCCATCCAACCAATTCGACGCAGCTTTGGCACGCAAGCTCGCGCGACGATCTGATGCAATCGACGCAACGCTTGATTTACACGGCATGCGCCAGGCCGAGGCGCATCGGGCCCTGGCGCGATTTCTGTCGCAGTCACAGGCGCGTGGCCATCGTCTCGTCGCAGTGATCACGGGAAAGGGCCGCTCAGGCGCATCCGGTGCCGGTTGGGACAACAGTGTGCCCGGTGTCCTGCGCCGCTCTGTGCCGCATTGGCTGGACCTGCCAGAGTTCCGCGGCATGGTCGTCGGCTACAAGACATCGCCGCGCCTGCAGGGTGGTGAGGGCGTGATCTACATCCAACTACGTCGGCGACGTTGAAACAGCTGCTTACAGAATATAGCGGCTCAAATCGGCATTGTTGGCGATGTCGCCGATATTGCCGGACACGAACTCACGGTCGATTGTGATCGTGGCGTCGTCGAGATCAGGCGCGTCGAAGCTGACATCTTCGAGGATACGTTCCATCACCGTTTGAAGTCTGCGCGCGCCTATATTCTCGACCGACGCATTGACCTCGACTGCGATGCGGGCGATCTCGGCCACGCCATCCTCGGTAAAGGTCAACGCGACACCCTCCGTATCGAGAAGGGCCGTGTATTGCCGGATCAGACTCGCTTCCGTCTCGGTCAGGATGCGGCGGAAATCCTCTTCCGTCAGCGGTCGTAGTTCGACCCGGATCGGCAACCGACCCTGAAGTTCGGGCAGAAGGTCGGATGGCTTCGAGACATGGAAAGCGCCTGAGCCGACGAACAGAATGTGGTCGGTCTTTACCGGCCCGTGCTTGGTCGTGACGGTGGTGCCTTCGATCAACGGCAGAAGGTCACGCTGGACGCCTTCACGGCTGACATCGGCGCCGCGCCGGTCGGAGGGCGCGGAAATCTTGTCTATCTCGTCAAGAAACACGATGCCGGAATTCTCAGTAATTGCGATCGCCTCCTGGGTGATCTGATCGTCATCAAGGAGGTTGTCGGATTCTTCGGCGAGCAGAAGATCGTAGGAATCGGCCACCGTGACGCGGCGGGTTTTTTTCTGGCCTCCAAAGGCCTTGCCCAGCATGTCGCCGAGATTGATCACGCCCATCTGTCCGCCGCCTGGCATGCCCGGAATGTCGAAGCCAGGCATGGAGAGGCCCGTCTGGCGCAGCTCGACTTCGATCTCCTTGTCGTCGAGTGTACCCTCGCGGAGTTTTTTGCGGAAGCTGTCGCGGGTGTTGGACGACGCACCCGGACCGACCAGTGCGTCGAGCACCCGTTCTTCCGCAGCGAGATGCGCCTTTGCCTCAACGCTCTTACGCTTCTTGTCGCGCACCAGCCCGATAGCCACCTCGACAAGGTCGCGGATGATCTGCTCGACATCGCGGCCGACATAGCCGACCTCGGTGAATTTGGTCGCTTCGACCTTGAGAAATGGCGCTCCGGCGAGCTTGGCCAGCCGGCGGGAAATCTCCGTCTTGCCGACACCAGTCGGGCCGATCATGAGGATGTTTTTCGGCATGACCTCGTCGCGCAAGGACTCCTCGAGGCGCTGCCGGCGCCAGCGATTTCTCAGCGCGATGGCGACGGCGCGTTTGGCGTCGGACTGGCCAACAATATGTCTGTCGAGTTCGGAAACAATCTCGCGCGGCGAAAACTCGATGGTCATGCGGTCTCCAGGATCATGCAGTCTCAAGGGCTGAAACGTCGTAGCGCATCAACAATATGTCGCCATCGCGGCCCGAATAGATGTCCATGCGCCGAAATCCGGCCTTTTCATAGGCCCGTACCGCGCGCAGGTTCGCGGGGTCCGGATCGATGATGATCTGACGATGGCCCTCAGCAACAAGTTTCTCGACGAAGGCGCGCAGCACGGCAGACCCGATCCCGCGCGACAAATGGCCTTCCTCGGCGATCGACAGGTCGATGCCGATTGTCTCCGCGGGCAGGTCGGCAAGCCAGGGATTGCTTTCGGTCCATTCGGCGTTCTGATGGTGGCCGATGAACCAATACTGGATATAGCCGGTCGGCTCTCCATTGACGAAAAAGAGGAACGGTCGTGTTGTATCGCGACCCTCGACCATATCGCGAATATGGCCAAGCTCGGTATCCGGTTCGCCCCACCAGATACGCCAATGCGGCCGCTCCAGCCAATCGGCCAGAAGCGTCAGATGGCTGCTCACAATGGGTTCGAAGCGGATATTGGATACATCGTGCAACGGACAGTTCCCCTCGCTCATGCCCGTGAAACGGGTGGCAAGCGGGCGGCGATCGCGTTTGGCACGACCATGCTCACAACGATCCGCCGTGCGCTCTGCCAGCTGGTCCCGAGCACCAAAACACTGACGCCAAGCAGTAGGATCGTGAGCGGAAGAACGATGTTGAACGCGATTTCGGTGCCTTCGATCAACCGCGCGATCGCAACACCGAGATAAATCAGACCCGCCACAAGCAGTGCCCGGCGATCAATGATCACCGCGACCAGGGCAAGGCCCGCGACAAGACCGATAACGGAAAATGCCTCGAAAAGTCCGATGCTGAACGGCGCACCTCCGGCGATCAACTGGATAAGCGAATGCACGATCAGCGGGGCGGCAACCAGATGAAGCCAAAAGGCATTGTCGGTCTTAAGCGTTTCCCGCTCGGGATCTGCGCTGTCGAAGGCCATCGCCACGGCGAGTGTCACCAGCCCGGCACACAGAAACAGCGGTGCTGAGTTGGCTCTGAGCGCCGTTGGATCAAAACTCAGCGCGAGAGCGACAATCAGACCCGTGGCACTCAGCGCCACCAACCCGACTGCGAATGGCAATCTGAAGCGCAGATAGAACGCTAGGCTCGCAATAAGTGCAGACGCGGTGACCGCTACGCCTTGACTGCTTGATGATAGCGGCTGCATTTGACCGCCGTCGACAGTCATCGGAACGATCTGGCTTGCTGACACGACGAACCCGACTGCCAGTGCAATTGATGGCAAGACCAGCCTGCGGCGGGCGGTAAAGGCTTCCGCCAGCGCCCATGCTGCGGCGGCCGTGGCGATCGGTGGGAGCGGCCCGGGCAGAAGAAAAGAGCCGGTCGTAACAATCCCGACCAGGACAAGCGTGACGCCGATCGTCAGGAAAATGTCGTGAAAGCCGCGGGCAAAGCGCACTGCTTCGGCGTCACGTTGTTCCGCTGGGATCACATCCGTTGCAGCTGTGTCACGTCCGGCGAAATAGGCCTTCAACCTGTCCGCCTGCGCCGCATCGAGAATACCGGCTTCGACGGCGCCATCAATGTCGCGGTCACTCGGCATCGAGTGTTTCCACCGTAAGATCGGTGTTGGTGTAGACGCAGATTTCTGCTGCGATCGCCATAGCGCGGCGGGCGATGTGTTCGGCGCTTTGATCGGTATCATAGAGCGCCCGGGCCGCAGCCAGCGCGTAGTTTCCGCCTGACCCGATCGCCATCACGCCGTCCTCGGGTTCCAGCACGTCGCCATTGCCGGTCAACGCCAGGGTCAGCCCCTTGTCGGCGACCAGCATCATCGCCTGAAGGCTCCTGAGCGCCCGATCGGTTCGCCATTCCTTGGCGAGTTCAACCGCCGCCCGCAGCAATTGCTCGGGATATTGTTCAAGTTTCTTTTCCAGCCGATCGAACAAAGCAAACGCATCCGCCGTCGCACCGGCGAAACCCGTAATCACCCGGCCGCTGGCCAGGGGCCGCACTTTCCGCGCCTTGTGTTTTATGATGGTTTCTCCGAGGCTCACCTGACCATCGCCGGCAATCACCACCTTGCCAGCCTTGCGCACAGTCAAGATTGTCGTTCCATGCCAGACGGAGGTGGCTGTCTCTGGGGTCATATCGTGAGCCTTGGGAGTAGTGTCGGAGCACTGCGCAGTCGCTTTGGCGCTTGTGTTGCGCTTCTGATTTAGGCTGCGCGGGCGATCTTGCAAACCCCGGCCACGTCTAACGCCGCGACAAGCAGCGGGTTTTCACACCCCAAGCTGCTTGCTATGACGGCACAACAGCTACAGGACATCATCTAAATGCTGCAGCCATCTGCAAAGGCGCGCCGCGCTACCGTGACCCGCCAGACGCTTGAAACCGAGATCACCGTCACCGTTGATCTCGACGGAATCGGCAAGGCCGATATCGCAACTGGCATCGGCTTTTTTGATCACATGCTGAACCAGATTGCCCGGCACGCTCTGATGGATCTCACGGTCAAGGCCAGGGGTGATCTTCATATCGATCAGCATCACACCGTAGAGGACACCGGCATTGTGATTGGTCAGGCGATCGCAAAGGCGCTGGGCGACAAGCGTGGTATCCGCCGCTACGCGTCGATCGATCTGCCGATGGACGAGACTTTGACTCGTGCGGCAGTCGATCTCTCCGGCCGACCGTTTCTCGTTTTCCGGACAGCGTTTGGTCATCCCAAGATTGGTGAGTTTGACACCGAACTGGTGCGTGAGTTTTTCCAGGCGTTGGCGCAGCACTCGGGTGCCACGCTGCACATCGAAACACTTTATGGCGACAACAACCACCACATCGCTGAATCCTGCTTCAAGGCGGTGGCTCGGGCGCTCAGGGACGCTGTCGCGATCGATCCGCGTATCGCCGACACAGTCCCCTCGACCAAGGGTACGATCGAGGTCTGATCATGCGCGTCTTCACTGTCCACGCTCCGCCTACTGACGGCCGCGGCAGTCCGGCCCAGCGTATGGTCTTCGTGCGCGACGGGTTCTCGATCTGGGCGCTCTTGTTCCCGCTGATCTGGTTTGTGATCAACCGGATGTGGCTGGTTCTGCTTGGGTATCTGGCACTGACGGCGCTTGTGGTCGTCCTGTCGGCACTTATGCCGCGGATGGAACTCGCACTGACCGTGAGCTCGTTTCTGCTCAATGTCCTGATCGCGTTCGAGGCCAACAACCTCCGGCGTTGGAGCCTTGACCGCAAGGGTTGGAGCTTCATTGCCGTTGCCACAGGACGCAATCAGGTCGAGGCCGAACAGCGCTTCTTCGATGACACTGAGCTTGGCGATCTGGACGCCATTACTGACGCGGTTCGAACGCCCGCGCCGCCTCCGCCACCGGCTTGGCGGACGAAAGCGGCCCCTGGCGCTGGCGAAGTCACCGGCCTGTTCCCGGCGCCCGGGCGTTGACGGTTCGATCCAGCGAGCGCGTCATGGGCAACAGTATCAAGGGCGAAACGGTCGCGATTGTCGACTATGGCTCGGGCAATCTCCATTCGGCCCACAAGGCCTTTGTGCGTGCGGCCAAGGAGGCCGAGTTGCCGCGCGATATCGTCTTGACCTCCGAGGCGGAGATTGTTGCTCGCGCCGACCGTGTGGTGCTTCCGGGTGTTGGCGCCTTCGCTGATTGCCGCGCGGGACTTCGTGCCGTCAGTGGCATGAACGATGCGCTGACTGAGGCGGTGATCACGCGCGGGCAACCGTTTCTCGGCATCTGCGTCGGAATGCAGCTCATGGCGGATCGCGGTCTGGAGCACGGCGTTTGTGACGGCTTCGGCTGGATCGCCGGCGATGTCGACCGGATCACGCCTGAAGATGCGGCGCTGAAGATCCCGCATATGGGCTGGAACACGCTTCAGCTTATGTCTGAGCATGTTCTTTTCGATGGTATCGCGACCGGCCCGGAAGGACTGCACGCCTATTTCGTGCACTCCTACCATCTGATCACCCGTAATCCTGCCAATCGCCTGGCAGAGACCGACTATGGCGGGCCTGTCACTGCAGCCGTTGCGCGGGATAATCTGATCGGAACGCAGTTCCATCCCGAAAAGAGCCAGGCGCTCGGCCTGGCCCTGATCGCGAACTTTCTAAGGTGGATGCCGTGATCCTGTTTCCCGCGATCGACCTCAAGGACGGCCAATGCGTGCGCCTTGTCAGAGGTGACATGGACCGGGCCACGACCTATGCCGACGACCCCGCGGCACAGGCACGCAGCTTTCAGGAACTTGGGTTTTCCTGGCTGCATGTCGTCGACCTCAACGGTGCCTTCGAAGGCGCGTCGGTTAACGGCGCTGCTGTTGAGGCGATACTTGATGCGATCGATATGCCGGTTCAGCTCGGTGGCGGCATACGTGACGCCGCCGCGATCGACGCGTGGTTAGACAAGGGTATGGCACGTGTGATCCTCGGTACGGTCGCGGTGCGTGATCCTGTTCTGGTACATCGCGCTGCCAAGCGTCATGCAGGCCGCATCGCCGTCGGGATCGATGCGCGGGCGGGCCGCGTCGCCGTTGAAGGCTGGGCCGAGACAAGCGATATGACGGTGATCGATCTCGCGCGCCGGTTCGAGGACGCAGGCGTCGCGGCGATCATCTACACCGACATTGATCGAGATGGCGTGTTGACCGGCTTGAATCTGGACGCAACGCTTGAGCTCGCGCGAGCTGTGTCTATCCCCGTCATTGCGTCTGGCGGGCTCGCCTCGATGGCCGATATCGATGCGCTCTGCGCAGCCGATGCGGCGATCCTGGAAGGTGCGATCTCAGGTCGGGCGCTCTATGACGGCCGCATCGAGCCGAAGGCGGCGCTCGCGCGGCTCAAAAGTCAAACTAAATGAGTCGCTTAGAGAACGCAGCTAAGCATATGATTCAAATGCATTTTCATGTTGACAATGTTGGATTTATTTCCTATATCTAGGTTCAAGTGGATTGGGGGTACCCGGTCGGCGTCAGGCCCTGGAGTAGTCCGGGGCCTGAAGCTTATTTGAAGATATATATTGGCCCTGAAACTCCGGAGCCACGCGTCCCACGCACCAATTTTGAGTGGATGGCCTTGAACGCTCGATTTTCTTGATATGGACGTAACACTCGCAATGCGATGGGCCTGGCTGTCATGTCGGCAATCTGCATTCCGGTCGTATTTGATTTCTTGTCAGCGAACGAAATTTCAAACTGTGTCAACTTGACGCTCTGAGAATTATTTCCGCCAATTACTCTGTAAAACTCGAGTTCAAGTTCTTGATCCTCTTTCTTTCCCCGCTTTTCAAATACAAAATGAACTGGGTTTTCCAATGCGTTCCTGCTTTCGAGATAAAGATATGTTCTCTCCAAGCAGGCTCGTAATGCTATTGAATACGGGTTCTCAGGGAAAAAATCGCTTCGCACGCGCCTCTTGTCAATTACAGCCGCAGCAATCCTGAAACGCGATTTCCTTATTGCATGTGTTATCTGATCGATAAGAATCACTCTCTTACTACGATCAATCAGATTTGCAAAACAACCGGATTGCTTTCTAATGTCACGCTCATGAAATATGATATTATCATGATTGTAATGTTCAAATTTAATTCTCTGAAACCTCGGAACAATGCTCCTGATGTATGTCTCTTGTTCGAAGATACACAAAGACAGTGAAAAGACAGGAAATTGCTCATCTACCTTAGTGAGGCTATGGTCCCCACTCTCGTCAGCATAAACAACATATAGATTGCGACTCACCATTCCAGCTGTCGATATCTCACTTCAAGAGATTTGACCATGCTCAAGACCCGCATCATCCCCTGTCTCGACGTGAAGGACGGGCGCGTTGTCAAGGGCGTGCAGTTCGTCGACCTTGTGGATGCTGGTGATCCGGTCGAGGCCGCAATCGCCTATGACGCGGCGGGCGCTGACGAGCTCTGCTTTCTCGATATCACCGCAAGCCATGAGGATCGTGGCATTCTGCTAGACGTTGTTACCCGCACGGCGGAAGCCTGCTTCATGCCGCTGACGGTCGGTGGCGGTGTGCGTACGCTGGCCGACATTCGCGCGCTTCTGACGGCTGGTGCCGACAAAGTGTCGATCAACACGGCCGCGGTGAAACGGCCAGATTTCGTTGCCGAAGCGGCAGAAAAATTCGGCGCGCAGTGCATCGTGGTAGCGATTGACGCAAAATCGGTGACGCCAGACCGTTGGGAGATCTTCACCCATGGGGGTCGAACGCCAACGGGGATCGATGCCGTCGGATTTGCGCGGCAGGTCGCCGATCTTGGCGCAGGCGAGCTTCTGCTCACCTCAATGGATCGCGATGGCACCGGGCAGGGCTTCGACACTGCGCTGACGCGTGCCGTTTCTGATGCGGTGCCGATCCCTGTGATCGCCTCGGGCGGTGTTGGCACGTTGGACCATCTTGTTGATGGTATCGAGGATGGTGGCGCGAGCGCGGTGCTCGCCGCCTCGATCTTCCATTTCGGAACCTTCACGATCCCTCATGCCAAGCGGTATATGGCAGCCCAAGGCGTGCCGGTACGACTTGATTCCACACTATCATGAGCACGACGTCGTCGCAGATCTTGGCATCCTCGGGAAATCACTTGCTTGTTGGCTGTGGGATCGGGCGCTAGATCACAGATCAGTCAATCTCCTGCTATGCCCACGAACAGGCCAGTCACCACAGCACACCTATGCCAAAATCCTCCCCCATTCGCCTTGAAGATCTCGAACGTATCGTCGCCGAACGGGGTCAAGCCGACCCCTCTGCCTCCTATACGGCAAAGTTGATGCAGGCCGGGCTATCGCGCGCAGCCCAGAAGCTCGGTGAAGAGGCGGTCGAGACCGTACTCGCTGCCGTGTCGGGAAACCGCAGCGCGCTACGCTCCGAAGCGGCCGATCTGCTGTATCATTTGATGGTTGTCCTGGCAGCCGCCAAGTTGCCGCTGGACGAGGTCTATGAAGAGCTTGGCCGGCGGACGGCACAGTCAGGTCTTGAGGAAAAGGCGAGCCGCGCCGGGCGCGGGTGATGGGGCTCTCGTCTTAGCCTCGGTTTCGAGCGCGAAACCGGGCCCCATGTTCGTTGAACGCGTTATGGTCGTTGAACGCGTTTCAAAGAATACAATTGATCTCGTTGGCGCGGATGATTGCCTGGCCTGCGGCAGCCGTTGCGGCTTCCGAGGCAGCCTGCTCCTCCGGTGTACCGCTTTGCGCGACCAGACCTTGCGTCTGCTGGCCGTCGGGAACGCCGAGCCGTGCCTTCACCTGATCTTCCAGCCGGCTCATTGTCGTGAGGTTCTCGCGATAGGCGATCTGCAATTCGCCGCAGGACATGCCGGATGTGATCGGTGTGGCAGTTGCTGCCACGGTCGAACCCGTGCTCGCAGCGGACGTCGTGCCGCTTCCGCTACCCGTCGTCTGGCAGGCGGTGAGAGCGAAGACCGCCAGCAAGGGCACGATCGATTTGAAAAACATATATCGCATGATGTTTGCGTAACTCGCCTTGGCTGGGCCAGCAAGGGAAAGCTGTGTGGTTTGTTGCTTTCCGCTGTATTTGTCACGCGGTAGAGGACACCGTAACCGTCCCTTGGCGAGGACATCATGCTGCGACACGGGTTTTGCATTGCGATCTGTTTGCTATCCGTTTTCGTCTGCGGTTCCAGCAGTGCCACTGGTACCGCTCCTTTCGAGGTTATCTACCGAACACCAGACGGGGACGATCAACGCGCTGTGCTAGACGCGCTTAACGATGCGCGCGTGATCGACATTGCGCAAAAGCGCTTTGCCGAACGCGTTGATCTGTCGGACCCGATCCGAATTGTGTTCGGCACACGACCGTTGCGTCGTGGTGGGCCACATTACGATCCCGAGCGCCGAACGATCCAGCTGCCCTATGACTTCTGGGTCTACGTTTGGGATGAAATCAACCATGCTGAGCCTGATCTATCGGTCGAGGAAATCGATATCCTGGCAACAGATGTCGTCATCCACACGCTCTACCACGAGATCGCGCATGCGTTGATTGATGTGCTGGATCTTCCGATCACCGGCCAGGAAGAAACGGTGGCAGACGAGTTTGCGACGTTGATGATTATCGCGGATTTCGACGATGGTTTGGATATCGTCCGCACGGCAGCAGAGTTCTTCGAACTCGAAGGCAGTTATGTGCGGCGGGTGACGGATGCAGATCTCTTTCGCGAACACGCACTCGACGATCAACGCTTCTTTCACGTTATCTGCCTGTTGCATGGTCACGATGCGCAAAGCGTCGACGATATCTTGGCTGGTCTGGATGTAACGTCGAGCCGGCTCGCTCTCTGCTCGGAAGACTATCGCCGCCGCGTCGCTGCCTGGGACGTTTTGCTCAACCTGCATCGAGAATAAGAACTGTAGCAAGCCAAAATAGCGAACAAGAAGATGGCGAAGGTGAGAACTCTAAGTTCGAACCGGAACCCGCGCGTTGAGTTGGCGGGCGGCAACGCGCAAACAAAAATGGCGGAGGTGAGACCTGCAAGTTCGAACCGGAACCCGCGCGTTGGGTTGGCGGGCGGCAACGCGCAAACAAAAATGGTGGAGCCGAGGGGAGTCGAACCCCTGACCTCGTCATTGCGAACGACGCGCTCTCCCAACTGAGCTACGGCCCCGACACCAGACTTTGGCAAGCGCGCATTTACCGGGGCGGCCGATCCGGTGTCAAGCGATCGGTCGCATCGTCGCGGAACCACGCGCCGGACCTTGCAGCGGCCCGTCATCCCGTCTAGACCCGAACAAAGTCGAAGAGGGAATAGAACCCACGATGCGTGCCATTCTCGACGTTGTTCTGATCGCCTTGGACATTTATGTCTGGATCATCATTTTCTCGGCGATCCTAAGCTGGCTCGTCGCTTTCGGTGTAGTCAACACGCGCAACCAGTTCGTGGCGACCGTTGGCAATGCGCTGCACCAGATCACCGAGCCGGCTCTGCGGCCGATCCGCCGCTTCCTGCCCAATCTCGGCGGCATCGACATCTCACCGATCGTTCTGATTCTGCTGATCTTCCTGATTCAGCGGATCATTATCCTCTACATCTACCCCGTCGTTCTGTAAGGAGCAGAGACTGGCAGCGACGCCACTGGTGTCGCGCTGTCGTCTTTGCCGGTCGGCCCGAACGAAATCCCGGTTCGATCGATCTGCCATATCCCGTCAAGACAGTAACGTGGAGGAAGCGAACCCATGACCGCGTCGATCATTGATGGCAAGGCACGTGCGGCACGCCTCAGGGAAGAGGTTGCGGGCGCGGTTGGGAGCATGGGAACAGCGCATGGCTTTACGCCGGGGCTTGCGGTCGTGTTGGTCGGAGAAGATCCTGCCAGCAAGGTCTATGTCGCGAGCAAAGCGAAACAGACGACCGAATGCGGCATGCGCTCCATCGAGCACCGGCTACCGGAAGACACGCCTGAGGCGGAACTGCTCGATCTGGTCCGGCGCCTCAACGCTGACGATGGCGTCGATGGTATTCTTGTCCAGATGCCACTGCCAAAGCATATCGATACCGACACAGTCGTTCGCACGATCGATCCGGCAAAGGATGTCGACGGGCTGCATCCAGAAAATGCCGGCCTGATCGTTCTCGGCAAGACTGGGCTTGTGCCGTGCACGCCGCAGGGATGCGTGATCCTGGCGCGTGACGTCCTGGGCGATTTGTCCGGCGTCGAGGCTCTGGTCCTGGGGCGCTCGATCCTCGTCGGCAAGCCGGTGGCCCTTCTGCTGCAGAACGCCAATGCAACGGTGACCATGGCACATTCCCGCACGAAAGACCTGGAAGGTCATTGCCGCAAGGCGGATCTTGTTGTTGCGGCCGTAGGACGGCCGGAAATGGTCAAGGGTGACTGGATCAAGCCCGGCGCGACCGTCATAGATGTCGGTATTAACCGTGTCCCTGCGCCGGAAAAGGGTGACGGCAAAACCAAGCTTGTCGGTGATGTGGACTATGACGCAGCGATGGCTGTGGCGGGTGCGATCACGCCCGTTCCGGGCGGTGTCGGTCCAATGACGATCGCCTGCCTTCTGGCCAATACGGTGCGTGCTGCTTTGCTGCGCCGGGGCATTGCACCGCCAGAGTTGTTCTGAAACCCCTGGGATATCGTCATAAACCTGAGTTCAATCCGGCGCGAAACAAACCTTTTGGCAATGGGAGATGCCGTGTCCGCTCCCCAGATCCCGGTTACCCCGCGACGATTGCGGGCTGTCATCCTGGTTCATACTCTCGAAAAGGACACGCATATGCTAAAGACCGCCCCACTTGCCACGCTTGTATCCACCCGGCTCCGCACGATGGTTGCTCTCGGTACTGGCCTCGTTCTAGCTCCGTCGCTGGCGTTTGCGGCGGTGACGGCCGGCGATCAGCTTGGCACGACGGAAGTCGACATTCGTGCCGCTCTCGAAGAGAGAGGTTATGTGGTCGAGAGGGTATACCGGGACGGCGACGACGATGACGACGATTTTGAAGCCGACGTCGTTCTTGATGGCGTCGACTACGAGCTTTACATCGACCCTGAAACGGGCGTCGTCACCGAAATCGAACTCGATTGACGATGATGATGGATCGCACGGCAACTGACCGAGCTGATCATCCCGCTGCCCGAAATCTCAGGACGTCTGCCATGACCCTGTGATAAGCCCGACCTGGGCCAAGCGACGCCCTGCGCCCTATCTTTTGGGTGCAGGGCTTTCGCTGATCGTCCATGGGGAGGGTGTCGGATGACACGGAAACCGTTGGCGCTATGGGCGCTGTTCGGATTGCAGGCCTTTTGCGCGGCGTTCTTTCTGGCGGATGGCATTGCCGATGTAATGGGCGTGTCGCAATCGCTCGGCGTTCGTGGGACGGCCAGCTTCGAATATGCGATCGCGCTCGCCCTGATCTTTGGCCTCGTATTCACCGGTCTCGAAATTCGCGCCATGCTTAGCCGTCAGGCGCGGCTGGAGCAGCAGGCGCGGGCCGCGTCGGGGGCCTTCGCCGAACTTCTCGAAGAGCATTTCGACACCTGGGCGCTGACGCCGTCAGAACGTGATGTCGCGCTTCTCGCGATCAAGGGCCTGTCGATTGCAGAGATTGCCGCTCTGCGCAACACAAAGGAAGGCACGATCAAGGCGCAGTGCAATGCAATTTATCGCAAGGCCGGTGTCAGTGGCCGACCGCAACTGCTTAGCGTCTTCATAGAGGACTTGATGGGACAAGGCCTCACCGTGCGTCAGGTCGCCTGAAATCAGGTAAGAGCGCGACCGTTATTCGGCCGCCTGCTTGCTTTTGGCCTGGGCCGCGGCGATCGTTTCCATAACGAGTTTCTCCGCGTCGCTCTTGCCGGCCCAGCCATGGATCTTAACCCATTTGTCTGGCTCGAGGTCCTTGTAGCGGGCGAAGAAGTGCTCGATCTGATCGCGCGTGATCTGCGGCAGGTCCTCGCAAGACAGGACCTTGTCGTAGCGCATGGTGAGCTTCTGGCTCGGCACAGCGATGATCTTCTGGTCGTCGCCGCCTTCGTCCTCCATCATCAGAATGCCGATCGGCCGGCAGTTCATGATAGCGCCCGGTACGATCGGGCGCTGGTTGGGCACAAGAACATCAAGCGGATCGCCGTCAGCGGCCAGGGTGTGGGGCACAAAACCGTAGTTACCGGGATAACGCATCGGCGTATAGAGGAAGCGGTCGACATACATCGCGCCTGCCGCCTTATCCATTTCATACTTGATCGGCTCGCCGCCCACCGGCACCTCAATGATGACATTCAGGTCGTGTGGCGGATTTGTGCCGATCGGCACGGCATCGATGCGCATGAAGGACTCCTGTCGCGGTCGAGCGCAGACGTGATATGCACCCGGAAGCGGCTATTCTAACGCGACGAGGCTCCATACGGACTTGTTCCCGATCAAATGGGATCTAAGACCATCGGACCAGTCCGCGCCGTCAGCATCCTGCAGTTTGGACAATCACGGTCAATTCTTGCGGACCGGCCAAGTCCAGGCTGTTTTGGCCAGGCGCGTATCACCAAAGCGCTCGAAGCCATGGGCATGTGCTGAGCCGCCGCGGGCCTCATAAAACGCACTTGCCATGGTATTGCCGTCAAGTGCCCAGGCGCAGACGCCGCGAAGTCCCGCGCTCCCCAATGCTTGGCGCGCGGCGCGGAACAGACGCGTCCCAAGGCCAATGCCTTGATAGTCCGGCTTGAGATAGAGTTCGTAAATCTCGCCTGCCACCGGCACCCGCCGCGATCGGTTTGGTCCAAAGCTGGCATAGCCGGCGATCGTCCCATCAAAGGCGAGGACAAGCAGGCCAGAGCCGCGCCGTTCGGCAAGTTTTTTCCAATACACCGGCCCACGGCGCTGGATCATCTTAGTGAGTTGGATGCCTGGGATAAGCCCGCGATAAGCGGTTTCCCACGCCTCATCATGAACCCTGGTTAACCCATGGGCATCGCCGGCCCGCGCAGAGCGGATATCCACGATCTCCGTCGTCATAACGAAATGCTAGCCCAGCGATCCAGCATCGCAAAGAGCCGAATTCGCCCTAGCTTGACTTTCGCGAGTGCACTCACCAAGAGCGTGGTGCGGGCTGTCTTTCCAACTCGGATCTACAACAGGAAATCGCTTTCCTTCAGCGCGACGCGATCGTCGATCACAATCGCGAAATCCACCGATCGATCACCATCGCGGTCAACCTCAACGATCGTGTCTCCCTTGCGAAACGAGAATCGCATCTCGCCGGCATCTCCGGTGAAGTCGCGCTTGCGAATGAAGTCGAAATCCTGATTGCCACCACGTGTCGTGTCGGCGTCAATGCGGTCGACATTGATCCGGTCTCCATTGGAGAACCCCTTAATGACGTCCGCGTCTGCCCGCTTGGCGCTACTGTCCTTTGCGGTAGTGAAGATGAACTGATCCTCGCCGTCACCGCCTTTCAATCGGTCGCGGCCTGTGCCGCCAATCAAGCGGTCCTTGCCCTCATTGCCAATCAACGTGTCATTTCCGCCACCGCCTTCAAGCCGGTCACGGCCCTTGTCGCCGATGAGATCATCATTTCCGCCGCCACCCTCGAGCCGGTCATCACCGCGGCCACCCTCGAGAGTGTCATTTCCGGCACCACCTTCGAGCCGGTCATCATTGTCGCGTCCGATGAGGTGGTCATTGCCGCCAGCGCCCTTGAGAACGTTCTTGGCGTCGTTGCCTCGGATCGTATCATTGCCGCTGTCACCGGTGCCGCGCTCGATCCTGGTGCCATAGGCAATTGCGAAATTGTCCTTGATGCCGAGCGAGGAGAATGCGCCCTCGCGCAAATCGATCACCGCGTCCTGCCGACCATCATAGCGCAGCGTGTCCTTGCCGCCGCCATCCCAGACAACCTCAACCTTGCGGATGTCACTGTTTTCATAGGTGTTATCACCCTTGGCGCGATCCTTGTTGGCGCCCCAGCGTTCTTGGAGCGCCGCGATGTCGTAGATCATCAGTGATGTCGGATCGGCATAGTCATCCGGATGATCAATGTAAGACATCAACGTGTATTTGAGATTGTCCTCACGGGCATCGAGAAACGGCCCCGGCGGATTGTTTCCGCCGATATCGTAATCACCTGGATGCTTCAGCCCCAGGGCATGGCCGATCTCATGCAGAACGAAGTCGAAGCGGCTCGCATCGGTAACAATGCCTGGCGCATCGCGGAACACGACGAAGCCGTCCCACGATTCATTGACCCGCCAGCGCGCGCGTCCGCCCGCGCTTGATCCCATGTTGTCGGCGCTAAAGAAGCTGATATCGGCGTCGCCACCGGACTTGTCCTCGACGAACTTCACGTTGATCACGCGCTCGTAGACCTTCAGGGCGTCGCGTACGACATCCTGTTCGGCCTTGCTGAGCCGGCTGATGCTGCTGACATCATCCCAGGGAAAGTCATTCGTCTTGCTGTTTTCGAAGCGAAACGTCAGTTTCAAAGGCGGATCATTTGAGCCGTTTTGGATAAACGGATCTCCGCTGGTGCGCCCGACTTCCAGCACCGCGTCAATGCGCTTTTGCAGCTGCCTGTCATTGAGAGGCCCAACCGCCATATCACTGCCCCCGGTCCAACTGTTCTGAGGCTTGTTGGGTCATGCGCAACGAGAGTGCACAAGAGGGAAATGACTAAGAACATCAACCGAAGATGGAGATGATCCAAGTTGTCTTCTGACGGGATGGCAATGCTAAGCTGCTGCCTCGGTGTCGCGCTTCTTCTCCGCCTTCTTGCGCTCATGCGGATCGAGGATTGCCTTGCGCAGCCGGATCGAGTCCGGCGTCACTTCGACAAGCTCGTCATCAGCGATCCAGGCCAGCGCCTTTTCCAGCGTCATGCGGATTGGCGGGGTCAGCCGCACGGCTTCATCCTTGGACGTCGTACGAATATTGGTCAGCTTCTTGCCCTTCAGGACATTCACTTCGAGATCATTCTCCCGGGTGTGCTGACCGATGATCATGCCGGGATACACCCTGACGCCGGGGTCGATCATCATCGGCCCACGGTCTTCCAGGTTCCACAGCGCATAGGCCACGGCATCGCCGGTGTCGTTTGAAATCAGGACACCGTTGCGTCGGCCCTGGATTGCGCCCTTGTGCGGATCGAAGCCGTGGAACAGACGGTTCATGACGGCGGTGCCGCGCGTGTCGGTCATCAGTTCCGAATGATAGCCGATCAGCCCACGCGTCGGGGCGTGGAAGACCAGGCGTTGGCGCCCACCGCCCGACGGCTTCATCTCGACCAAATCGGCCTTGCGCTCCGACAGCTTTTGCACGACGGCCCCGGAGAACTCTTCGTCGAGGTCGATGATCACCTCTTCGACCGGCTCCAGGAGTTGGCCCGTCTCGTCGCGCTGCAAAAGAACGCGGGGCCGGCTGACACCAAGCTCAAACCCTTCGCGGCGCATAGTCTCGATCAGGATCGCAAGCTGAAGTTCCCCGCGACCCGCCACCTCGAAGGCGTCCGAGTCAGGTGTGTCAGTGACGCTCAGCGCCACATTGCCTTCGGCCTCGCGCATCAGGCGTTCGCGGATGACCCGGCTTTGCACTTTCGAGCCTTCGGTGCCGGCAAGCGGCGAATCATTGACCCGGAAGGTCATCGACAGCGTCGGCGGATCGATCGGTTGGGCTTCGAGGGCGTCCTCGCGTGTGGGATCAAGCAGCGTGTCGGCGACGGTTGCCTTGGCGAGGCCAGCGACCGCGACGATATCGCCCGCGTGGGCCTCTTCGACCGGCTGGCGGTCAAGTCCACGGAAGGCGAGCACCTTCGACACGCGTCCCGTTTCGATGACAGATCCATCGCGTGACAGTGCCTTGACGCTCTGGTTCGGCTTGATGGTGCCTGAGCTGACCCGTCCCGTCAGTACCCGCCCGAGGAAGGGATTGGCCTCGATGGTCGTCGCCAACATGCGGAATGCGCCGTCCTCGGTCTGAGGTTCGGGGACGTGGTTCAGGACCAGATCGAACAGCGGGTCCATGCCATCCTTGGGGCCGGACGGATCCATCGCCATCCACCCCTCTTTCGCAGACCCATAGAGGATCGGGAAATCAAGCTGCTCGTCATCGGCATCAAGAGCTGCGAACAGGTCGAACACCTCGTTGATCACCTCGGTGTGGCGCTCTTCGGGCTTGTCGATCTTGTTGATCGCGACAATGGGTTTCAGGCCCACCTTCAGCGCTTTGCCGACAACGAACTTCGTCTGCGGCATCGGGCCTTCGGCAGCGTCGACCAAAACGATCGCCCCATCGACCATGTTGAGGATGCGTTCGACCTCGCCGCCAAAGTCCGCATGGCCCGGCGTGTCAACGATGTTGATGCGCGAGTCGTTCCACAGAACCGACGTCACTTTGGCGAGGATGGTGATACCGCGCTCACGTTCGAGGTCGTTTGAGTCCATCGCCCGCTCGGTGACGGCTTCATTTTCGCGGAAGGTCCCGGACTGTTGCAACAGTCGATCGACAAGCGTGGTCTTGCCATGGTCGACATGGGCGATGATGGCGATGTTGCGGAGCGTCATGGCGTGCGTCCTGGTCCGGCGGGCCTTGGGCACGCGGGCTATCTTATCTGAGAAGCGTGTCGGCTTGTTGCGGTGCGGTATATAACTCGAAAGGTGCTTTAAGCAACAAGGTGGCGTCAAACCCTATTGCCGGGCCGGCACGCCGTGCCAATCGGCATCTTCCAGCATGATCAGTTCCGACAGGTTCTCGTGGCTGATATAACCTTTCAGCCGGCCATCACCATCGGTCACGGCGATGAACCGGGCTTGGGCGGCCTGCATATCCTTGAGGCCACGATCGAGGCGGGTGCCCGAGCCGATCGTCGGGATTTCCGTCATGGCGTCGAGCACGGGGGTGGCGCCGCCGGTTTCGCGCAAGGCGCTGATCATCCGGTCGCGGGTCAGCATGCCCCGCAGGCGCCCGCCACCATCGACGATCGGAAACTCTCTTTGCGTTGTGCGCAGCAAGGCGTCCGCGGCTTCGTCGATCGTGGCGGTGGGTCCCAGCGCTTCGAAGTCAGTCACCATGGCGCGGTCCACGACAAGCCGCTTTGCCGCATCCATCATGCCGGTCGTCTCCGCCTCGGCGGTGGCTGCGAGATAGACGAAGATCGCCACGAAAACGAGAATCGGATTGCCGGCGATCAGGCCGAGAAAGCCAAACCCAAATGCAAGCGCCTGGCCGATCCGAGCCGCGATCCGGGTCGCTGTCGTTCGGCCCATGGTCAGCGCCAGCACGGCCCGCAAGACCCGCCCGCCATCCATCGGGAAGGCGGGGATCATGTTGAACAGGACAAGGATGATGTTGATTGCCGCAAGCTGCTGTAGGAAGCCGGTCCAGGACGTTTCCATCGTCTCAAGCGCTTCCGGATCAACCTGCCCGCCAAGCAGAAGCAAGAGCACGGCCGCGATGACGACATTCACGGCCGGACCGGCCAGTGCGATAACGATCTCCTGGACCGGGTTTTCCGGAATGCGCTCAAGCCGTGCCAGCCCGCCAATCGGCAGAAGCGTTATGTCGGGCGTTTTGATACCATAGCGCCCGGCCGCGACCGCGTGGCCAAGCTCATGCAGCACGACGCAGGTGAACACTGCCGACACGAACAGGATGCCATGGACGGCCGCTGCAGCGCCGCCGGCCTGATAGTAAACGATCCCGATCCAGGCGAGCAGGATCAGAAAGGTCAGATGAATGCGGATTTCCGATCCGAGCACACGGACGATCGGGATGGACCACGGCATAACGCACCGCCAGGCTAATTGAAGGACGCCATGCGATCGGTCCGATCGCATGGTCGTTCTCCTACAGATCGTGTCCTGGACGGGCTGTGCAAGGCCTTGCGGTACTAAGTGCCGACCGGGTCCTGATGTTTCCCCATCAAGCCCTAAGTGCAGCGCACAAGCCCGAAGGGTTCTGCGCCATCGCGCGTCACGATGACACGCTCGCTGCCGTGGCGCGTCACCATCCACATCTCCTCGCGCGGGCCATTGGCACCTTCACAGGTCAAGGCCATTTCGACGATGCCGCTGAACGCCGTGCCCTCATCGATCTGGCCGGTAATCGCGCAGTCAAGCGCTGCCTGACTTGTCACGCGTTCCGGCTGAATGGTGAAGGAATAGGCCCGACAGAGACCTTCGTCATGGGCCCAGACGCCCTCGAGCACGGTCTCAGGTTCGCGCAAGGCCGCGACCTGAACCGGGGGTGGCGGCACTGTCACACGCTCTGTCCGAACGGGCTGGGACATGACGTCGTCGGCGACCGTCGGCACATGCGGCGCGACAGCCGTTTCCATCTGCCCGCTATCGGGCATGACGCGGCTTGTATCGCCGTTGTCGTCTTCGCCGTCTTCCAGGTCTTCGATTTCGGTATCGTCGCCGCCACCGAGTTCATCACAGGCGGCCAGGCCAAGGCTCAGCGTTACACCGAGCGCGGCCATTCTCGTGAACTGCCACATATCGCTTCCCTTTCGCCGGTTTCTTGCTGACCAGCAGTCAAGGAACATGAGACCGGCGCGTCGCGGCAGTCATTTGGCGCGAGAAAGGCGAGAATGGGAAATCGGGCACCAGACGCTAATTGCCGGCCTTTTCAACTCCGCACCAAGCCGCGACGAACAAGGCCATGGCCGTGGTAATGCGCTTGACGGAGGCCAAGTTCACCCGCTCGTCGACACCATGAATGTTCTCACCGATCGGGCCATAGCAGAGCGCTGGAATATGATCGTAGAGCGCATGCACGCGGGTGTCGAGATAACCAGGCGTAACGAAGCTTTCAAGCGGATCGCCTGTGGCTTGCTCGTGGGCCGACGCAAGAACCGCCTCGGCGTCGCTGCCCGGCTCGAGAGCGTAGCCTTCGGCGAAAAAGCCATTGAAGGTGATTACAGGTGGCCGGTTCGACAGGAAGGCATCGTCGCGGGCAAAGCGGGACACGGTGTCCTCGACCCGTGCCGCGATCTCGGCGGCCGATTGCCCGGGATAGAGCGATAGGCGGCAGTGCAGCCGGCACCAGTTTGGCACCGAAGAGGCCCAATCGCCGCCTTCGATCCGCCCGATGTTGAGATTGATCGGGTGATCAATGGTTTCGAAGTGACGATGGGTCGCGCGGTCAGCGTTGAGCTCCGCTTCAAGGCTGCGCAGCGCGCCAATGACGCGATAGGCTGCATCGATTGCGTTGTTGCCTGCGCCCATCTCGCGAACGTGCACGGCGACGCCGGAGACATCGACGGTGAACCAGACAACGCCTGTGTTGGCGCGGACGAGTTTTTCGTCTTCCGGCTCCGGGATCAGGCAGGCATCGCCGCGATAGCCTCTGAGATGGGTCATCAGTGCGCCGTTTCCGGTCGATTCCTCCTCGACGACGGATTGGAGATGAAGCGTAGCGGCGGGCTGTATCCCGAGCGACCAAAGCGCCCTCAGGACCGCGACATTGGCTGCCGCTCCAGCCTTCATATCGGCCGATCCGCGCCCATACATCCAGTCGCCTTCGACCACCGGATCATAGGGCGGACGCGTCCACAGGTCCGCAGGCCCCGGCGGCACGACATCGACATGGGCCTGCAGGATCAGCGAGCGGCCTGTTTCGCTTTCGGGATGATGTGTCGCGACCAGGATAGGCACGTCGGAATGTGCGTCGGTGATCTTCGATCCACCGGGATGGGCCGCGATCCGATCGCGGTCCATGGCGAACCGGTCGATCGGCAGGTCGAGCGCGCGCATTTCGCGTGCGATCACGTCCTGCGCTGTCTGCTCCGCGCCACGTTGCGACGGACAGCGCACAAGCTCTTGCGTCAGCGCGACCTGAGCATCGAAGCCGTCCGAGACCGCTTGGGTGATGTCATGAGCGAGCGACGGGTCGAGGGGCATGGACTAGCCCCGATCCCGCATGCCCAGGGTTCTGAGCCTGAGCGCGTTGAGCCTGATGAAGCCCTTGGCATCGAATTGGTCATAGGCGCCGGCGTCGTCTTCGAAGGTAACCAGGTCTTCCTTGTAGAGCGACTTGTCACTCTCGCGACCTGTCACGATGACATTGCCCTTATAGAGCGTCAGCGTGACGGTGCCTTCGACATGCTCCTGGCTCTTGTCGATCAGCGCTTGCAGCATCTCGCGCTCGGGCGAGAACCAGAAGCCGTTGTAGATCAGCTCCGCATAGCGCGGCATAAGCTCGTCCTTGAGGTGCGCTGCGCCGCGATCGAGCGTCAGAGACTCCATCGCCCGGTGTGCGGTCAGCAGGATCGTCCCGCCGGGTGTCTCATAGATACCGCGTGACTTCATGCCGACGAACCGGTTCTCGACGAGATCAAGCCGGCCGATGCCATTGTCGCGGCCAAGATCGTTCAAGCGCGCAAGCAAGGCCGCGGGCGACAGGGCTTCGCCATTGATCGACACGGCATCGCCTTTCTTGAAACCGATCGTGACGATGGTCGGCGTATCCGGCGCGTCCATGGGCGAGAGAGTGCGCTGGAAGACATAGTCCGGCGGGCCGACATTCGGGTCTTCCAGAACCTTGCCCTCGGAGGATGAGTGCAGAAGGTTGGCATCGACCGAGAACGGTGCCTCGCCGCGTTTGTCCTTGGGAACCGGGATCTGGTGCATCTCGGCGAAGGCGATGAGGTCCGAGCGTGATTTGAACTCCCAGTCGCGCCAAGGTGCGATGATCTTGATGTCGGGTTTCAGCGCGTAATAGGACAGCTCGTAGCGGATCTGGTCATTGCCCTTGCCCGTCGCGCCATGGGCGACAGCATCGGCGCCGGTTTCCTCGGCGATCTCGATCTGGCGCTTGGCGATCAGCGGGCGGGCGATCGACGTGCCGAGCAGGTACACCCCTTCATAGACCGCATTGGCACGGAACATCGGGAAGACGAAGTCGGAAACGAACTCCTCGCGGACATCGTCGATGTAGATGTTTTCGTCGGGGGTGCCCAAGAGCTCCGCCGTGCGGCGCGCCGGCTCCAGCTCCTCGCCTTGGCCGAGATCGGCGGTGAAGGTCACGACCTCGCATCCATAGGTCGTCTGCAGCCATTTCAGGATGATCGAGGTGTCGAGGCCGCCGGAATAGGCGAGGACGACCTTTTTCGGAGCGGAAGAAGACATGGCGGGGTCCGGGAGATGGAAGTGTTTACAGGGGGTGTCCGGCGCGGACTATAGGCGGGTGCGTATGCGCTCGACCAGTGGTCCGAAGATGCGCCGAAGGTAGTTCAGCGCTGCGCTTATCGCATCGGCATGGACGCGTAACGCATAGCCAAGTTCCCGGCCAAGCGCGCTGCGCGTTGCAAACAGCGCCTTGTCGATCGCTTCTGACGACAGCCAGGGCGGACTTCGGGTGTAGAAAAGCCAACCGAAGACCCAGGCCCAGACGAAGACGACGAAGCCGGATGTGATGACATCCGACAGCCAGTGCGCACCGAACGACATTCGCATTCCGCTCATCGCAACGCCCCAGACCAGGCCAAGGCCGAGCGCGATCATTGCCGGCTTGCCCGACAGCGTCAGCGCGATTGCGGCATAGGTGAAGGCAAGGCCAGCTTCACCCGAGGGGAACGAGCAATTGCTTTGGCAAAAGGCTGCGTCCTGGGCCGGCGGGACGTAAGGGTGAGCCCCGCCGAACATCTCGACCTGATGCGGTCGTGGTCGGCCGATCGTCTCCTTGAACAGCGAGTTGATCGTGATCCCTGTGCCGCAGATCAAGACGACAAGCACGAACAGAAGCGCCTTGGCATCGCCGAATTTGTATTGCCGCGGCAGGATCAATCGCCCCAGCAGACCGAGCAGGCAGACATAGATGATGATCTCGTTGACGTCACGCAAACCTTCGAGAAACGGGTTTGCGACTGCCGGAAACCCGCCGCGATCGGCGTCATAGAACAGGGCCGCTGCTGTCCAATCTATGGCCGGCATCTGCCGAACAAGCAGGATAAACACGGCGAACAGGCCGGTGATGAGCCAGAACCGAGCGGCGGACCCACGATCACGGCCCGGCAACAAGCGAAACGCTGACACAGATACTCTCCGGCGAACAGTCGCGCTGACCTATCCCGCCGCGCCGTGTGCCGCAAGAGCGATCCCGTCTTGGGCTGTCGTCTGTGCGGCGTTGCAGGTGCCACCCGCGCCTTGCCGATCGCCCTACCCGCTGTAGTCTGCTAGGGGAGCATTTTCGACGGAGGCATCATGACTGACCGACCGCGCCTGGATTTCTGGTTCGAACTGGCGTCGACCTATTCCTACCCGGCCGCGATGCGCGTCGACGATCGCGCGGCGGCAGCTGGCGTCGAAGTGCGCTGGCGGCCCTTTCTGCTCGGCCCGACCTTCAAGGCGCTTGGCTGGCCGCAGGATTCGCCGTTCAATTGGCAGGAAGCGAAGGGTCGCCATATGCAGCGTGACCTGACGCGGCTTTGCGAGGGGCTCGGGCTTGGATTCAAGATCCCGGACCCGTTTCCCCAGCCGAGCCTCATGGCGGCGCGGATTGCGGCCGCGGGCTTGGATGAACCCTGGCTGCCGGATTTCGTGCGGGCGGTCTACTCGGCGCAGTTCGCCGAAGGGCGCCAGATCCACGAGCGGGACACGCTGGCGGAGATCCTGAAAAGCCTCGGTGTCGATGCCGACGCCGCGTTCGACACCACCCAGTCAGACGACAACAAGGCGCGTCTCCGGGCGCTCACCGAGGAAGCCACGTCGAAAGGCGTGTTCGGCGCGCCGACCTTCATCACGGCTGATGGTGAAGTCTTTTGGGGCCATGACCGTATGGACCACGCGCTCCATTGGGCGCGGAACGGCACGCTGGAGGGTCTGTTCGTCGGCGTTGGCGGATGACGATGGTCACAAACGGGTTCCGCAACGGAGGTCTTCCGAAAACCGGGTAGCGGTGCCGACTGGGCCGTTTCACAGTGGCGCATGTCACCTAAATGAGTTGTGTCATGCCCGATTTCGTTCCCGATCCACCACTCTTTCTCGCCTATCTTGCGGCGACCTTTGTGATCATCTTCACACCGGGACCAGATATGACACTGTTTCTCGGCAAGACGCTGGCGCAAGGCCGCGCGCAGGGCCTGGCGTCGATGTTCGGGGCCGCGACAGGGAATCTCGTGCATACCGTGCTGGCGGCGGTCGGCCTGTCGGCGCTTCTGGCCGCCAATGACACCGCTTTTCGGATCATCCAGATTGCGGGCGCGCTCTATCTCCTTTGGTTGGCTGTTCAATCGATACGGCATGGCTCGGCGTTGACGGTCGATCGGGCGGCGCAAGCGCCGGAGCCTGTACTCAGCGCCTATCTTCAGGGCATTGGGATCAATCTTTTGAACCCGAAAGTGGTCATCTTCTTTCTGACCTTCCTGCCGCAATTTGTGGTGCCCGGCGATCCGGCGGCGATACAGACGCTGTTGTTTCTGGGCGTTCTGCTGGTTGTCCTAGCGGTCATGGCGTGCATCCCGATGATCTTGTTTGCCGACTGGATCGCTCATGCAGCTCGGCGGTCGAAAGGTGTGATGCGCTCGATCGACTGGCTGTTCGCCGGCATCATGGGCGGCTTTGCACTGAAGCTTTTGCTTGATCGGCGGTAGAAGCTTACCGACCTGCGTCTTCCGCGTCCCGGCGCGCGCGGTCCAGGGAACGGTCCACCGCGCGCTGCGTTGCTCGGACCTCGTCTTTAGAGACAAGGCCCGCACTGCGGCCCGCGATTAGCCAGTAGAGAAAACCGGCAAAAAAGCCCGCCGCGATCACGACGATCATGAACTCGACACGCGTGTCGCTGGGAGCTGGATCCCGCAGAAACTCCAAGATGGAGACAATGGGGCCGAGAAACCCGCCGGCCAGCATGTAATAGAGAAGCGAGCGTACGCGAAGCGCTTCTCCGAGACCGATAATTGCGAGCGCCGGGATTGCTCCCTGCGGCCCGACAATGGACACCACGATCACGGTCAGCAAGAAGATCCCCGCATAGGCAAAGATCTCTCTGCCTTCCAGCCTCTCCTCGATGACGGCGACAAATGTCTCCGGGCCGATCATCGATGCAGCAACGATGAAGATCGCCGCACCGCAGACCGCAACGAAAAACCCAAGAAGACAGAGGAGGATACGTCCAAGGGCATGCATGGCCGATCGAGCCGGTCAGTGCGCCGGAAGGCCGGCCGCTTCCCGGAGCTTCCAGGCCGGAACCCGTTCGGACGCACTTTTCAGCTGGCCGCAGGCCGCCATGATGTCGCGCCCGCGCGGCGTACGTACAGGGCTCGCATAGCCGGCGCGGTTGACGATGTCGGCAAACGCCTCGATCTGCTCCCAGTCCGAGCACTCATATCCCGAACCCGGCCAGGGATTGAACGGGATCAGATTAATCTTGGCCGGAATGCCCTTCAGAAGGCGAACGAGATCGCGTGCTTCGCTAAGGCTGTCATTGACCCCTTTGAGCATCACATATTCGAACGTGATCCGCTTGGCGTTCGACAGGCCGGGATAAGCGCGGCAGGCGTCAAGCAGCTCGGCGAGCGGGTATTTCTTGTTAAGAGGAACGAGTTCGTTTCTGAGATCGTCACGGGTCGCGTGCAGCGAAATGGCCAGCATGCAGCCGATTTCAGCCCCCGTCCGCTCAATCATGGGCACGACGCCGGATGTCGACAGGGTGATCCGCCGTTTCGACAGGCTCAGCCCTTCGCCGTCCGACGCGATCAGCAGCGCGTCGCGGACATTGTCAAAATTGTAGAGCGGCTCGCCCATGCCCATCATGACAATATTCGTGACCGCCCGGTCTCCACCGGGAATCAAGCCGCCATCATCGGGCCGTGTGGCACCGGGCCAATCGCCGAGCCGGTCGCGCGCGATGAGGATCTGGGCCAGAATCTCTCCGGCGGTGAGATTGCGCACCAGCTTCTGGGTTCCGGTGTGGCAAAAGGTGCAGGTCAACGTGCAGCCGACCTGGGAGGAGACGCACAGCGTTCCCCGGTCGTGTTCAGGAATGTAGACCGCCTCAACATCGGCTGGGCGTTGGCCAAGCTGGCGCGGCGGCAGGCGGATCAACCATTTGCGTGTGCCATCGACCGAGACCTGCTCGGTGACGATCTCGGGGCGGGCAATCGAAAACGCTTCGGCAAGCTCTAAGCGCAGCGTTTTCGAGATATCCGTCATGTCGGTGAAGTTGCGCGCGCCTCGACTATAAAGCCATTTCCAGAGCTGCGCCGCACGCATCCGGCGCTGCCGCTCCGGCACACCAATCTCGGCGAGCGCCGCCTGTAGACCTGCACGGTCGCGCCCGATCAGTTCAATCGGGGCAACGGGGTCCGAAAGCGCCTGCCCTGCGTCGGCGCGGGAGATATCGAGGGTAACGGCCATGGCGCGTTCCTACCACGGCGTGCGCCGATTGGGGAGCCCTCGCCGCGCGTTCGAACGGCAGCGGTCACAGACTGATGCTATTGGCATTCCTCGCCGGCGCGTTCGAGGGCGGCTGAGACACCAAACAGGGAATACTGGTCGACCGTATCGGTGCCGCGGCTCGACGTGCCCCGAATGACCATGGTCTGGCCAGCGCGCATCGCCGTGATGAGGCGTTCTTCTTCAGCGGCGTTGTCGAGCCACGCGGCGTCTTGATTGGTGAATAGGGTGAACCTGTCGCTGCCGATCTCGGCTGTCACGGATGAACCGTCGCGATAGTTATAGCCAGTGATGATTGAAATCTCACTGCGCACGCCCTGACCCGGTCGGATCGTAACATAGAAGAACACATCACCCCGCTGGACGTTCTTGGGCTCCATATCCTTCGGTTGCGACAGAATGAAGCACATCTTGCTGCCGCCATTGCCTGAGACATACGCTCCCCAGTCACGGAACTGACCGAGAGCCTGAGCCGTCTGGGCGACCGCAGGCGCAACCGCAGCCGAAAGGGAGAAGCCAAGAAGGGCGCAAACAATCCACAGTCGCGTCATCATATCCGTCCATTCTTAAGCATGCGGCGCTGCTAACGCGCTTCGCACGGTCAGACAAGGGGGGCCGGTCGGCCGGGTGCCAACATTGGGCAAAACCTCCGGAAGAATGCAGGCAGGAATTTGACAATCCGTAACACTTCGTGACGATGCCCCGCGCCCGCCGTAATCTGCCGTCACCACGCCGGCAAGACAGAAGTGCCGCGCAACCGACGCAGTCTTGGATTTCATGACCGACAAAGCGCATTTTGCAGATCTCGTCGCGCGCGTCGCGGAACATCGTGACCGAACCGCCTTTGCGGAGGTGTTCGACCACTTTGCGCCGCGTATCAAAGCCTATCTCATGCGGCTCGGCGCGGATGGTGGACATGCCGAAGAATTGACCCAGGAAGTCATGGTCACCCTGTGGCGCAAGGCGCAGTTGTTCGATTCGTCGAAGTCCTCTGTCGGCACATGGCTGTTTCGTATCGCGCGCAATCGGCGCATTGATATGCTGCGGCGCGATAAGTCGGACGCGCTCGACCCTGCCGATTCGATGTTGCATCCGTCTGCTGCGCCGCTGGCGGACGAGGTGTTTGACGCCGAACAGCGCGACGCCCGCGTCCGGGAGGCGATCAAAGTCCTGCCCGAGGAACAGTTGACGCTGGTGCGCATGGCGTTCTTCGAGGGCCTGTCGCATAGCCAGATCGCTGAGGGAACGGATCTGCCGCTCGGCACGGTGAAGTCGCGCATCCGATTGGCTTTTTCGCGGCTGAGAAAAGCGCTTGAAAGCGATGGGGTTGACGGGGTGTGATGAGCGAGACATCCAAGACAACTCTGCCGGACAAGGACGGCGAGACGATCGCTACGCAAGCTGAAAGCGCTGAAGGCGAAGCACCGTCCTTCCTCAAGTTGCTCTTGGAACTTGGCCCGCTGGTCGTGTTCTTTTTGGCGAATTGGCGCTTCGACATCTTCTTCGCCACGGCCGCGTTCATGGCGGCCACGGTGATCGCACTGTCGCTGTCTTACATCAAATTCCGCAAGGTTCCGGTGATGCCGCTGGTGTCATCGGTCTTTGTTCTGGTCTTCGGTGCGCTGACGCTGTGGCTTCAGGATGAGTTGTTCATCAAACTCAAGCCAACAATCGTCAACCTCCTGTTCGCTGGTCTTCTGACAGCGGGGCTCGCCTTTCGCCGCCCGCTTCTGAAACTTGTCTTGGGCGAGGTCTTCCAGCTCACGGAAATTGGCTGGCGGCTTCTGACCTATCGCTGGATCGGCTTTTTCGTCTTTCTGGCAATCCTCAATGAGGTCATCTGGCGATCGTTCTCGACCGATTTCTGGGTCAGCTTCAAGCTGTTCGGCGTTATGCCGATCACGATCGCCTTTTCGATCGCCCAATTGCCGCTTCTGCAGCGCCATCAGGTGAAGCGGGACGAGATCTAGAGCGCTTCCGGTTAAATCTGAGGCACCAAAGCGCTCTAAGCATTTGTTTTGTCGCAATTCCGGACGCGGTTCGGCTTGCCCGAACGGGTCCCACTTTCGCTGGAATTGCTCTAACCCACCCAATCGATCCAGCGGCCGTGAAAATCGCAATATGCGAGGACCTGGTCGATGCCCTGGGGCCAAAGGCAGAACCGCAATTCGGCATGACCCGATGGGCCGGGCTCCAGGGAAAGTCGACCGATAGGGGCATCTTCGGTCACCAGGTCCGCCGCAAGCGCTAGGGACGCATCGATTCGCACTTGAGTCGCTTCGGGCAGGTATTGCCACATAATCGTGTGCACCAAGAGCTTGAGCCGGCCGCGGTGCGGAATGGCGAAGCGTGCGACCGCGTCGGCGGCATCTTGCCGGGCGACACGCACATCACCGCTTGCGGCGATGTCCAGTGCTGCGTTCAGCCGCGACAGCCGTTTGGGCTGGTCCGGCCAGACATAGGCCATCAACCGCAACCGATCGTCTGGATCGGACGGGTCCAGAGGGGCGATGTCGACACCCTCGCGATCAACGATATCTAGGTCCCCGGTGAGATCCGGTGGTGCAGATCGTATCTCAGGCGCAAGCTGAACCGTACTATCGGCCGATCCCAAAATAGTCGTGCCGTAATGATAGCCAAAGCGATCAAGATGCAGGTTGAGGCCCGCGCTCGCGCCGATCTCCAAGATCTCGACAGGCTTCTCCGTAAGCCGAACCGCTTGTAGAAGGCCGGGCAAAAGCATGGCTGCCCGCCGGATTTCGTTGGTCTGCGGCGGCTGGTCGAGCCATTGTTTGAGATGCGTGGTGTGAGCTGTCATCGCGTGCGACACCGCCTGCCACAAGGCATCCGGTTCGAACTTATGCGGCGGATAGACAGCCGACAACGCGCCATCGGCACGCGTTAGGACCAACGCATGCAGCGCTCCGGCGAAGCGCAAGGCAAGCGCGTCCGTGCCCGGATCGCCCTGCCAATCCAACAGCTTTGCGCCGATGATGTCCCTTGCGTCGAGGCGCTCGGCCGCAAGTTCGAGCAAGGTCGCCGTGAACGGTGAGCCAAGCCTGCTGCAGGCGTCTGCCTGCTTCAGAAAGTGCGCCCGCACGCCCGCATCCATGGTCATCTTTCGGTCAGGTCCGCGCTCTCGCCATCGGGATTTCCGAAGGGTAGCCGCCCCTGGCCCGTTTCCGCCGCGCGGTCATGGGTCAGGACCCAGCGGACGGTCGGAAACGCAAGCTCGGTCCATGGAATGTCATCCCATGCGAACAAGTCGGTTTCGAGCGATTCCGCGCCCGGCGAGAATTGGCCGTCCGTCAGGCTGGCGCGGAAGAACATCTGCACCTGACCGATCCGTGTCACGGTGTAGATCGCGAGCAGCTCCTTGAGGGCCAGCAGTGCATTGGCTTCTTCGCGCGCTTCGCGCCGGGCGCCCTGTTCCGGCGTTTCACCGAATTCGAGATAGCCAGCAGGGATTGTCCAGAAGCCGCGGCGCGGTTCGATTGCCCGCCGGCACATCAGAACTCGGCCATCATGACGCACGACGGAGCCGACGACGATCTTGGGATTGTCATAGGCGACAAAGCCGCAGTGGTCGCAGACGGCGCGCTCGATCGTATCGCCGGCTGGTATGGTGCGCGAAAAGGCAGGCTTCCCGGTCACCCGCCCGAACCGGATGCAGACGCTTGCGCAGGATGTGTGCCGGCCAATGCCGCCTCGATCTCCGGTATCAGCAAGCTTTCCAGGCTTTCGGCGCTGATCGGGCCGATATGCTTGAACAGGATCGTACCATCGCCATCGACGACGAAGGTTTCGGGCATGCCATAGACACCCCAATCGATGGCAATGCGTCCACGCGTGTCCGTTCCGACAGCGTCGAACGGATTGCCATAGCGGCCCAGGAAGCGACGGGCATTGTCCGCGGCGTCCTTGTAATTGATGCCGACGACATCGAAACGCGTATCTTCAGCGAGATCGACGAGATAGGGATGCTCGTCACGGCAGGGTCCGCACCAGGACGCCCAGAAATTGACCAGCGTCACGCCGCCATCGGTCAGATCCGCTGTCGCAAAGCCCGGGATCGGGCCGCTGTCGCCCAACAGCTCGCTGAGGGCCGGTGCTGAGAATTCGGGCACCTGCTGCCCGATCAGGGCCGATGGGACCTGGGACGGGTCACCTGAGAACAGCCGTGTCAGGAGCAGAACGGCCAGTGCTGAAAACAATGCGACCGGCGCCAGAACTAGCAGCTTGCCGACCAGCGTGCGCCGAGGACGCGCTTCGGCAGCGATGTTTTGATCGGTCATCTGTCGATACGCTCCGGGTTATCGCGCCGTCCCTCGGGATCGACCATGTCGAGCAGAGCTCTTTGCTCACGACCATCGAGCTCGATCCAGACGATCAGACCGCCGAGTACGGCCACGGTGACGGCATAGGAGGCGGCAATGAACGCCCAGTGAGGGCCGAGAAGCACTTCCATCATCTCACTCCGCCGGCTGGTGGATCATCTGCGCCGAGCGCAATTGCAGTGCACGCACCCTGCGGCGCATGATCTCATTGCGCATCGCCATCAGATGCAGCGCCAGAAACAGGAAACTGAAGGCCAACGCCATGACCAGAAGCGGCCACAGCATAGATGGGTGAATGGTTGGTCCGTCGAAGCGAAACACGCTGGCCGGTTGATGCAGCGTGTTCCACCAATCGACGGAAAACTTGATAATCGGAATGTTGACGAATCCGACCAGTGCCAGAATAGCGGTTGGTCGTGCGGCGCGTGCCGGATCGTCGAAAGCACGCCACAACGCGATCAGACCGAGATACATCAAAAACAGGATCAGGACAGACGTCAGCCGCGCGTCCCAAACCCACCACGTGCCCCACATCGGCTTGCCCCATAGCGAGCCTGTCACGAGCGCGAGAAACGTAAAGGCAGCACCGATGGGGGCGGCCGCCCGCGCTGAAACGTCGGCAAGTGGATGGCGCCAGACGAGCGTGCCAAGAGCTGAGACCGCGATCACCGAATAGCAGAACATCGCCAGCCAGGCGGCCGGGACATGCAGATACATGATTCGGATCGTCTCACCCTGCTGGTAGTCCGCCGGCGCAACGAACCACGCCATGTAAAGGCCAACGGCGAACAGAATAACCGTCGCCCCCTGCACCCAAGGCAGAATGGTGCTCGACAGGGATAGGAAGCGTGTCGGATTGGCGAGGCGATACATGGACTTTACGTCACAGCGGACAGCACTTGGTTCGCCATGACATAGGGCAAAGCGCGCTGCGGCGAAATAGCTGAACGCCTCACCTCTTGCTGAACGCGTTGCCGCAGCCTCACTCAACGGTTCTGTCGTCAGTTCCGCCGAAAACGAAGACATCGCGAATCAGGGCTTCGTCACTGCCCCCTTCCAGACCATGCTGATTGTGGCGGGTTTCGATCGTCACAAGCTGTCCGATGCGATCGATATCGAGACTGACCAGCGCGCCGCGGCGATAGACCGGTTGTTCGTCGACCACCTCGCCATTGACCCGAACGACGAGGTTGGCGCGCCGGCTCTCCCCGATCTGGTCATGGGCGAAGAGCTGTATGCGGCTGATATGTACCGGCTGATCGAGGCGGATCTGATAGGCGGTGACAGGTTCGCACGTGTCGTCATTGTCCTCGCAATAGGTCTCGCACAACGATCCGCCGATGCAGTAGCTTCGCGCGTCGTCCTCATAAAGGATGCCGCCAGCGGGCGTCGGAGTGGTGTCGTCGTTGGCCGCTTCGGTCGCGTCGGCTGCCGCCGTTTCGGCCTGGCTTTGATCGTCTTGCTGTGCCGCCTCCGTCACATCGGCCGGGTCGATCGTGATGCTGCCTGTGGCATCGGCCTCAATGTCCGCCTCTCCTGGGACCGGCGTTTCGGCCAGTGCCGCCGCGCCGGCAAGAAGTGCTGTGGCGAGAAGGACGGCAACTCCGAAACGTGGCAGTATGTCCGCATGGGTCCGATCGAAGGTGAGGCTCCGTGTGCGGTGCTTAGGTTGCTCGTATCTGTCCATGACGCCACTCCCGTGATCTAGGTGCCGGTCGTTTGTTTGACGCGCTTCGGGACTAGTCCCTTCGGACATGGTTCGGCTTGCCTGAACGGTGTCCGCTTTCGCTGAAAGCGCTTTGGCGGCGGCGACTCAAGTGCCGGAGTTGGGCGCTGACGCGGCGGCAAAGTGCACGAAACGCGGAAGAATCGGAGTTGGCGGATTGGAGCAGGGGGGTGATTGCGGCTTAGCGCCCGCAATTCTGCGCCAGATCGGTGGCCATCGACGGGCAGGCGTCAATGAGCGCCTGGATCGCTGCTGATGAGCCGCCAAGCGACACCCGTCCACGGCTCGGCCATGTGCGCACCGAACCGGCGGGATCAGCGTTACGGTCGAGCAGAATCAGTGCCCGGCCGCGCATGAAGGCCTCGACATTGAGCGTGCAGGCATCGCCAAGGATTGCCAAATAAGCACCACTGCTTGTGTCCGGGAGTGCACCGCCGACATCGTCGAGGCCGTCAAAGGCATAATCGATCGCGGCATTGCCGGCAGCGACCCCGGAACTGATTTGTGCCAGCCCCGGCGTGAACCGGATTTCGGTTGTAGCCCCACCAACCGTGGCGCCGGGCGCTCCGCAGGCGATGCCGATCACTTCGTCTCCCAGCACGACATGCGCCGTCTCGCCGAGCACCGGGTGCGTGCCGTAAGTCCAGCGTGCATTCGGATCGAGATCGAGAACCTCGGCAGGTTCGGGCTCGGGCGTCAGAGCGAGGTCGGGCTCTTCCGAGACGGGCGGCAGTTCTGGCGTTGTCTCGATGACACGAACCCGCGGCGCGGTGTCGTCCTGCAGCGCGTCGATGCTGGCCTGCTCGGACGTATCGTCGGTATCCGTCGTGCGTTGTGTGTCGCCCGCCGTGTTGGATGTGTCGTCGGATACCTCACCGGTTGCCGCAAGGCGATCGGTCGCTCCGAGCATGCCTGGCAGGGTGCCCGACAGGCTAGCCGAACCGAAGGTCACGGCGGCGAACACGAAAGCTGCCGCTGCCGACACGCCGATGCGGCGTGCGTTTTCAGGGACAAAACTTTGTGCCGTCCCTTTTCCATAACGGACCCGGCCGTCGGCGCCGGCACGATAGGTCCGATGCGGAAATTCAAGAGCTGCGAGCTGTGGGAATGTCAGCGGGCGGGTGCCGGCGATATAGGTCGGCCAGTCCGGCGCGTTTTCCGGTGCTCCCTCGGGGCGGGACAGAATGCTGCCGAAGTAGAACCCGTTCGAGAAGTCGACGGTTTCCTTGACCAGCGCGCGATGGGCATCGCTACCAGCATCAAGCGTCGGGTTTAGAGCGACATGATTGTGGATGCGGATGTGCCAGGTGCGATCGAACACCACCGCCACATAGAGATCACGCACCTCGTCCTGCCGGATGCCGGCCTGATGCGGCGCAATTTTGGCCCATTCGTCGTTCAGGGCCGTTTCGAACGACCCCTCATCCGCCGGATGGATCGTGGCGAAGGGTTCAAAGATCTGCTCCAGCGCACCGCGGCGGAACTCTTGCGGCGACCAGGGGCCGCGCAATTCGACCGGAACCAGCGCTAGTCGCTCCCAATGCCGGTCGAGGAGATATTCCTCGAACACGCCCTTGTCCGCGTTCCACTGGCCGATCGCCGGCAGGATCAGCGCGCCCTCGCCACCACCTCCGTCGGGCCTGACGAAAAACCGCAGGAACGGACCCCACCATAGGCTGCCGATCATTTTGAAGGGCTGTTCGGGGTCACCACCTTCAAACAGCCAGTGCTCATGCAGGATCTCGAACTGCCGGTCCGGCGGGAGCGTCCGCGACAACCGCCGGAACCACAGAAAGAACAGCGCGAATGCCAGCGCGAACAGAAGGACAAACAGCACCACGGGTGCCGTCTGATAGAGCCAGGCCAAGCCTTGAAACGGCCAGACGACGGGTGCCGCAAGTCCCATGACGGAGCCCGTGATCACAGCGTTAGCTGCCGCCACGATGATGACGACGCCAAGGATACCGCCTGCAATCAGCAGTCTGCGCCGCGGCCGTGCCGCGCTATGTGTTGCCCCGGTCATCTGTGCCGCATCGGACCTTGGCGCTGGTGAATATCGAATGGACTTAGGCTGCTTTCTTCATCAGCCCGCGATTGATGATGGTTTCAGCGATCTGCACTGTGTTCAAAGCCGCTCCCTTTCGCAGATTGTCAGAGACGATCCACATGTTCAGCGCGTTGTCAGCCGACTGATCGTCGCGGATGCGCGACACGAAGGTGGCGTAGTCGCCGACGCACTCGACCGGGGTGACGAATTTGTTGTCGTTAGGCTCATCGACAACGAGAAGGCCTGGTGCCGTGCGCAGGATATTGCGCGCTTCGTCAGCCGTAACTTCGTCCTCGAATTCGATGTTGACCGCTTCGGAATGGCCGACAAAAACCGGCACGCGGACACAGGTTGCCGTTAGCTTGATCTTCGGGTCGAGGATTTTCTTGGTCTCGACCATCATCTTCCATTCTTCTTTATAGGAGCCATCCTCCATCGCCACGTCGATCTGGGGGATGACGTTGAAAGCGATCTGCTTGGAAAAGGCCTGCGGCTCCGGCATATCGGTGACGAAGATGCCGCGCGTCTGGGTCCACAGCTCATCCATGGCGTCCTTACCGGCGCCGGACACCGACTGATAGGTAGAACAGACCACGCGCTTAATGCGCACATGGTCGTGCAGTGGCTTCAGCGCGACCACAAGCTGTGCGGTCGAGCAGTTCGGATTGGCGATAATGTTGCGCCGATTGTTCTGCGCCATGTAGCTCTCGAGCACATGTGCATTGACTTCAGGCACAACGAGCGGAACGTCTTCGTCATAGCGAAAGCAGGACGAATTATCGATAACGATCGCGCCTTGGGCGCCGATCTTGGGGCTCCATTCGCGCGACACCGTCGAGCCGGCGCTCATCAGCGCGAAATCAACGCTTGAGAAATCGAACTGCTCAAGATCGCGGCATTTCAGCGTCGTATCACCGAACGAAACCTCGACCCCGGCTGAGCGGCGCGAGGCGAGCGGCACGACATCACTCACGGGAAACTCCCGCTCCGCGAGTATGGTCAGCATTTCCCGGCCGACATTTCCGGTGGCACCAATGACGGCGACGCGATAGGCCATTTCGAGGCTCCCAAGAGCGACGCATGAGCGTCAAGAATCGAGCGCGCCAAAGCCCCCGCCCGCGCCCTTGCTGTCACGTAAACGGAAGTCGGTAGCCAAATCAAGGCATTGCTGGCTGATGCGTCCGGGCGGGCAGTGTATATCGGCTCTGTTGGCGAGATGCTCAGTCTGCTTGGCTATTCCGGCT
>JBCBSK010000003.1:0-46972 GCA_039819185.1 Pseudomonadota bacterium | reverse complement strand
CATCGAGCGACGACAGCTCCAGCACATCGGCAAACCCGGCCGACGTGCCGGACACGACATAGCTCGATCCCGCTGAGGCCACGCCATTCGGATCGGCAAATGGCGCACCGATGATCAGATCGCCAATGCCATCACCATTGATGTCGCCGGCCGCCGAAACGAACCAGCCAGACAGATCGTACGCGCTCTCGCCGTTGATCTTGAAGCCGACCGTTCTATCAAGGGAGGAGAGATCGATGATCCCTAGAAAATCGGACATGGCAAATCCCCTTTGGCAAGCACGTGCCGTCGTGCAGCACACGCCCGGCCTAATGCACCGGTTTAGGCCGGGGGGATTAGCATTCAGTAAATCTTAGGTTGCATTATTAAAACTTTATACACCCATAGAGACATCAAGCGGCCACGATCACCTTCTTGCGCTCTTCCGACGGTGTGCGCTTGAAGTGTTCTGAGTAGCATTTGGAAAAGTGCGACGCCGAGACGAAGCCGCAGGCCAGCCCGACCGACAGAATGGGCATCGAGGTTTGGCGCAAGAGATGCCTGGCGCGGTTGAGGCGCAAAGTCAGGTAATAGCGGGTTGGCGTGGAATTGAGATAGCGCTGGAACAGGCGCTCAAGCTGACGTGGTGAGAGATGCACCAGACGCGCGAGATGCGAGCAGGTCAGTGGCCGCTCGATGCGGTTTTCCATTTCGCCAATGACGCTAAGCAACTTCGGATGAGCGACGCCAACCCGCGAGCGCAACTCCATGCGCTGGCGCTCGTCGGCGTCCCGCATACGGTGATGGATCAGTTCGTCGGTCACGGCGGCGGCAACCTCGGAGCCAAGCCGATCCGTCACCTTGGTCAGCATCATGTCGGCTGCTGCCGTGCCCCCGGCGCAGGTGAATCTGTTGCGATCAACTTCAAACAGATTCTGCGTCACCTCGATCTCAGGGAACTCCTCTCTGAAAGCATCGTAATGCTCCCAGTGTATGGCGCAGCGATAACCATCGAGCAGTCCGGCGCGGGCTAGAACATACGTGCCTGAACACACCGAACCGACGGCAGCGCCTCGCGCTGCCAGCGTCCGTACTCGGCTGATCATTGTCTGAAGATAGGCCCTGTCGACATGGAGCGGCGTGCACAACACGATTTCGGGCATCGGCTCGGCGGCGGAAAACGGCCCATCGCAAGAAATGCGGATACCGTTCGAAGCTGGAACATCGGCGCCATCAAGCGAAAACACCTTCCAATCGAAAATGTCGCGCGCTGTGACGTGATTGGCCAGGCGGAGAACTTCAATGGCGCTCGCCACCGAAATCATCGAGAAGTTCGGCGCCAACATGAAGCCGATCGTATGCCTGGTCTCGACGGGATGAATCGTCTGGTTGGTGTCGCCTGGATGAATGTTCATGACGCGTCCCGACAGATGGCGGCGGTCACACCGCCTAATCTCTATGCCTGGAGTGGCCAAAGCCCGATCTTGGCCCCTACCCGCCGGCCCCGCCGCGCGGGCGATGGGGCGTATGTTCTGCGTTCCAAAACAAGAGGATGAGGCCGCAACTTGCCGTCGGTCAAGCGAATTCGCATAGCCCTTCACATAAGTTTCATACTGGCACCTGCCCGCACTGCTGCGACGTGCCAGACATCCCTGACGCAAACAGGCCAGAACAAGGCGCTTCGTTCGGATCAATTGAGGTCACGGGAGGCTATTCACAGCGCCTATCAAGCCAGATAAGAGCTTGGATGAAACAAAGACCGCCCTCCCCATTGCTGGGGTTAGCCGACATTCCCGATCAGCCAACACGCCTCCATCAATAAGCTCGCGATGAGCCAGAGAGAGGGGCGGCATCAGCCCGACGGAGACAGACCCGTGCCCACCGATATCGAGATCGCCCGTAAAGCGTCCAAGAAGCCGATCCTCGACATCGGCGCCGGCCTTGGCATTCCAGCCGACCATCTTCTGCCCTACGGCCATGACAAGGCGAAGGTTTCGGCTGACTTCATCGCGTCTTTGGGCGACAAGCCGGACGGCAAGTTGATCCTTGTAACCGCAATCAATCCGACACCGGCCGGCGAAGGCAAGACCACGACCACAGTGGGCCTTGGCGACGGGCTCAACCGGATCGGCAAGAAGGCGGCGATCTGTCTGCGTGAGCCCTCGCTCGGTCCCTGCTTTGGGGTCAAGGGTGGTGCTGCCGGTGGCGGCCATGCCCAGGTCGTGCCGATGGAGGACATCAACCTCCACTTTACCGGCGATTTTCACGCCATAACGTCAGCGCACAATCTCCTGTCGGCGATGATCGACAACCATATCTATTGGGGCAATGCCGAGAACATCGACGTGCGCCGCGTCGCATGGCGCCGGGTTCTCGATATGAACGACCGCGCTCTGCGGGGCATTGTGGCTTCGCTCGGCGGGGTGGCCAACGGGTTCCCGCGCGAGACTGGATTCGACATCACGGTCGCATCGGAAGTTATGGCAATCCTCTGCCTCGCGACCGACATCGCCGATCTCGAAAAACGCCTTGGCGACATCATTGTCGGCTATCGCCGCGACAGGTCACCGGTCTATTGCCGCGACATCAAGGCCGATGGCGCGATGACGGTGCTGCTTGCCCAAGCCATGCAGCCTAACCTCGTCCAGACGCTCGAGAACAATCCGGCCTTCATTCATGGTGGTCCGTTCGCCAACATCGCTCATGGCTGTAATTCGGTTGTCGCGACAACGACCGCTCTGAAGCTCGCGGACTATGTCGTCACCGAAGCAGGCTTCGGAGCCGATCTCGGGGCTGAGAAGTTCTTCGACATCAAGTGTCGCAAGGCGAACCTCAAGCCGGATGCTGTCGTCATCGTCGCGACCATCCGGGCGCTGAAGATGAATGGCGGCATCAAGAAGGAAGACCTCGGTGCGGAAGACGTCGAGGCGGTCCAGCGTGGCTGTGGCAATCTTGGTCGCCACATTGAGAACGTGAAGCAGTTCGGCGTGCCGGCTGTCGTCGCCATCAACCACTTCGTTTCGGACACCGATGCAGAAGTCGAGGCGGTCAAGGAGTATGTCGCTTCGCTGGGCGCCGAAGCCATTCTGTGCCGCCACTGGGCTGACGGGTCCGCAGGCATTGAGGCGCTGGCCAAACGCGTGGTTGAGCTGGCAGATTCCGGTACCGCACAGTTCGCCCCGCTCTATGCCGACGACATGCCGTTGTTCCAGAAAATCGAGGCGGTCGCGACGCGGATCTACCGCGCCAGCGAAGTCATCGCCGACAAGAAGGTCCGCGACCAGCTCAAGCAGTGGGAGCAGATGGGCTATGGCGATCTGCCAGTCTGCATGGCCAAGACCCAGTATTCCTTCACCACCGATCCCAATCTGCGTGGTGCGCCGACCGATCACGTGGTGCCGATCCGCGAGGTACGGCTCTCAGCAGGTGCGGGCTTCATTGTAGCCATCTGTGGAGAGATCATGACGATGCCAGGTCTCCCCAAGACCCCGTCGGCGGAGCATATCCGCTTTGACGACAACGGGTTGATCGAAGGCTTGTTCTAAGGAAGTGGCCGAGACTAGGGTGGTCTGGAGGAAACGCCATGACGACCCAAAGACTGCGCACGCGGCTGACAGACCGCTTCGGCATCAAGCACCCGATCATCGCGGCGCCCATGGCGCTGATCTCTGGCGGCGCGTTGGCGGGCGCGGTGAGCCGCGCTGGCGGGCTTGGCCTGCTTGGTGGCGGCTATGCCGGCACGCTTGGTCGCGAGCCGGACCTTCAGGCCGAGTATCAGAAGGCCGGCAATACGCGCATCGGCGTCGGCTTCATCACCTGGGCACTTGATGAAGCGCTGAAGACGACACCTGCCCTGCTCGACGACATACTGGCGCGCGATCCGGCTTGCCTGTTCTTGTCCTTCGGTGATCCGACACCTCATGCAAACGCTGCGGCAGACAGAGGCGTGCCTGTCATTTGCCAATGCCAGACGATCGAGGATGCTCGGAAAGCGCTCGATGCAGGCGCCACGGCGATTGTTGCGCAAGGCACCGAGGCTGGTGGTCATGGCGGCGCCCGCGCCACCCTGCCCTTCGTTCCGGAAGCGGTCGATCTCGTCACACAGCAAGCACCCGACACCTTGGTCCTCGCAGCCGGCGGGATCGCCGACGGACGCGGGCTCGCAGCCGCTCTGATGCTGGGTGCCGACGGGGCCGTGGTCGGATCGCGCTTTTGGGCCGCCGAGGAAGCCCTGACACATCCGGAAGCGACTCGACGTGCCGCAGCCGCAACGGGCGATGTGACCATCCGCTCTGGCCTGCTTGATACGCTGCGCGGTACACCGTGGCCGGCCCCTTACACGTTCCGCACGCTCAAGAACCGGCTGACGGAGGATTGGGCGGGCCGCGAGACCGAAGCGGAGTTTGGCCAACTCGCCGACGCCTACAATGCGGCCCGCGCGGACGGCGATCATGACGTCGTTGCAAGCGTCGTTGGCGAGGCGACGGGTCTGATCCATGACCGGCCACCCGCTGCCGACATCATTGAGAGCATGATCTCACGTGCCATTGAGCAGATCAGCAAGGCGTCTGGTCTGATCGACACCATGGCCTGACGACGGGCTCTCCGGGCACACTCTGACCGCAACGCAACGCGATTTCCGGTCTCGATGTCGCAGGGGGTCAGATTGCATGTCGCGTTCGTGCTAGACTCAGGGCAGAAATCGCCCGATCGAACCATCGGGAGCTTGTTCCCCGGAGTTGGACCGAACCGATGAAGTTCTCCGCCTTCAATCTCGCCAAGAACGCGCTGTCGGGCCACAAGAATTGGCCGGAGCAATGGCGCTCGCCCGAACCCAAGACCGACTACGATGTCGTCATCGTCGGTGGTGGTGGTCATGGCCTCGCCACGGCCTACTACCTCGCCAAAGAGCACAATCTGACCAATGTCGCCGTGCTCGAAAAGGGCTGGCTCGGTGGCGGCAATACAGGCCGCAACACGACGATCATCCGCTCAAACTATCTCTGGGAAGAGTCGGCCGCGCTCTATGATCACGCGGTGAAACTCTGGGAGGGGTTGAGCCAGGATCTCAATTACAATGTGATGTTCTCCCAGCGCGGCGTCTTGATGCTCGCGCACAATGTCCATGACATCCAGGTCGCCAAGCGCCATATCCACGCAAACAGGCTCGCAGGCGTCGACAATGAGTGGCTCGATCCAGACGAGTGCAAGGCGTTCTGTCCGCCGCTGAACATCTCGAAAGAGATCCGCTATCCGGTCGTCGGTGGCGCGTTGCAGCGCCGTGGCGGCGTTGCGCGTCACGATGCAGTCGCATGGGGCTACGCGCGCGCCGCATCGGACCGTGGTGTCGACATCATCCAGAATTGCGAAGTAACGGGCATCCTGCGCGGCTCGAACGGCGCCGTCATTGGCGTTGAAACAACCAAGGGTCCGATCAAGACCGGCAAAGTCGGTGTGGTCGCAGCCGGCCACACCAGCGTTCTGATGGAGATGGCCGGCCTTCGCATGCCACTCGAGAGCTTCCCATTGCAGGCGCTCGTATCGGAACCGCTGAAACCGATCTTCCCCTGTGTTGTGATGTCGAACACGGTGCACGCCTATATGTCCCAGTCCGACAAGGGTGACCTCGTGATTGGCGCCGGCACAGACCAATATGTCTCCTATTCCCAGACTGGCGGGCTGCACATCTCGACCCACACGCTGGAAGCGATCTGTGAGCTGTTCCCGATCTTCCGCCGCGTGCGGATGCTGCGAAATTGGGGCGGCATCGTCGATGTTACGCCCGACCGCTCGCCGATCCTGGCCAAGACCGATGTGCCCGGGCTCTACGTCAATTGTGGCTGGGGCACCGGCGGCTTCAAGGCAACGCCCGGCTCGGGTCATGTCTTCGCCCACACGATCGCCAACGACAATCCGCACCCGATCAACGCCCCGTTCACGCTTGAGCGCTTCCGCACCGGCCGGCTGATTGACGAAGCGGCAGCCGCCGCCGTGGCGCACTAACCCAAGACCGGTTCCGACATGCTCCTGATCTCCTGCCCCTATTGCGGCGAGCGCCCTGAAATCGAGTTCGCACATGCTGGCGAAGCCCATATCGCACGGCCAGAAGACCCATCCATGGTCTCAGACGACGACTGGGAAACCTTCCTCTACATGCGCTCGAACAAGAAGGGCGTCGTCGCCGAACGCTGGCGCCACGTCCATGGCTGTCAGCGCTACTTCAACGCAATCCGTCATTCCGTGACCGACAAGTTCATCGCAACCTACAAGACCGGTGACCAGCCGCCCAATATCGACGTTCTCGATACAAGTGGGACCGGCAAATGACAGGCGCATTCCGCACCTTAGAGGGTGGACGGATCGACCGCTCGAAGCCGCTCGCCTTCACCTTTGACGGCAAGAGCTTCACCGGCTGTCAGGGCGATACGCTTGCCTCGGCGCTGATCGCCAATGGTGTGCACCTGACGGGCCGTTCGTTCAAATATCACCGTCCGCGCGGGATCATGACGGCGGGCGCCGAGGAACCCAACGCGATCGTCACGGTCAGCCGCGACACGGCGCGCACGACACCGAACCTTCGCGCGACCCAGATCGAGCTCTATGACGGACTTAAGTCCGAGAGCCAGAACCGCTGGCCGTCGCTCGAACGTGACGCGGGGTCGGTCAACGACCTTCTGTCACCGGTCTTCGTATCGGGCTTTTACTACAAGACCTTCATGTGGCCGGCCTCATTCTGGAAATCGGTCTATGAGCCAAACATTCGCGCTGCCGCCGGCTTCGGAAAGGCGCCGACCGAGCCGGATCCTGACTGGTATCAGAACCGCTACGCCCATTGCGATGTGCTGGTGATCGGCGCAGGACCCGCCGGCCTCGCGGCAGCACTGTCTGCTGCAGAAGCCGGCGCCCGCGTCATCGTCTGCGATGAGCAGGCGGAATTCGGCGGCTCGCTGCTACACGAAGCGACAGCGACGATCGATGGGAAGACGCCGATCGAGTGGATGACCTCTATGGTCATGACGCTGGCGCTCAAGGACAATGTCACGCTGCTGCCACGCACCCAGGCGTTCGGCTATTTCGCCGACAATTTTGTCGCTCTATGCGAACGCGTCACTGACCATTTGTCGGCCCCACATCCTGATCTACCGCGCGAGCGGATGTGGCAGGTGCGCGCCCGTCAGGTTGTCGTGGCGGCCGGCGCGATCGAGCGGCCTCTGGTCTTCCCCGAAAACGACCGACCCGGCGTCATGCTGGCAGACGCAGGCCGCGTCTATGCCAACCGCTATGGCGCGCGGCCGGGCGAGCGGGCCGTGGTCGCGACAGCGTGTGACTCGGCCTATCGCGCGGCGTTCGACCTTCAGGACGCGGGCATGGAGATCGCAGTCATTGCTGATCTCAGGGCTGAGCCCGGCGCAATCGCAGACGAAGCAGATGCGCGCGGCATCGAGGTTCAGCGCCACACGGGGATCGTCGGCACCAAGGGCCGACTCCGTGTGCATACGGTCGAGCTTGGCCGCATCGGCGCCAATGGCGAAGTTTGGTCCGGCGATGTTGTTTCCTGCGACACGGTGTTGATGTCAGCGGGTTGGACGCCATCGGTGCATATGGTGTCGCAATCGCGCGGCAAGCTGCGCTTTGACGCAGACCGACAGATCTATGTTCCGGGCCAACCATCGGAACGACAGGTCTCGGCGGGTGCGTGCAACGGAACCTTCGATCTCGTGAGCGTGATCGATGAGGGCTATGCGGCAGGTGCCAACGCTGCAACGGCCGCCGGCGTCAAGGCTGCACCTGCCAAGAACGCCACTGTCGAGACCGACACACCCCTCGATGGTCAATTCGCCGGCGCGGTGCCGCACAATCGTGGTGCGGCCGTGCGCGCCTTTGTCGACTTCCAGCATGATGTGACGTCGAAGGACGTTAAGCTCGCGATCCGCGAGGGGTTCAAGTCGATCGAGCACGTCAAGCGCTACACGACGACGGGCATGGCGACCGACCAGGGCAAGACGTCGAACATGAACGCGCTGGCGATTGCCTCGTCCATCCTCGATCGTCCGGTTCCCGAGATCGGGCTGACAACGTTCCGTATGCCCTATACGCCGGTGACGTTCGGAGCGCTCGCTGGCACCGCGCGCGGAGACCTGCTCGATCCCGTGCGCCGGACACCCATGCATGTTTGGGAAGAGCAACACGGCGCGGTGTTCGAGGATGTCGGCCAGTGGAAGCGCGCCTGGTACTACCCCAAGGCGGGCGAGGACATGCATGCTGCCGTCAACCGGGAGTGTCTGACGGTGCGCAACTCGGTCGGTCTGTTTGATGCCTCGACGCTCGGCAAGATTGAGGTCGTCGGCCCGGACGCGGCTGAGTTCATGAACCGCATGTACATCAATGCCTGGACAAAGCTTGCCCCAGGCCGCTGCCGCTACGGCATCATGTGCCGCGATGATGGCTTCGTCTATGATGACGGCGTCATCGCACGACTGGCAGAAGATCGCTTCCATGTCACGACGACGACCGGCGGCGCCCCGCGCGTGCTCGCCTTCATGGAGGACTATCTCCAGACCGAGTGGACCGATCTCGACGTCTGGCTGACATCCACCACCGAACAATGGGCTGTCATCGCCGTTCAGGGTCCAAAGGCGCGCGAGGTCATCGCACCGTTTGTTGACGACATCGATCTCTCAGGCGATGCGCTGCCGCATATGGCGGTGCGTGAGGGACACATTTGCGGCGTGCCAACACGCCTGTTCCGGGTCTCGTTCACCGGTGAACTCGGCTATGAGATCAACGTCCCGGCCGATTACGGCTTGCCCGTCTGGAACGCCGTGTGGGCCGAGGCCGAAAAGCATGACGCTTGCGTCTATGGTACCGAGACGATGCATGTGCTGCGCGCCGAGAAGGGCTACATCATCGTTGGCCAGGATACCGACGGCACGCTGACACCGGACGAAGCTGGTGTTGGTTGGGCGATCGGCAAGAAGAAGCCCGATTTCGTCGGAAAACGCGGCCTCTATCGGCCCGATCTCGTCCTGCCCGACCGCAAGCAGATCGTAGGGCTTGCGATCAACGACAACCAGACGCTCCTCGAAGAAGGCGCGCAGATCACCGAAGAGGCTCAGCCCGCGACCGGCACCCACGCGCTCGGCCACGTCACGTCGGCCTATTGGAGCGCTACTCTCGACCGTCCCATTGCCTTGGCCATGGTCGAGCGCGGCCGCGACCGGGTCGGCGAAACACTTTATGTGCCGATGCCGTCAGGTGCGATCGAAGTGACGGTGACGGACCCGGTGTTCTTCGACAAGGAAGGCGCGCGCATCAATGGCTGACACCCATAGTCCAGACCGCACCGGCCCCCTCGCCGCCTACGAACCGGTGTCCCTGCCCCGCAAGCTCGCAATCGATCCCGGCGCGCCGACTGCACGGTTCACCTACCGCGGTAGCGTCGAGACGGCTGGAGATACGTTCGGGTTTACGCTGCCAAGCGATATCAATGAGGCTCAGACCGACAGCGACCGCACGGCCATCCGGCTCGGCCCCGACGAATGGCTCCTGATCGCGCCAGATGGCAGCCAGGCCGAGATCGTGGCCGCATTCGGCAAGATCTCGGCCCCACACTCGCTGGTCGATATCAGCCACCGCAACACCTCGATCGTCGTCGAAGGCCGCCGGGCGTTGGATGTGATGGCAACCGCTTCGCCGCTCGATCTGCACGAGACCGCGTTTCCGATCGGCATGGCGACACGCACGATCCTGGGTAAGGCGGAAGTGATCCTGTGGCGGCAGGTAGCAGACCGCTTCCATATCGAAGTGTGGCGGTCGTTTGCCGACTATCTCTTCAAGCTCTTGAGCGAAGGCGCGCGGGAGTATCGCGTGCCGCAACGCGGGAAATAGATCGCTCAGGTTACGCCTGGGCTAGGGATGGTATTGCCCTCTCTCCAAACAGAGAGATCGGGGTCAAATCAACGGAGGCCGGATCAACAACGATCCAGCCTCCCAATGCTCGCCATACTACTGTCGCGCCTTAGTAGCAGACATAGGCGTAGACGTAGTTGCCCCAGGCATCCCAGTAGTATTCGTAGTAGCAATAGGCAGCCTGAGCCTGAAGCGAGGTCAGTGTGGCGGTTGCGAGAGCCGTTGCACCGAGAGCGAGAGTGCTGATCTTTTTCATGGTCCTTGGTCCTTTGTGTCCGTCCATTTGTTGATCCAAGTATCGGGCGGCGTCTGTGTTGCGCCGCCGATGACCTGAAGATGGATCAGGACAAACCGAGCCGTTGTGGACCGGTTCACAAAGGCCCCGTGGGCCAGACATCGCAGGTTAAGTGGGACCGTTGTGCGAGAGCGCGTTCCATAAACGCGGAGTCCCTGAACGCGCTCTAAGTCATTGTTTTGTGGCAATTCCCAACGCGGAACCGGATCCCGCTTTCGCTCGAATTGCTCTAGGCCCGCTAGCCAGCAGCCCGAGCGCGCGCGCCGCGCCGGCGCGGGCGCCCCCCCTCCTGCGCGCCGCCGCTTGGGCGTTTAAACGTTACGCCGAGATGGGTTTCGAGGTTCGGGAACGGATCGGAGGCGTGCGGGATCGCCATGGCGCCGACGAAATGCTCCTGGAAGCGCGGCTCGACGGCGGTCTCGATCTTTTCGATGCGCCGCACGACATCGTCAATCTCAGCGCGAGATCCCTTGTTCAAGAGCGCGATGCGCGCGCCGGTGCCCGCGGCATTCCCCGCTGACCCGATCTTGTCGACCGGGCAATCGGGCACGAGCCCAAGCGCCATTGCATAGGTCACATCAATGTGGCTGCCAAAGGCGCCGGCGAGCTTGATCCGCTCGATCGTCTCGGTGCCGTAGTGCTCCATCAGGAGCTTGATCCCGGCATAGAGGGCGGCCTTGCCGAGTTGAATCGCGCGGACATCGGCTTGCGTGACCGTAATGCGCGGTTCGCCGTCATGAACGAGATAGCTGAAGGTGCGGCCTTCGCCGAAGACGCGGTTCGAGCGCGCAGCCATCGTGCCATCGATGATCCCATCCGGCGTGATCAAGCCAGCCAAAGTCATCTCCGCCAGCGCCTCGATGATCCCTGAGCCGCAAATGCCCGTGACGCCGATATCGGCGACAGAGTCCTGAAAGCCCGGATCATCAGACCACAGATCGGAACCGATGACCTTGAAGCGCGGTTCCAGCGTGTCCCGGTCGACGCGGACGCGCTCGATGGCACCAGGGGCCGCGCGCTGGCCTGATGAAATCTGCGCACCCTCAAAGGCCGGTCCCGTCGGCGAGGAACAGGCCAGCATGCGCGTTTTGTTGCCGAGCACGATCTCGGCATTGGTGCCGACATCGACGAGCAGTGTCAGTTCGTCGCCGAGATAGGGTCCTTCGGACAGGACCACGCCGGCCGTGTCGGCGCCAACATGGCCCGCGATGCAGGGCAAGAGATAGACATGCGCGCCGGGCGCAAGCGTTAGATCGAGATCGGATGCAGGTATGTCATAGGCGGCATCGATCGTCAGCGCGAAGGGCGCACCGCCGAGTTCGGTCGGATCGATGCCGAGGAACAGATGATGCATGATCGGGTTGCCGACCACCGTCACCTCAACGATGTCATGGGCCGTGATACCGGCTTCGGTAGCGACAGCTTCCAAAAGCTCCTGAAGTGCTGCCCGCACGGCTGCCGTCATTTCGGCATCACCGCCCGGGTTCATCATGACATAGGACACCCGGCTCATCAGGTCTTCGCCAAAGCGGATTTGCGGGTTCATGATCCCGGACGACGCGAGAACCTCGCCTGTCGCCAAATCAGACAGATGGCCGGCGATCGTGGTCGATCCGATGTCGATCGCAACGCCATGAACCGCCTCGCGGAAACCGGGCCACAGCGCGACGACTTCCATACCATCGCGCACTGCCACCGTGACCGCCCACTGCCCCTTGCGCAGCGTGGTCTGAAGGTCTTTGAGAAGCGCGAGACCAGCCGTCATCTCGCCAAGGCCCCATTGCGCGGTCAGCGCCTCGTTCAACCGGCGGAAATCGCTGGCCGGATCGTGCATGTCGGGCTCGCGCACCTCGACATAGTAGAGCTGGACGACCGGATCGAGAGTGATGTCGCGGACGGCCGCGCTCTTGCGCACGACCTGACGGTGCACCTGGCTGTCGGGCGGCACATCAACAATGACATCGCCCTGAACGCAGGCCTGACAGCCGAGCCGACGTCCATCCTTCAGCGCGCCGCGCTTTGAAACATAGCGTTCCTCGACCGCATTCCACGACGTGACATGGTCCTGGGCCGAGGTGATACCGAGCTTGGCATTGGCGCCATCAGTGACCGAGATCTGACAGCGCCCGCAAATGCCGCGTCCGCCGCAAACGGAATCGAGGTCGACACCAAGCTTGCGCGCGGCTTCAAGCAGGCTCGTGCCTTCGGGGAACTCGCCACGTTTGCCAGACGGCGCGAAGAAGACGAGATGCTGACTAGCCTCTTGCACGTCGGCGCCCTTCCCGCCCGCGCCGGGCACCGGCCTCAGCCGATGCGGCGTCTCCCGCAGGCGCTGGCTCGCGGTAGGTCTTGATCCAGGTCATGCAGTTCGGATCGGTCGACATCAGAACGTTCGCAGCCCGCACCATCTCCATTTCCTGCGGCCGGCACGGGTTCATGATCGCGCTCGTCATGCCGGACGCCACAACCATCGGGATGAAGGCGGCGTTGATGCCATGGCGATGCGGCAGGCCGAAGGAGATGTTCGACAGGCCACAGGTCGTGTTGACCTTCAGTTCCTCGCGCAGCCGCCGGAGCAGTGCAAAGACCTGGAGCCCCGCCGTCCCCATTGCGCCGATCGGCATGACCAGTGGATCCACGACGATGTCATGCGGCTTGATGCCGTAATCGGCAGCCCGTTCGACGATCTTCTTGGCGACCGCGAAGCGGACATCCGGGTCTTCGGAAATGCCGGTCTCGTCATTGGAGATCGCGACAACCGGCACGTCATACTTCTTGATCAGTGGCAGAATGGCTTCGAGCTTCTCTTCCTCGCCGGTCACGGAGTTGACCAACGGACGACCCTTGGTGACCTTTAGCCCCTCCTCGATCGCAGGCGTCACCGAGGAATCGATCGAGATCGGCACATCCGTCAGCGACTGGACGATCTCAAGCGTCTGGACGAGAAGCGGTGGCTCGGTCTCGTTCGGGTTCACCGCCGTAACGCCAGCATTGACGTCGAGCATCGTGGCACCGGCCGCGACCTGTTCCAGCGCATCTTTCTTCACAGTCTCGAAATTGCCCTCGTTCATTTCGGCCGCGAGCTTCTTGCGGCCAGTCGGATTGATCCGCTCACCAATGACACAGAACGGCTGGTCGAAGCCGATGGCGATTTCCTTGGTGGCGGACGCAACGACGGTGCGGGTCATCTCGATGTCCTTGTCTGGGTTGGTGCGCCAGGGCAGAGCAGCTGGCCGGCATGATACTGGGTGACGTGACAGAGGGGTACGCAGGCCCGATCGTCAGGTCAATGCGTCGGCTCCGGTTCCGCCGGCTCGAGAATACGAGGGTCATCATCCGCGACCATGTCGGGATCGATCGCATCGACAACCTCATCGATGCGCTCCTGCAGGTCGATCGGTTCGGTCTGTTTGTCGCGGCGCCAGGGCCTGCGGTCCTTGAGCACGCCGGACTCTTGGACGAGTTCGGCAACCGTCTCCTCCTGGCGATAGGCCATGACGTGAATGCCAGAAATGCCTGCCATCTCCTTCACCTGTTGGATGATCTCGATGCAGATCTTCTGGCCTTCGCGCTTTTGATCCTCGGCACCTTCGAGCCGGGCGATAATCTCGTCAGGGATATGGATGCCCGGCACGTTCGAGCGAATCCATTTCGCCGCCCGCCCCGAGGCAAGCGGCCCGACGCCAACAAGGATGTAGCACTGTTTATCTAATCCCATGTCACGCACGGTCGACATGAAACGTTCGAGCATTGGCACGTCATAACAATATTGCGTCTGCACGAATTGCGCGCCAGCGGCGATCTTCTTGGCAAGCCGGATTGGCCTGAAATCGTAAGGTGGCGCGAACGGATTGGAGGCTGCGCCCAGGAATAGCCGTGGCGGTGTTGTGATCTTGCGGCCCGACAAAAAGCGCTGCTCGTCACGCATGGTGCGGATCGTCGTGAGAAGCGACATGCAGTCGAAATCGAACACAGGCTTGGCGCCGGGTTGGTCACCGGCCTGTACACCATCGCCGGTCAGGCATAGCGCGTTGCCAACGCCGAGCGCCGCAGCGCCCAACACATCGCCCTGAATGGCGATGCGGTTCTTGTCACGACAGGAAATCTGCAGGATCGGCGAATAGCCGGCACGTGTCAGAAGCGCGCAAATCGCCACACTCGACATGTGGCAATTAGCGCCGGATCCGTCGGTGGCGTTGATCGCATCGACCCAGCCCTCGAAGATCGAGGCGCGCTCGTAGACATCTTCGGAATCAGCCGAGTCCGGAGGGTTGAGCTCCGCCGTTACGGCGAACTCGCCGCGCCTCAGAATACGTTCAAGCCGGCTGCGTGAGGTATGGCCCGCGAGATCCGGTAGCGGATCCCACAGGTTCGGCCCTTCATCATCGGGATTGTCGGCGACCATGGCTTTGCCTCACGCGCCAGTGTGTTCGCCGGTCGCGACCGCGACCCAGGACGAGCGCCCCTTGAGACGGTGATCGACAACGGGCTGCACGGCGCGGATCTTGTCGCCTTCGGCCATTCGTTGCGCGCCTTCCCAGGCCTCGACCCAAACGCACGGCATGTCGGGATAGACCTCACAATTGCCATCGGCGCGGACGCCGCCACATGGTCCGTTGCGCAAATTCTTCGGACAGTTCATCGGACACGACATGCCGGTCGAAGACAGGATGCACTGGCCGCACATCCGGCAATCGAACAGCGTTTTCTTGATGCCGGCCTCGAAAAACTTGACCGGCCCTTCAGCGCGGTTTGGCCCGATACGCTTGACGATCGGACCGAGGCCATGAAGCACCGCTTCGAGCCAGGTATAAAGCCGCTCCATCAGGCGGGCGCGTCTGACCGACCAGAACCGCAGCCCACGCTTGCCTTGGCGCGGCTTGCGGCCAGCGGGCTCGAAGGCGGCCGGCGTCAGCATGGCACGCTCTCCCGACCACCCGATGCAACAAGTGCAACAAGACGCTCTTTGTCGTAATCGGTCTCGATCTTGGCCATGGCCGCGTCCGCCTCGGCTTCAAGATCGTCGGAACACTCGATCGGATCGCCACGGCGCCATTCGGCGAGATAGTCGTCGGTCTCGGCAGCACCGGTGCGCATCGCAGCCATATCAATGGCCTCGGTAAAGCGCAGCGGCAACTCGCGCTTGGCGCTTTGCCGGCCTTTCTTGACGATGATCTGGGCTGGGATGTCCCGCCAGTAGACAATGTGTAACAGCGCCATGGACGCCTGGTTCCCTACTTCGCCCCGGCCAAATCCGGTTTCTTCGCTTGTCGCCGATCTGGCGCATCCTCTGCCGTCATGGAAGCGACAAGGAAGCGCTCAATTCCGCCAAGTCCCGTGTCACGATAGGTGAAGTCGAGGCCGATCCGCTCGGCGCAGGCCCGCGCCTTGGCGATCAGACGTTCATCTGGAACTTGGGCGAGATAGACGACGCGCTTGTAATGACCGAAATAGACGTCACGCAATTGCGGATGCCGGTCGAGCCCCATGCCCTTGATGATCAGCCGATCGAAATGGCGGACGAGATAATCGGTGAGGAAGAAGGAGCCGATCTCTTCTTCCATAAGCGCGTCGAACTGATCGATCCCGGCATAGAAGGCATAGCAGTGATCGCCGCCGATACGCTCCACACCCTCCTCGCGCAGGACATCGTCGAGCAGTCCGCCGGTGCCGCAATCACCGTAGAGACACAAAATCTCTCGGTAGTTCGACCGATTGGCGCGGATTTTCCGACGCACGGCATCGGGGATCTCCTGTGGCCGATTATGCAGGATCGCCGGCAGGCAGGTGATGTCGAGATGGGTCCAGCCGTTGAGGCTCACGATGTCGAGAAACTCACGCGCCAGTGCCCCGCAGGCGATAACCAACGTCTTGTCCGACGGCTCAGTCTTGTTTTTCCCTGACACCTTTAAGTGCCCTGCCCATCGCTGTGCGTTACAGCTCCAAACCTGGCCGGATCAGGCGACTTCCTGCGCGTGAACATTGCCCTGACGACGGGCAAGCAACGCCTTGGCGGTTTCGACCGCGACGGCTGCATCCCGACAATAGGCGTCCGCGCCAATGGCGTCCGCAAAGCTCTCATTAAGCGGCGCCCCGCCGACCAGCACGATGTAGTCGGAGCGGATACCCTGTTCCTTCAGCGTGTCGATGACGACCTTCATATAGGGCATGGTCGTGGTCAGGAGCGCGCTCATGCCGAGCAGTTCCGGCTCATGCTCTTCAAGGGCTGCGAGATAGTTCTCGACCGGATTGTTGATCCCGAGATCAATCACCTCGAAGCCGGCGCCTTCCATCATCATGGTAACGAGGTTCTTGCCGATGTCGTGGATGTCGCCCTTGACGGTGCCGATCACCATCTTGCCGACCTTGGGCGCTCCGGTTTCGGCCAGAAGCGGCCGCAGGATCGCCATGCCACCCTTCATCGCATTCGCGCTCATCAAGACTTCCGGCACGAACAAAATGCCGTCGCGGAAGTCGATACCGACGATGCGCATACCTTCGACGAGCGCTTGCGTCAGGACATCATACGGCATCCAGCCGCGTTCGAGCAGGATGTTGACGCCGTCTTCGATCTCTTCGTTAAGGCCGTCATAGAGGTCGTCATGCATCTGCGCGACGAGATCTTCATCCGACAGGCTGGAGAGATCGAGCTCCTGATCGTCTGACATGGGCGCAGTCCTGTTTTCTCGCGTTACGCACTCGAAGATGTCGTTCTTGATACTTCCGACGCGAAACCGGGTCCCGTTTTCGCCGAAGCGCTCTAGGTAACACCTCGTAAGGTAGTTCACGCAAGCGGATTCCGCTATCGCCGCGAAGACATTGGCTATTCTTGCTGCGACAGAGTTGGGCGGCAACCGATCACCGGTCCGTGTCGATCAAGCGCGCAGCCGGGCATTGTCCGGATCGAATGGGCTCTCTTCGACAACCCGCGCACGGTGCTTTGTGCCAAGAATGGAGACGTCCATCTCAGTGCCGATCTCGCCGAGGTCCGGGCGTACCATCGCAAGCGCCAGCGACGTGCCAAGCCGCCAGCCATAGCCACCCGATGTCGCGCGCCCAACAAGCACGCCATCAAGCGTGATCGCCTCATTGCCGCGGGCATCTGCATCGGTCACGCCGTCGACTTCGAGAGTCACGAAGCGGTTGGCGAACCCGCGCTGCTGCCAGTCGACCAGACCGTCGCGCCCGAGGAACTGGCCCTTGTTGAGATGAACAAAGCGATCGAGGCCGGATTCGAGGGCCGAATACTCAATCGACAGTTCGCGCGGGATGAGGCGGTAGGATTTTTCAAGCCGCATCGCATCCATCGCCCGGATGCCGAACGGCTTGATGCCGAACTCTTTACCCGCTTCGAACAACAGATCGAAGATCGTCGTCTGCATCTCGATCGGATGGTGCAGTTCCCAGCCGAGCTCGCCGACGAAGTTAACTCTGAGTGCATGCGCGCTGGCCCCACCGACCGAAATCGGCTGGCCCGAAAGCCACGGGAAGGCAGCGTTGGAAAGATCGGTATCGGTCAGCTTCTGCAATACGTCCCGCGCATGGGGGCCGGCGAGCACCAGAACGCCATGCTGTGTCGTGATCGGCTGCAGGGTCACGGACCCGTCCGCCGGCAACAGCTTGCGCAAAACGTCATGGTCGTGGCGCTCGAAGGCGCCCGCCGAGACAAGATAGAACCGTCCCGGCGCCCATTCATAAACGGTGAACTCCGAGCGTACGCCGCCGCGCGTCGTCAGAAGATGGCAGAGACCGATCCGGCCCAGCTTCTTGGGGATCCGGTTGGCGAGGATCTGATCGAGCCAGTCGCGCGCACCGGGGCCCGACACCTCGATCTTGGCGAAGGCCGACATGTCCAACACACCGACGGAGTCATGGACTGCTTTCACTTCATTGCCGACATGCTCGAAATAGTTCGAGCGGCGGAACGACCATTTCTCAACGATCCGGCCATCGGGCAGCGCCGGCGCGTGGTTGTGATTGGTCAGCGTATCATCAAGGTTCAGATCCGCTTCGGTTAGGGCATAGCCATCCGGAGCAAACCAGTTCGGCCGTTCCCAGCCATAAACGGTGCCGAACACAGCCCCCAGCGCCTTCATCCGGTCATAGCACGGCGCCCGCTTTAAGGGCCGCGCCGCGGCACGCTCCTCGTCTGGATAGTGAACGGTGAAGACATTGGCATAGGCTTCTTCGTTCTTCTGGCGCAGATAGCCGCGGGTCGCATAAGGCCCGAAGCGGCGCGGGTCGACGCCCATCATATCAATGGTGGTCTCGCCCTCGACGATCCATTCGGCCAACTGCCAGCCCGCACCGCCAGCTGCCGTGACCCCGAAGGAATGGCCTTCGTTGAGCCAGAAGTTCGGCAGATCCCAAGCCGGCCCAACGATCGGTGAGCCGTCTGGCGTATAGGCGATGGCCCCATTATAGACCTTCTTGATGCCGACTTCACCGAAGGCCGGCACACGCTCGATCGCGGTTTCGATATGCGGCTCGAGGCGCTCAAGGTCTTCCTGGAAGAGCTCGTATTCGCTGTCGTCGGTTGGCCCGTCGATATAGCAGCACGGCGCGCCCTTCTCATACGGCCCCAGCAACAGGCCACCGGCTTCTTCCCGCATATACCAGGACGAGTCGGATTCGCGCAGGACGCCCATTTCCGGCAAGCCTTGCGCGCGCCGTTCTTGGATCGCGGGGTGCGCTTCCGTGACGATGTATTGATGCTCGACCGGAATGACCGGGACATCAAGCCCAACCATGGCGCCGGTACGGCGGGCGAAGTTACCCGATGCCGATACGACATGTTCGCAACGGATGTCGCCCTTATCGGTCTTCACCAGCCAGTCGCCATCCTCGGTGCGTTCGATGCCGGTCACCGTCGTGTAGCGGTAGATTTCCGCCCCGCGTGAGCGCGCGCCCGCGGCCAGCGCTTGGGTCAGATCAGCAGGTTGTATGTAGCCATCTTCCGGGTGCTGAATCGCGCCGAGAAGACCGTCGGTCTCGCAGAGCGGCCAGATCTCCTTGACCTCTGCCGGCGTCAGGACACGGACGTTGATGCCGAGCGTGTCGGCCACGCCCTTGTAATACATATACTCGTCCCAGCGATCCTTGGTCTTGGCGAGACGGATGTTGGAGCAGACCGAGAAGCCGACATTCATGCCGGTCTCTTCCTGAAGCTCCTTGTAGAAGCGTACCGAGTATTTATGAATCTGGCTGACCGAATAGCTCATGTTGAACAGCGGGAGGAGGCCCGCCGCATGCCAGGTCGAGCCCGAGGTCAGTTCCTTGCGCTCGATGAGCACGGCATCCGACCAGCCCTTCTTTGCGAGATGGTAGAGCGTCGAGACTCCGACGACCCCGCCCCCGATCACCACAACACGCGCTTGCGTCTTCATCAGCCGTTCCGCCCCTACCTGTCGGAGCGCTCGTGCCCCGTCGTTCGAAGAGTTTCAGAGTGACGCGGACTGTCCTAGCGCACAACGCCACAGACTTGAGCTTCTGCGACAGAGACTGTCGAAACGGCGCCCTCCTGACGGTCTGAGACAAGCCGAGGACGTGCTTACAGAAGTCAATCGCGCATTTCGGGAGATCACTAAGGGGTATGACCGATGGCGCTTCGCGCCGCGACTGGAGACAGAGCCGATGTCCATTGCAGACACCGTCGCAGATATCGATACAGACCTAACCCCCACCGAAGGCACAGCACCCCGCGTCCGCGACAGCCGCCGCGGACGCGACGCCCGCCGTGCCGCACGTCTCGAGCGCAAGGAAACGACGAAGCCCTATATCACGCGCAACATCCCGCTGACCGAGATCCTGTCGGACGAGGCGTTGGACCTGATCGAACACAATGCCGAAACACTTCTTGAAGAGATCGGCATCGAGTTCCGCGACTATCCGTCAGCCCTTGACCGCCTCAGGAATGCCGGCTGCGACATTGATGGCGAACGCGTCCGCTTTCCCCGCGGGCTCGCCAGGGAGCTCATCAAGACGGTTCCCGCCGAATACACCCAGCACGCGCGCAACCCTGCCCGCTCGGTCCAGATCGGCGGCAACAACACCGTCTTCGTGCCGGTCTATGGCTCACCGTTCGTGCATGATCTCGATCAGGGGCGGCGCTATGGCACGATCGAGGACTTCGAGAACTTCGTGAAGCTCGCTTACATGTCACCCTGGCTGCACCATTCGGGCGGCACCGTGTGCGAGCCGGTCGACCTGCCGGTCAACAAGCGCCACTACGACATGGTGTATGCGCATATGCGCTACTCGGACAAACCCTTCATGGGGTCGGTCACCCACCCCCAGCGCGCCGCTGACACCGTCGACATGGCTAAGATCTTGTTCGGTGAAGCGTTCATCGACCAGAACACGGTCTGCACCAGCCTGATCAACGCCAACTCCCCGCTTGTCTGGGACAACACCATGCTGGGGGCGGCAGAAACCTATGCCGCCAACAACCAGGCCTGCATCATCACGCCGTTCATCCTGTCGGGCGCGATGAGCCCGGTCACGGTCATCGGTACGCTGACCCAGGTACTAGCCGAGGTTTGGGCCGGCACGTCCTTTCTGCAGCTTGTCCGGCCCGGTGCGCCGGTGATCTTCGGCACGTTCGTGTCGACGCTCTCGATGCAATCGGGCGCGCCCACCTTCGGCACGCCGGAAGCGACGATGTCGATCTATGGCGCAGCCCAGCTGGCGCGCCGGATGAAGATGCCGTTCCGCTCGGGCGGCTCGCTGTGCGCCTCCAAGGTGCCCGACGCCCAGGCCGGCTATGAGAGCGCCAACTCGCTCCTGCCCGCCGTTCAGGCCGGGGTGAACTTCATGCTGCATTCGGCCGGCTGGATGGAGGGCGGGCTGTCCAGCTCCTACGAGAAGTTCGTCATGGACGCCGACCAGCTCGGCGCCATGCATGCCCTCGCCAAAGGCGTCGACCTGTCCGACAACGGCCAGGCGCTCGATGCGTTTCGCGAAGTCGGCCCGGGCGGGCACTTCCTCGGCTGCGCCCACACGCAGGCCAATTTCGAAAGTGCCTTCTACCGCTTCGACCTGCACGACAACAATTCGGTCGAACAGTGGGAGGCCGAGGGCCAGCTCGACATGGCCCAGCGGGCGAACGGGCAATGGAAGAAGATGCTGGCCGAGTATGAGCCGCCAGCGATCGACCCAGGCGTCGACGAGGCGCTGCAGGAGTTCATCGCCAAGAAGAAGGCGTCCTTCCCTGATGCGAATCATTAAGGCAGTGGGCCGCAGCCCAAGGCATGAATTCGTGACCCGTCATCCCGGAAGCCGGAAATGCCCAAATCTCTGATTTGGTTGCATTTTAGAGCTATCCGGGATCTAGGGCAGCGATCTCCGAGCCCTTCGCTCTGGATCCCGGATCCAACAAGCACCAACCGAAACCCAAATGGTTTCGGGCGCTCGTAATGTCCGGGATGACGCAAGGTGGGCATGCGCCGGAATCCTCCGGCCTCACCCGATGCACACGGTGATGCCCTTTTTACGCGCCAGTCCGTCAAGCCCGCCTCGGGATGCCGAGGCCAGCCGGTCGAGACTGAATGCCGTCAGCCCAGGCATTGCGGCGCCGGAGAAAAACCGGGGCGGCAAGGTGTAGTCCGCCGAGTCCGGATCGCCATCGTCAAGGAGTAGATCGATCTCCCGCAGCGCGGGGAAGTCACCCGACAGAAGGGTGTCCACAGTTGCTGGTGACGGTGCCCCCTGCGTGACGCCGATGTCGTCGACCGTGGCGGACAGCGTTTCCAGCCGCGCATGGCGCACCAGCCGCGACAGGCTGAACCCGCCGTGGAGATCGAGCGTGCGGAGATTGGGCGCTGCGTCGAATGCCGGCGCGATGTCGCCCAGCCCGCCGAAATAGCGGTGCCCGTTGAACAGCCGCTCCATGTCGCCCAACGACAGGGTCTCCAGCACTGGCAGCGTGGCCCTTTTTTGCGCCGCGACCGCACCGCTGAAATCGAGAGAGCCACGCCGTTCCGCCACGAGATGGGACGATCCGATGGCCAGATGCCGCACATGTGATGCCATTGGGGACGCCAGAAACACCTCGATCAGCGCCACCTGGTCCGCGCCATCGGCAAAGAACACGCGCTCGGGCGCGGGTGGCAGAGTGTCGACCGGCCCGCCGAGCGGTTCATCGGGTCCGACGCCGATGATCAGCGTTTCGCGGTTGAGGGAGCAGCGATCCAGTCCGTAAGCCCTGAGCGCGGCCTCAAACATCGGCCTGCTCCTGCCGGCACAGACGGTCCACCCTCCGGAGCATGGTCGGCAGCCGGTGCGGCCCGTGCATGGCCTTGACGCGGGCACGCGCCGCACTGGCATCCATCCCGGCGGCCGTCACGAACAGAGGGTGGCGGCTCGTTCCGCGCAAGACCTCCGCGTCCGCCGGCGTCCCCTCAAACCGGGTCTTGGCGACGCCGATGACGGCAACGCGTGTGTTCAGCGCGGTGTAAAGATGCGCGCCGAGGCCCGGCTTTGCGTCCGCCCCAAGCGTCACATAGCCATCGACAATCACCGCGTCAGGCAGGGCGTCGAGCGCATCGATCAGCGCCAAGAGACAGGGCAGTTCGCGCTAATAGAACCGGCCGGGGACATAGGGCGCGGGTGCAGCGATAGGGACCACCAGGTCGCGTGTCGCAACCGCGCTCGCCCAGTCGGCGAACAGCACGCCGGCGGCACGCGCACCGCCGCTCTCCGGATAATGGACATCGGTCGCAAGGATCATGCCGCGACGATAGGGGAAACAACGCCTTGGAAGAAGATGCTGGCCGAGTATGAGCCGCCAGTAATCGATCCTGGCGTTGACGAGGTATTGCGGGAATTCATCGCCAAAAAGAAAGCGTCATTCCCGGATGCGAATCATTAAGGCACGAGACCATCTGCTTTGAGCCCCTTTAAACATATGGTGCGCGGTGCACAAATGGTAGCTTGCAGCGTTCTGCATTCCTCCAGACCTTCCTCTCGCCAACGAGCTAACGATGCTGGAGAGTTCAACTGTAGAGTTCGTCAGCCGCCGCCTCGCCTGACAGCCAGGCACCGTGGACGGTCGCAAAGCAGGTGGGCCAGGCATGCTCGCCCGCGATGCGGATGCGCTCGTCGAAGGGCTCGGCAAGTACGCCGCGAGCGGCGGCGTGGCCAGGGCGGCAGGCGGCATAAGAGCCGCGCGAGAACGGATCGCCCCGCCAGTCGGTGGTCTCAACCCGCAGGATGCGCTTTACGACATCTGCGCCGAAAGCGCGGCGGACCAACTCGCGTCCCGTCTCGGCCCGCGCCGCGGGTCCCTCGGCCCAGAGTGCATCACCGATCCGCCCCGCGACATGCGCCACCAGAAGCGGGCGACCAAAGGGGTGCACGTGCAGGTTCATTGGCGTGCGACCGATGGGGGGGCCGTCGATCACGTCGGCATAGACGTGGTTCAGATCGCCAATCGGCCTGTCAAGTTCGATAGCAATCTTCTCGAATACGCCCATCGGACAGTTTTCGGCGGCTTCTAGGAAAGCCGGAGGCGCGTCCTCAATCTCCAGTTCTCCGCCCGTCAGGACGCTCGTCGGCACGGTCACGATGGCGGAATTGCTCTCCAGCGAGCCCGCCTGCGTCACGATGCGGAGGTGACGTCCGCGTCGCTCGATCCGGTCTACGGGCACCCCCTTGCGGATCGGTAGGCCGTCAGCCAGTCGCGCGACAAGGGCACCGTAGCCGTCTTCGACCGGCCAGTCCTCGCCGGTATCGCGATACCGTGCGATGTCGGCAGTCGAGCACAGATCAGGGTCATGCCCCATCATCTGCGACATCGTCCGCCAGATCAGCCGGTGATAAGGCCCACCGGGGTCCGGCAGCGCCTCTGCAAAGGAGACGTCCCGCGCGGCCCCCACGGCCTCCACCGCATCGAGTGCCACCGTCAGAGCCCGCGTGTATGCGCCAACTTTCTCGGTCGGAAGTTCGGCGCCTCCTCCTGTGAAGAGGTGCCGACTTTTGTAGGTGATGGCCGGATCGTAGCGCCAGCCAAGGCGATCGGCCTCGGCCACCAAAGGGTTCTCGGAGGCGCTGTGCATCCAATGCGCACCCCGGTCGAATGGGATGCTGTCGAACGTCTTGTGATCCGTCCAGGCCCGGCCCCCGACGCGTTCTCGTGCTTCCAGGACGATCACGTCGCGCCCTTTTGCTTTGAGGTGCCGCGCAGCGGCGATGCCCGTCGCGCCCGCGCCTATCACAATACAGTCGTGCATTACCTCAGTCCCGTAGCCCATCCACAAGGCACTGCGTTATCGCCATCGCAATGCGCCCGTCATGATCGCGTCGAGGGTTGAAGATGCTGACCGAAACACCGGCAAGCCGACCCGTGCCCCGCACAGCGCGCAGCGTTTGCGCGACTTCGGACCAGTCGAAACCACCCAGCAGGCGGTAGTCGACGGCGGGGTTGAGACCGTCATCGACAACATCAGTGTCGCAGTGCAGCCAGATGGGCTCCGCCGTGTCGCGCCCCATCACGTCGAGCGCACCGTCCAGCGCTGTTTCCAGTCCTTTGCGCCTAATGCGGGCGAGGTCGTAGGCCGGAATGCCGCTTCCTTCGAGTGTCCGCCCTCCGGTCGAGACGATCTCCTCCGTGTCGCGGTAACCGAAGGCCACGGCATGTTCTACTTTAACGTAGGGTGACAGCGCCTCGATATTAGAGAGGAGCGGGTGCATGGCACCTGTTGCGATCCCCAGGCACATATCCGCGACCTCGCCCGAATGGTCGCCTTCACCGTCGTAATAGTCCTGATGCCCGTCGAGGTAGAAGAGCCGCGGCGTGCCCTCTCTGCGCAGCGCAACGAGCGCGCCGAGCAGGATGGAGCAATCGCCCCCCAGGAGGATCGCCGTTCGGCCTCGCGCACGTTCAGCCGTGACCTTCTCAGCCAACTCCAGTGAGTAGTCACGGATCGCCGGACCATTCAGGTACTTTGTCTCTGGGTCTTTCTCTCGGATGTAGGGGCCAGGTTTCACTTCGCAGGCTACCGGCGCAGACAGACGTTCGGATATGCCGTGATCCAGAAGCGTCCGTCCCAACTCCTGCACGCCGCTCGGCCATAATCCGAGAGACGTGGGGCAGGATATTATGCTGTAAGGCATCGGTGGGCCCTTCATGGTGTATCACGCTCATGGTGTATCACGCTAAAATATATGACTCAATCATATAAGGTGTCGAGAGCCGAATGACGGACTCCCGCTTGATCGCGACGCGCCTTAGCGCGTTGGCCCTTGCCGTAATCGACGTTCAGCGTCGTCACACGCCGGCGGCGTTGGTGCGCTCGCCGAATGATGCGGCCCTCCTGAACTCAATCGTTCAGACGCCGGGGCTGATGACCGAGGAATTGACCGAGATCGTCGGCCTGACGCATTCGGGAACCGTGCGTGCCATCGACCGCTTGGTGAAAAGCGGACTAGCCAGGCGCAAGGTCCACGTGCAGGACGGTCGTGCGGTCGGCGTCCACCCCACGGACGCGGGGACTGGCCTCGTCCGACGTATGCAGGACGATATTCACGAGGCGCTCGGGGCTGCACTCACGAACTTGGATGACGGCCAGTGTGATGCAGTCGGGTCAGCAGTAGATCTTCTCGTCATAGGCCTCGTCGAGGATCGCCGAACCTCTGATCGCATCTGCCGCATGTGCGACGAACACATCTGCCGACCCGAGACCTGTCCTGCCGAGCGGTTTACCCGAGATTGACCTAGTGCCGATGGAGGACTCTTGGCAATGGGCCTACCGGTATGTTGCAGAGCGGACCTTGTTGCAATAGCCGGAAATCACCCCGTCGGCAGCCCACAAGACCCACTCCTCCCGCTTCCCAATCGTTGGTCTCGTCGGCAACCGACCGGTCGCCTGTACAAATCACCTAAACTCTCCACACCCTCGCAGCTTATTCCCATTCAAAACGTTATGTTATAACATCACGGCTTTCAGACCGAACGGGGCCCACAGGTCCCTGCCCTCCCGCGTCAGCCGATCCGCTTGGAAGGATGCCATGCTGCAAGAAAACCGCCTGCCCGTCACTGTCCTGTCCGGCTTTCTTGGTGCCGGCAAGACGACGCTCCTGAACCGCGTTTTGAACAACCGCGAGGGGCGCCGTGTCGCGGTCATCGTCAACGACATGTCAGAAGTGAACATCGACGCAGATCTCGTCCGCGCCGACACCGAACTCAGCCGCACCGACGAGACACTCGTCGAGATGTCGAATGGCTGCATCTGCTGCACGCTGCGCGACGATCTCTTGGCCGAGGTGCGCCGGCTCGCGGCCGAAGGGCGGTTCGACTACCTCCTGATCGAATCGACGGGCATCTCCGAGCCATTGCCGGTGGCCGCCACCTTCGAGTTTCGCGACGAAGAAGGCGAGAGCCTGTCGGATGTCGCGCGCCTCGACACCATGGTCACGGTCGTCGATGCGGTGAACCTGCTCAAGGATTATTCCAGCCACGACTTCCTGCATGACCGCGGCGAAACGTTGGGCGAGGAGGACGATCGGACACTCGTGCATCTGCTGACCGACCAGATCGAGTTCGCCGATGTCGTGATCCTGAACAAGGTCGCCGACGCAGATCCCGGCCAGGTCGACGCCGCGCGCAAGATCATCCACAGCCTGAACGCAGGCGCGCAGATCATCGAGACCAACCATTCCGACGTGCCGGCGGACACGATCCTCGACACCGGGCTGTTCGATTTCGAGAAAGCGCATGAGCATCCGCTGTGGTTCAAGGAACTCTATGGCTTTGACGATCACGTGCCGGAGACGGAAGAATATGGCGTCGCGAGCTATGTCTACCGAGCGCGCCGCCCCTTCGAGCCCGAGAAGATCGTCGCCGTTCTGAATGGCGAATTGCCAGGCGTCATTCGCGCCAAGGGTCATTTCTGGATCGCCACGCGTCCCGAGTGGGTGATCGAGTTCTCGCTGGCTGGCGCGCTGTCATCGATCGCACCACTTGGAACCTGGTGGGCCTCGGCGCCCCAGGGCCGCTACCCGGACAACAAGGCCGCATGGGACTATCTGGCCGAACGCTGGGAGGAACCCTGGGGCGACCGGCGACAGGAGATCGTCTTCATCGGCGCCGGCATCGACTGGCCGCACTTGACGGCGCGTCTCGACGACTGCCTCGTGCTGGAACATCTCGCGCCAGGACCTGACTCCCTTCCCGACTTTCCAGACCCATTTCCGATCTGGCGGCGGACGGAAGGATAGGAGCGGAACGCGGATGCAGCACTGGGAGCGATGCGGAACAACTGGCCCCGGTCAGACCCCATCCGCCGCCCATAAAACGAGTTCCTGCTGCTTCCCGGCCGCCGTATAGCCAGGCAGCTTGCGCAATCCTGAACGAACCTCTGCTGGAAGACGCTGAACCAGGGCGTCCGATAGAACGGTCTTGGCATCGAGATCGCGAGCTGCGCCTTCGATGCGGGCGGTCGTGTTCATCGTGTCACCGAGCAGCGCGATTTCCTTCTTCCAATCACCAATCTCGCCGGCCGCCACCTGTCCGCAATGGATGGCGATGCGGAGCCTCGCCTCCGTGCCGAACTGGGCGTGATAGGTTTCGGCGCGGTCGGCAAGCGCCTGATGCATCTCGCCTGCGCACCTGACACACGCCCCATTCGCCAGGCCGCGCTGGAGCGGCCAGGTGACGATGACCGCATCCCCGATGTAGCGGTGGACGTCGCCACGTGCCCGATCGACCGCCTCGGCCAAGTCTTGCGCGACCTCACACAGGAAATCGTGGAACCGCACGTCGCCGACCCGCTCCGCCAGCGGCGTCGAGCCGATGACATCGGCAAACAGGATCACGCGGTCTTCGAGACGCGGATAGGTGTAGCGCCCGGTCACAAGCGCAATCGTCGCCTCCTTGCCGAGAAGACGGGTGATCTCGACCGCGGTCGATAGCACAATGGCAACAGCAGCCGAGATGGCGAAGACCTCCCAGAAGTCAGGGCGGGCCCAAATCGCCGCCACACCTACGATCCAGCCCGACAGAGACAGGCCAGCGAGGATGAGACCGCCATAGAAGACCGCGCGCAGCCCCATGAGCAGTACCGGCGGCATCCGCCGCGCAATCCGAAGCCGTGGATTGGATAGGCCATAGGTTTCGGCCGCAGCCGCGCCAAGGCCAATAAAGGCGCCTGTAAGCATGCCCGACAGCGTGTCGAGCCACAGCGTATCACCCGGCGCCCGCAGCGCGCCAATCCCAGCCCCGATCGCTGCAGCCCACAGACCGATTTTGCCGATCTCAATCAGCGGGCGCCAAGCTAAATGACCTCTCAACGGCATCATCCTCGCGGCGAGGTCCACATCGGACAGAGCATGCTCGGGATCATGGTACCCGGCCATCGATCTCGGTTTTCCGCAAGTCACTCAATCTGCACGATGATGCAGGGTCTCGACCGAGAGGATCGTCGGCAGATGGCGCGCGATTTCCTGCCAGCTCTCGCCTTCATCGGCGCTGGCAAAGATCGAGCCGGAATTGGTGCCGAAATAGACGCCAACTGGGTTGCCGTGGTCGACGGCCATGGCCTGGCGCAGCACGGTGAAGAAGCAATTCTCCTGCGGCAGGCCGGTGCGGGCAGCTTGCCAGGTCTCGCCGCCATCGCGCGACCGCCAAACCGCTGCAGCAGCGTCCGGTGGGTAGCGGCCGAGGCTGTCGCCATTTAGTGGCACCACCCAGATTGTTTTCGGATCGTCGGGATGCACAGCGATCGGAAAGCCGAAAGTCGACGGCAGACCGGCGGTGATCTCGCTCCAACTGCGCCCGCCATCGGCGCTGCGAAACACGCCATGATGGTTCTGCTGGTAGAGCAGATCGCCGTCGGATTTGGGCACGGCGGCCCGCACCATGTTATGGACGCACAGGCCAACCTCGGCGTCGCTATGGTCTTGCCCGGCCCGAACGTTTGCGGACGTGTTGGACCGGCGATTTCGCCGCTCCCAAGTCTGCCCGGCATCCTCCGTCGCAAAGACGCCGGCTGCCGAGATGCCAACCCACAACTTGGCCGGATCGGCATGGTCGGAAACGATTGTGTGCAAGACGAGTCATGCGGCACCGGGCTCCCAGGTCTCGCGCGAGGGATGCGCGCCAAGTGTCTCGACCTTCAACCAGGTCGCGCCGCCATCACCGCTGCGAAAGAGCATGGCCGGCTTGGCGCCGGCATAGAGATGGTCCCCGCAGAGTGCGATCGACCACAATGCGTCCATCTCGCCGGTAAACGGCGCCGGTTCGGTGGGGCTCAATCCATAACCGGCTGCCTCTTCTGGATTGGCAGTCACCCAGGCATCCATCTCGCCACTGGCCAACTTGGCCAACGACCACTCGGCTCTGCTTGCGTCAGTGCGCCAAACGCCCGCACCGCTCCACGCGCCGCCGCCCACGGCCCACAGCCGCCCGGTTGAGGCATCGCCAATCACATGGTTGATCGGCCAGCCGTCGCAGAACGGGCCATGTACAGTCCAATCGGCACGACCGGACTCACTTGTGACGACAAACGCACCCTTCGTGGTGCCAACCAGCACGGCAACCGCTTCAGACATGCCACCCTCTATTTTCCACTGCTTGGGACAAAAGGTAGCATGTCGAGTGCAGCTCGACGACCCGCGAGATCATTCTCGCGTTTTGAGAAGAATGCGTCAAAGGACAAGAAGTGACCGACGTCAGGAAGCTGGAGCGGTTAGCCGCGCCGCTCGCGCTGGCGCGTTTCGTGCGGCGCCACGGGGGCTGATGTCATTGGAGCGATACGGCTTGTGATGTTGTCCAGTGATGGGCGATCTCCTGCCAGGTCTCGCCCTCATCCATGCTCGCGAAGATCGAGGCGGGATTGGTTCGGAAGTAAACGCCAACCAGGCTGTGGCAATCAATGGCCATGGCCTGGCGCAGCACGGTGAAGAAGCAATTTGCCTGCTTAGCCAGCTGCGCACCTCGGCGGGCAGTGGTTGGACCAAGGCATTGGACAGAACGGTTTTCGCGCCGATGGCCCAAGAGCAAGAGTGTCCAGTTTCGTGTCTCGTTTATCCGCGCGTCGGACAACGAGCGTCATGCTCTTGACATTGGATGTCTGCCAATTTCCGTTGTTCTTGATTATCTCAAGGATACTGAACGGGATGTCTTTCATGAGCAGAGTCGTGCGGAGATTACCTCTGTCGGTTGCGCTGGCGGCACTGCCGATGTCCGTGCTGGCCGCAGAGCCGGTTCGCGAAAACACGTCTCCGGCGGCAACACCCGCACCTTCATCACTATGGGACAAGCCAGCGCTGCTCGAAGTGCCGGGGGGGCCGCGCGAACAACTTCGCGAGGCGGGGATCGATATCGAGCTTCGCTTGACACAGTTCTATCAGAGTGTCTTCGCCGGCGACGGCAGTGATCAGTGGGAGTATTCGGGCAAGCTCGATGCCATCGCCACGGTCAATCTGAGCGAACTCGGGCTGTGGCGCGGGCTGTTCGTCAATGTGCATCAAGAAGTGGTTTGGGGCGACGATGTTAACTTCGCCGGCGATGGATCGCTGATCCCGTTGAACACGGCGATCGCGTTTCCACGCCTCGGCGGCGAGGACCATGACACATCGATCACGGTTACACAGGTTCTGGGACCGGGGTCCTCGATCAGCCTCGGCAAATTCAACCTGCTTGAAGCGGCTTCCAAGACACCGCTTCTGGGCGGCGGCGGCCAAACGACATTCATGAATCTGGGGCTCGCGGCCCCGATCTCTGGAGTGACGCCGCCATACATTCTCGGCGCGATCGGTACCGTGGCCACCGAGGCCGCCATCTTCACAGGCATCGTTTACGACCCGCGCAACGCGCAAGACAGCGATGTTCTGGAAGATCCCTTTTCGGACGGCGTGACGCTCAGCGGCCAGGTGACGTTTCCGACCGAGTTCGGCGGATTGCCGGGCTTTTACGCTGTGCAGGGGGTCTACAGTTCCGCCGAGGGCTTCGATCTCGCCCGAATCCCGCAAGCGGCCGCGCTTCCGCCGGAGTCGGCCGCGATCCTGACCCAAGAGGGATACTGGTACTTCAGCGCCAGCGCGCAACAGTTCTTGCAGATGACACCTGAAGATCCGACACGCGGCTGGGGTGTCTTCGGCAAGGTGGGCATCTCCGATGGAAACCCCAATGTCTTTCAATGGAGCGTGCTTGCAGGTCTTGGTGGTGCGAGCCCGATTCCGGGCCGGTCCCAGGACAATTGGGGCATCGCTTATTTCCGCTACGGCTTGAGTGACGATCTGCTGGACGGACTGGCAACCATTGGGATCGATCTCCAGGATGAGCAGGGCATCGAAGCTTATTACGCGGTGACGATCGCGCCATGGCTGCAGATCACGGCCGATATCCAATGGATTGATCCACACGAAGCCGAACGCGATGATGCCTGGGTGGCCGGACTAAGGGCTCGGACGCATTTGTAAAGCCTGTCAAATCTAGATCGCTAGACGGCTGCGGTGTGGAGCTATCATTTACGCAAGTCTCGATCGAGATGCGATCACAGCGCGGCAGAGCCGAAGCACATGACGTCAGCCTGAAACCAGCAGCCGCCTCTTCGGGGTTGGCGGCGATCCAAGCGTCCATGTTCTCGCTGACCAGCTTGGCCAGCGACCACTGAGGTCCGCTCGCATCGGCGCGCCAGACGCCAGCGCCGGTCTACATACAGCCGACCTGCAGCTGCGTCTCCGATCATATGGGTGATCGACCAGCCATTGCAGAGCGGGCCATGTACAATCCAGTCGGGATGATTGGAAACACTCGATACGACAACGGCGCCCTTCGTAGTACCGACGAGAACGGAAACCGCCTCCGACATGCCATGCGCCATCTCCCCTCCCCTGGGACACAAGGCAGTATGTCGGACGCAGTGCGGCGACCGGTCAGATCATCCTGCGTTTTGAGAAGAACGCGTCAAAGGACAGAAAGATGATCGACTGTAAGACGTTGGAGCGGTTAGCCCCGTCGCCGGCCGCGCCGTTCGCGTTGGCGGGTTTCATGTGGCGCAGCTGGGGCCGCCGTCATCGGCCCAATGCGGCTCGTGATATCGTCCAGCGTCGGGCGCGGACCAGGCGTGTGGCTGTCCAATGCGGCCCGCATCGCAGCAAGGTGTTCCTTGGTCGTGCCACAGCAACCGCCAATGATCTTCGCACCAGCATCGGCGGCAAGATGCACATAGTTTGCCATCACGTCGGGGGTACCGGTGTAGCGAATCTGCTCGCCGTCAACCGTTGGAATGCCGCAATTCCCTTTCGCAATGACGATGGCGTCGGGCCTGTCCTCCGTCATGGACAGAATGGCGGCAACGAGATCGGAGGCACCGACGCCGCAATTGGCGCCGAAGGCAAGATTGGACGGCAGTTCCGTGGAGCACTGGCACGCAAAGTCCCCAGGCGTCAGACCCATCATGGTGCGGCCAGCAGTATCGAAACTTGCCGTGACCACGGCCGGACAGCCTTTGTTATCAGCAGCCCGAAGCGCTGCCCGGATTTCCTCGACCGCCGACATCGTCTCGATCCATGCGACGTCGGCGCCACCGTCCATGAGCCCCGCGATCTGATCTTCGAAGACCGCGACGGCCTGCTCTTCGGTGAGCGGCCCGAGCGGTGCAAACAGATCCCCCGTGGGACCAACGGAGCCAGCAACAATTACCGGCCGGCCCGCGGCATCGGCAATCTCGCGTGCGATTTCCGCGCCAAGACGGTTCAACTCCCGCGCCCGATCCTCGGCGGAATGCAGCATCAGCCGGCGCGCATTCGCGCCGAACGTGTTGGTCAGAATGAGGTCGGCACCGGCATCGACGAAGTCCTGATGCATCTTGCGAATGCGGTCGGGATGATCGGCGTTCCAGAGTTCCGGTGCATCACCTGACACAAGCCCCATGCCAAACAGAGTCGTCCCGGTTGCCCCGTCAGCCAGGAGAATGCCTTTTTCTGAGAGAAGATCGAGAAGTTTATTGCCCATATCCCCCGCCATCGCGGCATGGATCGATTAAGAGCGTTGGTCATAGGCAGGAATCGCGCAGCCGTCGAGAGCTGGCTCACGAAGAACCGCCATGCAACAAAGTCAGACGCGTTCTTGGCTGCGACGGTCAGAATTGCATCACGGCTCGCGCAATGACCGGCGGAAAGACTTGACGATCGGCTCGACGAAATAGCCGATCACGGTGCGCTCTCCGGTGACGATGAAGACATCCGCCGGCATTCCGGGGACAAGCTCAATGTCGCTCGAAAGCCCCTCAAGCTGGGCGCGGTCAACAGACACCTCGGTCGAGAAATAGCGTTCACCGGTTTGCTCGTCGATCAGAGCGTCAGCGCCAATGCGAGTCACCACGCCTTCGAGCGGCGCAGTATAGCGCTGGACGTAGGGGAGTAGGTGCACTTGGGCGGTAAGGCCCAGATGAACGACGTCGATGTCGATCGGCGAAACGCGCGCATCGATCACCAAGTCGACATTGGACGGGACGATATCGAGCAGCGGTTCACCGGCGCCGATAACACCACCGATCGTCTTGACCTGCATCTGCACGACTGTGCCGGCGACAGGCGCCCGAATCTCGGTCCGCTCAAGCACATCACGCGAGGCAGTAACGCGTTCCTGATACTCGGCCAACCGCTGATCAGTCTCACTCCGCTCGCGGGCAAGCGTCTGATCGAACTCGGCTTCGGCATTCAAGATGGTCAGTTCGATCTCACCAATACGCTGGCGCGCCTGTGCGATCGCCGAACGGGCGGACGCGCGGATCGTCCCGAGCCGCGCTTCCTCGCGCTGCAGTTCGAGCAGGCGGGGCTTACGTGCGAGATCGCGTGCCAGAAGCGTTTGGACGTCGACGATCTCCTCGGCAATCAGATCGAGTTGGCGTTTGATGCCGACAATCTCTTCCTCACGGCCAGCGATTTCCTGTTCAAGTTGACCAATCTGCTGGGTCAGGATATCGCGCTGGCCGGCATGAGCTTCCTGTGTCGACTGGAACAGCCGGCGCTGATTGTCTAGGAACATCGCAAAGCTCGGCACCTCTTCGGCATGGGCCAAGATACCGACGTCGAAGACCACCTCATCGGCGCGCGACTGTAGCGCCTGGATGCGCGCAACCGTCGCCGTGAAACGCCAGAATTGAGACTCATTGGCATCGACGGAGGCGCGCGCCTGGGTTTCTTCGAGGATCAGCAGAATCTCCCCCTCCTCGACCTGATCCCCATCGCGAACAAGAATGTCGCTGACAATGCCGCCTTCAAGATGCTGCACGACACGGCGGCTACCGGACGGGCTGATCACACCAGGCGAAATCGCTGCCGCAGACAAGGGTGCGCTGCCGGCCCAACCAATGAACCCACCAAAGAACACAACCGCCAGAAAGCTTCCGATCAGCACAGGCACCATGGTTCGGCCCACGAGGCTCGGCATCGGCTTCGGCTCAGACTTGGGCGTGTTGACGTTGTCGGCCATCAGCTTCCAGCCTCTCCGCTGCGGGCAGCCGGCACGTTGGCAGCGTCAGGCTTGCCGTGTGCCGGCTTAGCATCAGCCGGCTTCGCGTCCGTCGGGCGTACGACATTGAGTTCGCGGAGGATTTCGTCACGCGGGCCATAGCGCGTCAACTTGCCGTCGCGCATGATCGCAACTTTGTCGATCGGGCCAAGCAGTGACGGGCGGTGCGTGACGAGGATGACCGCACATCCCTTGTCGCGCATCGCGGCGATCGCCCGCAACAGCGCAGCTTCGCCATCGACATCAAGAAACGCATTGGCTTCATCGAGCACGATCAGCTTGGGCTCGCCGAACAGTGCACGCGCAAGCGCTACCCGCTGGCGCTGGCCGCCACTCAGGAACCGGCCGCCATCACCGACCTGGCTGTCATAGCTCTGACCAAGGGAGAGAACCATGTCGTGACACCCCGCCAGTTTGGCGGCCTCGACCACGGCCTTGTCGGTTGCCTCGGTGAACCGCGAGATATTCTGGCGCACTGTTCCTTGAAACAGCTCAAAGCCCTGCGGCACATAGCCGATATCACGGCCAAGCTGTTCTGGATGCCAGGCATCGATCTCCGCGCCATCGATACGAATCTTGCCCGAATTCGGCGGAATCGCGCCAACGATCATCCGGCATAACGTGCTCTTGCCCGAGCCGGACGGACCGACAAGTGCGACGGCGGTACCGGGCGCAACCCCCATCGAGACTTCGTTGACGATCGGATGCGTTCCACCGGTCGGGATGTAAGAGACATTGTCGATGAACAGATCCCCCTTAGGGGCCGGCAACAATGTGCGGTCATGCGCGGTGTCGGCAGCGCGCAGGACACCGCGCACCCGGCCGTACGCTTCGCGCGCAGACACAAAGGTCTTCCAAGCGCCGATAAGCTGTTCCGCCGGCGCCAGCGCTCGGCCGAGAATGATCGAGGCCGCGATCATACCGCCGGCGGTCAGCTCACCGAGCACGACCAGATAAGCACCAAGCCCGAGAATGCCGACCTGAACGCCGAAACGAACAGCTTTCGACATGCCGGACACCATGCCGCCACGATGAGCTGCACGGCCAAAGGTATCGAGTTGGCTGGCATGGGCTGAAAGCTGTCGATCGGCCAAGGTGCGGCGCATGCCCATGGCTTCGATCAGGTCGGCACCCCGAAGAAACTGCTGGGTTTCCGTCGACAGCGCACTGCCCATACGGCTCGACTCGCGCAGCGCCTTGCGGGTGACGATTTCGTTGATGAAGGCAAGCGTCAGAAGTGCAAGCGCAGCACCGATCGCGAACAGGCCGAGATAGGGGTGCAGGAGATAAATAACAGCAAGAAAGGCCGGCACCCAAGGCGCATCGAACAACGGCGCAACCGATGGGCTAGCCAGGAACTGACGCACCGTCGAGACATCCTGAAATGTGCCGACGGACTCGTTGTTGCCGGAGCGCACTTGGGCCAACACGGTCGAAAAGAGGAGCGGGCGTGCGCGCTGTTCCCACCATTGCGCGATGCCGGTCAGAATGCTGAGCCGCACTCCGTCAAGCACACCATAGACTGCGATCGCAAACAACGCGATCAGCGTTAGATAAAGCAGGGTATCCAGATTGCGTGTCGACAGAACCCGGTCGAACACCTCCATCATGTAAAGTGGAGACGTCAGAACCAGAAGATTCAGCAGGACAGAAAAACCGAGTGTCAGCACGAAAGCGGGCGCAGCCTTCGACAGAAATGGCTTGCCGCTCCGCGAGGCCCCGGGCTCATGCGTCATGTTCGACTCTCGACCGACATTTTGAACCGCATACGCGGGACGTCACCACAACCCGTGTATACTGCCCATTAACTGTGAAGATTTGGTAACCTTTTCGCAATCTCTGCGCGAAGTTAGCACCTAGGATCAGCCAGCACCAGCGTTCAGACTTACCCATTAAAGACATCGTCCATCGCCAGGCGTGCATTCAAGTAGCGCGCATCACCTGTTACCTCGTCACCCAGCCAGGTCGGGCGCTCAAAGGTCTCGTTTACGTCGGCGAGTTCGACCTCAGCCAGTACTAGGCCGGTATGGCGACCAGCGAAGACGTCGATTTCGAACGTATGACGACCGGCGGGTTCCGTATAGCGCGTCTTGTCGACAACCCGCCCTTCGCACAACGCCAACATCTCGACCGCGTCGGCTTCGGGAACGGCATAATCGAACTCGGATCGATCCAGCGTACCGCCACCGACCTTCAGCGTGACCCACGCCCCCTGCCCCGGTTCGTGACGCACCCTGAGCGAGCGGTCATCATCAACCATGACATAGCCCTGCACGAAGCGACGTCCCGCGCCGCGCGGTGACCAGCGGCTGTCATCAACCAGAAACTTACGCTCGATCTCGCGTGCCATGAACGGATCAGTCCTGTTCTCGCCACTTTCGGGCATTTTGCACCGCCTGGCTGCGGCATCCCGTCCTATGAGTCTCGTCAGAGCCAGCGCCTACTGACAAGTCGACACAGACTCCTGTTTGGACGCGCAATCGCGGCGACAATGCGACTATAGTGAGCTGTTCCTGGCTGAAAGCTGAACACGAGCTTCCAAAAACGACTCGGTGACATCAGTGACCACAGAAAGATATCGGCCAACATGACCCACCCCCTGTCTGAGACCGAGACACGCGCTGCCATTCGGTCGGCGCTCTATGCCGACGAGGCCAGCACAATCGCCCGACTCTTGGACGATACCGGCCTCTCTCCGGATCGACGCCGCGAGATCGCGGACCGCTCGGCCGGTCTCGTTCAGGCCGTGCGCGATCGTGGTGAGGTGACCATGATGGAGGCCTTTCTCGGCCAATACGGGCTGTCGACGCGGGAGGGTATCGCGCTGATGTGCCTGGCCGAGGCGCTGCTCCGCGTGCCGGATGCCGAAACAACGGACGATCTGATCGCTGACAAGATCGCGCCAGGCGACTGGAACCGGCATCTCGGCCATTCGAGCTCGACGTTGGTCAACGCCTCGACCTGGGCGCTGCTTCTGACCGGCCGGGTCGTCGACGAGAGCCCCGAGCAGGGCCTTTCCGGCGTGCTGCATGGTCTTGTGCGCCGGCTCGGCGAACCGGTGATCCGCACGGCCGTCTCCCAGGCGATGCGCGAACTCGGCGATCAGTTTGTGCTCGGCCGCGATATCAACGAGGCGCTGCGCCGCGCCGAGAAGCTTGAGGAGAAGGGCTACACCTATTCCTATGACATGCTCGGCGAGGCCGCCCGCACATACGAGGATGCAGCGCGCTACATCGAGGCCTACGAAAAGGCAATCGCCGCAATTGCGCCTCGCGCCCGGGGCAACGACATTCGCACCAATCCCGGCATCTCGGTCAAGCTGTCGGCGCTGCACCCACGCTATGAGATGGCACAGCGCGACCAGGTGCTGTCGGCCTTGGTTCCCGTGGCGGCACACCTGGCGATGCAGGCGAAAGAAGCGGGCATCGGCTTTAACATCGATGCCGAGGAAGCCGACCGTCTCGATCTGTCGCTCGACATAATCGAGGCCATGCTCGCCGATGACAGACTTGCGGGATGGGATGGCTTCGGCGTGGTCGTCCAGGCCTATGGCCAGCGCGCGGGTCTGGTGATCGACCATCTGCATGCACTGGCGAAACGGCTCGACCGCAAGCTGATGGTTCGACTGGTCAAGGGCGCCTATTGGGACAGTGAGATCAAGCGGGCACAGACCTTGGGCGTTTCCGGCTTTCCCGTCTTCACCCGCAAGGCGCATACCGACGTCAGCTACACCGCCACTGCCCGCAAGCTCTTGGCCTGCTCAGAGCGGCTCTATCCGCAGTTTGCAACCCACAACGCCCATACCGTCACGGCGATCCTCGCCATGGCCGAGGACATGGCGGTCAGAACCGATGCGTTCGAGTTCCAGCGCCTGCATGGCATGGGCGAAGCACTGCACGACATCATGGTCAAGGAGACCGGCACGCGCTGCCGCATCTACGCGCCCGTTGGTGCGCACCGCGATCTTCTTGCCTATCTCGTCCGCAGGCTGTTGGAGAACGGCGCCAACTCCTCCTTCGTCAACCAAATCGTCGATCAGGACGTAGCGCCCGAAGAGGTCGCGCGCGATCCCCTGGCAACCGCGGAAGCAGATGGCGGCACACCCAATCCAGCGATCGCTCAGCCGCGCGCGCTGTTCGGGCCCGACCGCAAGAACGCCAAGGGCTGGGACCTGACCGACCCGCTGACACTTGCAGACCTCGGCGCAGCCCGCGAGGCCTTCGCGGCAACGACCTGGACATCCTCGCCCACGGCACAAGCACCCGGCGCATCAGAGCCTACCCTTTGGAACGTCATCAATCCCGCCCGCCCGGACGATACGGTCGGCCAGGTCGGCTCGGCGACACCGGAGGATGTCGCCCATGCCATCAACCGCGCAACAGACGCCTTCCCGGCATGGAGCGGACGCGCTGTCGAGAACCGCGCCGCCCTGATCGAACGCGTCGCCGACCTTTATGAGCACCACGCGCCCGAACTCATGGTGCTTGCTACCCGCGAAGCCGGCAAAACCTGGTCCGATGGTGTCGCGGAAGTGCGCGAGGCGGTAGACTTCTGCCGCTACTATGCCAATGAAGCGCGGCGCTATTCAAAAGCGGGGCGACCTTCAGGACGCGGCCCGTTCGCTTGCATCTCGCCATGGAACTTTCCGCTGGCGATCTTCACCGGCCAGATTGCCGCAGCGCTTGCCGCCGGCAATACAGTACTCGCCAAACCGGCCGAGCAAACCTGTTTGATTGCCACACGCGCGGTGCAACTTATGCATGAGGCCGGCATCCCCGACGATTGTGTCCAGCTTCTTCCGGGCGACGGGCCGCGCATCGGCGCGCCGCTCGTCTCCGATCCACGCATCGCGGGTGTCTGTTTTACCGGGTCGACGGACACTGCCCAAACCATCCATCGGGCAATGGCAGAACACTTGGCGCCGGATGTCCCGCTGATCGCCGAAACCGGCGGGCTGAACGCAATGATCGTTGATTCCACAGCGCTGCCGGAACAAGCGGTGCGTGACATCGTGGCCTCGGCCTTCCAAAGCGCCGGCCAGCGCTGCTCGGCCTTACGCATTCTCTATGTCCAGGAGGATGTCGAGGCGCGCCTGATCGACATGCTGATGGGTGCAATGGATACGCTCATCGTTGGCGATCCTGCCGATCTGTCGACCGATGTCGGCCCAGTGATCGACGCAACGGCACAAACCGACATCTCCGCCTATAGCGACGGGCTCGATGCCGCAGACCGTGTCCTGAAGCGGCTGAACGTGCCGCGCGACGGCCGCTTCGTTGGGCCAACGCTTGCCAAGGTCAGCGGCATTTCGGCACTTGAGCGGGAAGTCTTCGGCCCGGTGTTGCATTTTGCGACCTTCGAAGCGGATCGGCTGAACGACGTCGTCGACGCGATCAATGCCCGCGGCTATGGTCTTACTCTGGGCATGCATTCCCGCGTCGACCGGCGCATCGCCGACGTCATCGACCGCGCCGCAGTCGGCAATGTCTACATCAACCGCAACCAGATCGGCGCCATCGTCGGCTCCCAGCCCTTTGGCGGCGAAGGACTGTCCGGCACAGGCCCGAAGGCCGGCGGACCGTTCTACCTGTCGCGCTTCCTCGCGCCGGAGACCTCGGACACATCACCGACCGGAACCAGCCAGTCATCGGACAAAGCGCCGGCCTCACGTGAGGCACTGGATGCGGTCGTCGACAGTGCGCAACGAGCACTTATGCAACGCTCGGCCGACATCCGACCGCGCGATCAGGTGAACGCCTTCCTCGCCCGCCAGTCCACAGAGGAGCAGACCCGGATCAAGACCACGCTCGGAAGCTGGCCCAGTGTCTCGCTGGAACCACAAGATCTGCCCGGCCCGACGGGCGAGAGCAATCGACTGACCTTGCATCCGCGTGGCGTTTTCTTGAGCCTTGGCGATCTCGGTGCGCATGACCCGGCGCTTCAGGGGCTCATCCAGGCGCTACGCGCGGCTCTGTGCGGCAATGCGGCCGTCATCGCCTGTCCGGATGCTGGGCGTTACGCGTCAGATCTCAGGGCGGCCGGGCTTCCCGTGGGCTGTCTCGATCGCCCCGTGGCGCCTGAGATGCTTGAAATACAGATCGGGTTTGCCGGCGTGCTCGCCGATGGGCCAGACGGCCTGTTGCGAGACCTGCGCAAGGCGCTGGCCGCGCGCTCCGGCCCGATCCTGCCCCTTGTCAGCGAAGCCTGTGGACCCGAGCTCTATCTGCACGAACGGGTCGTGTCGATCGACACGACCGCATCAGGCGGGAATGCATCTCTGCTGGCGGCGGCGGGCTGAGCCCGCCGCACCTAGAGCCGTTTCGCTCTTTTCCGACGCGTTCAACTGGCTCTAGGCCTTTGTTTCTACGCGCTTTCGGACGCAAAACCGGTTTCTACTTTCGCTGAAGGCGCTCTAGCGAGTCAGCTCGTGCCGCCAAGGCACTCGACCATAGCGCGCGCATTCGCCCGCATCATCTCGGCATAATGATCCGTCCCGGGCGCGATGTTGGCGCCAAGCGGATCAAGAACGGCTGTGTCGACGTCGGTTCCATCGATCAGAGTCGTCACGATGCGCGGGGCGAATTGCGGTTCGGAGAAGACGCAGACCGCGCCGCGATCTTCGATAATCTCGCGCAGCTCGCTGACCCGGCCCGCGCCCGGCGGGATCTCCGGATCAAGCGTGATCGAGCCAACACCAGCAAGCCCATAGCGCGCTTCGAAATACTGATAGGCATCATGGAAAACGATGAAGGGCTCCCCCAGAACCGGCTCAAGCATCTCCTCGATTTCAGCTGACAGTTCATCAAGTTCGGAGATCATAGCCTCGCCATTCGCCGCGAACGCATCGGCATGATCGGGATCATGCTCCGACAAGGCGGCAACGATCGCGCCGACCATCACCTTGGCGTTTTCCGGATCCATCCAGATATGGGCGTCGAACGCTCCATGGGCGTGATCATGGTCGTCGTGAGCATGCTCGGCATGGTCTTCATGATCGTGGTCATGGTCGGCGTGCTCATCCCCATGATCATGTTCAGCGTGGTCTTCGTGGTCGTGGTCGTGGTCATGTTCCGCGTGATCATGATCATCATGGTCATTCTCGGCATGATCATCGTGGTCATGCTCGGCATGGTCTTCATGGTCATGATCGTGTTCAGCATGATCATCGTGGTCGTGGTCGCCATGGTCATGATCGCCGTGATCGTGATCATGCGCCGCCCAGACGCCGCCCTCTCTGAACTCGAGCTGTGTCAGGCCGTCGGTGGCATCCATCCGCACGACGTCAGCGTGATGCGCGAGCGACGGGAGCGCGTCATCGAGAAACGTCTCAATCTGCGGACCGACCCAGAACACGACCTCGGCCTCTTCAAGCAATTCGGCCTCAGACGGACGCAAGGCATAGCCATGCGGCGACGCAACGCCTTCGATCAGAAGCTTCGGCTCATCAACCCCGTCCATCACAGCGGCAACAAGCGAATGAAGTGGGGCGATCGACGCAACCACACCGCCATGCGTATCATGCGCGTTCGCCGGAACACCTGCTGCCAGCACCGCCACCAGACTGGTCGTTCCCAACAACCTCGTCAGAACTTTACGCCGATCAATCATGTATAGTATCTCCCCAAATCGCTTGTGCGTTCAACTGGTTGAAGTCACCTCATCACGTTGATATGTTATATCATAACATTTCGATGTGACAATCCGCCCGGCGCTCTGTTCAAGTATCGCATAAGGTCGCCGAAATGACGGTTGGGTGCCCCGCAGCACGGACGGGTGGGCACGTCTCAAGGCGAGAGGCCGCGTCCCCGTCTACATGATGCCACTACCTGAACGGATAACGGTCTGACTGGAACGACATGATGCTGGACAGACTGCGAGAGCCACACATTGCGCCGGATCGAGAGGACGCGCTGAGCACCTCAACTGATCTGATCACGGCTGAGGGCATTGGCTGCTTCCGGTCCGGGCGTTGGCTCGTGCACGATGTGTCTCTCTCGGTGAGCCGCGGCGAAATCGTGACGATCATTGGGCCAAACGGGTCCGGCAAATCGACGACGGCGAAGCTGTTGCTCGGCCTGATGACGCCTGACGCCGGCAACGTTGTGCGCCGCCCGGGACTGACGATCGGCTACGTACCGCAAGAGCTCACCATCGACCAATCTATGCCTCTGACGGTGCGGCGGCTCATGCGGCTGACCGGGCGCCGTGGCCGGGCAGAGGAGGATCAGGCACTGGAGGCCGTTGGGATATCCCATCTTGCCAATGCGCATGTGCAGACCCTGTCAGGTGGTGAATTCCAGCGTGCGCTTCTGGCGCGAGCGATCGTCCGAGCGCCGGATCTCCTGGTCCTCGACGAGCCGGTTCAAGGGGTCGATTTCAATGGTGAGATTGCCCTTTACGAATTGATCAGCCAGCTGCGCGATGCGCTCGGCTGCGGCATTCTCCTGATCTCGCATGATCTGCACATCGTTATGGCGCAGACCGACACCGTGCTTTGCCTCAACGGCCATGTCTGTTGTCACGGCACGCCGAATGCCGTTGCCGAGAACCCGGAATATCTCAGGCTGTTCGGCCCGCGTGCGGCAGATGCGATCGCCGTGTATCGCCACCATCACGATCATGCACATGCTACGGACGGAACCGTCATCCCGCTCAATGCAAACGCCGGCGCCTGTCTGCAGCATGGGTCTGATTGCGGAGATAACCACACGCAAAACGTGGCAAACGACACGTCTTCTTCGGACACGGGCAACACCGCTAAGGTCAAATCTGATGTTTGACGACTTCTTCACCCGCGCACTTGTCGCAGGCGTCGGTGTTGCGCTCGTCGCAGGGCCGCTTGGCTGTTTCATCATCTGGCGACGGATGGCCTATTTTGGCGACACGATCGCCCATTCGGCACTGCTTGGCGTCGCGCTCGCCATCCTCGCCGAGATCAATCTGATGCTTGGGGTCTTCGCGGTCGCGACTCTGACGTCGCTGGCACTGGTCCTGCTGCAAAAGCGGGTGACACTGTCGGCAGACTCGCTGCTCGGAATTCTGGCTCATTCAACACTGGCTTCCGGCCTCGTGCTGGCGTCGTTTCTGGTCAGCCTGCGCATTGACCTGATGGGATTGCTGTTCGGCGACATCCTGGCCGTGACGCGCCAGGACCTTTTGGGTGTGTGGGTCGGCGGTGCACTGGTTCTTGCCGGTCTTGCCGTTATCTGGCGGCCGCTTTTGGCCGGAACCGTCAGTCACGACGTGGCCGACGCAGAGGGTTTGCATCCGGAGCGCGCGCGGTTTCTGTTTATGGTCATGCTGGCCGCGATCATCGCCATCGGTATGCAGATTGTCGGTATCCTGTTGATGACCTCGCTGCTCATCATCCCGGCAGCGACCGCCCGGCGGATCGCCCCGACGCCGGAAGCCATGGCAGCACTTGCGAGCATCATCGGCGCTGTCGCCGTTATCATTGGCCTGAACATGTCACTGCACTTCGACACACCATCGGGTCCATCGATCGTGGTTGCGGCCTTGATGCTTTTTTTAATCAGCCTGCTACCGGTGTCGCTCAGACGCCAGCCTGCACCCGGAGCGCGTTAACGCGATGGCCGACCCTCTGACCCGGAACCAGCAACTGGTCCTCGATGCGCTGTCGTCGGCTGAAAGGCCGCAAACGGCCTATGCGCTTCTCGATCGGGTGCGTGCGGACGGCATCAAGGCACCTCCGCAGGTCTATCGCGCGCTTGAGAAACTGGTCGCCGAAGGGTTGGCGCACAGGATCGAAAGCCTCAATGCCTTCGTGGCCTGCTGCCATGGTCATGGCCATTGCGCCGGCACGGTCGTGTTCATGATCTGTGACGATTGCGGACACGTTGACGAGTTCGTTGATGCCGCCTTGAGCCAACGCATCAAAGAATTGAGCCTTGAACAGAATTTCCAACCGAACAAAGAAACACTAGAGATCAGAGGCAGTTGCGCTGCCTGTTCGGCGTGAAACATGTGCCGCGTGATATGCTGAGGTTTTGGCGGACCAGCAAGCTAACGTTACGTCTCAGGTGAACCTGTGTGTTTCGCCTCAGCAAACAGGCGCGATCGCGCGGCATCAACGATCACCTGCAAAAGCGAGAGCACCATAAAGACCGCCAATACGCTGATAAGATGGCGAAATTCACTTGCGAAGCTGCGCGGCAGATAGCCCGGAAGAGCGTCCCAGACGAACCAGGCAATGCCGGCGAAACAGGCAGTCAACACGGCCGTGACGAAATGTTCGCGCAATGTCGGCATCAGTTGGCCCGTATTGTTGAAAAATCAGCCTTGAAGATCAGGAGATCATCCCGGCGCTCGACCTCTCCTTCAAGCGTCACGTCAAGCGCGACATAGTCGTAGATCAGGTCCGGCGGAGCGTTGCCGTCTGCGTCAGCAAGCAGGAAAAAATCCTCGCCGTCGATGCCGCCTTCCGCGACGAAGACCGCCGGCACGCCGCCGATCAGGCAGAGATTGGCGCAGGCCTTGTGCGACAGTCCACGGCCGGGCCGCATGGCACCTTGATTGCACTTGCCGTCGCAGATCTCGCCGGTCAGCCGCCAGCGCCCAAGCGGCTCGGGCGGAGCCGGCGTATACTCAAGAAGTGCAGGGTCTGGGCTCTCGGCGTCCGCCAGCGGTACGATCTGGCGGCTCACCTGAATCATGTCGATCGTGCCGCGCTTCAACAACACCCCGCCGAGCGTCACGACCTCACCGGAATGAGGCTCTGCCTGGGGGAGGACCCCACGTTTGCCCTGCCCTGCCAACAGGATCGCGCGCGGCTCGGGATTATCGGCATTGGCGGGAATCCGCATCACGGGGTAGGGGCTCGTTTCAAGAACGCCCGTCACCTCTTGCCGGCCCAAGCCGAATTCAAAGCGGCCATCACCAGGATCGTTGATCGTCGAGCCGATGGCCAGTGCTGCGCCTGCCATGCCACCGACCAATACCGCTGCGACTGCCGCGAGAAACCACGCCAAACCCGCGGGCAAGCGGTTGATGTAACCGACAAAAAACGGTCCGTTATCCGACTCGGCAGGGTTACGCGCGGTCATGTGTGCGCCTCCGGAATAAGCACGGGATCAACGGGCGTGCCAGGCGGATTGGGTCGGGGGTCGACGAGGATCGTCGAGCCCTCGAGCTTCAGCCCATAGGTCGCGATCTTCTCGGTAAATGGCGCCGGAGCGCGGCCTGTGGCGGGATCGTATTGAAAGCCATGCCAGGGGCAGGTGACGCAGCCGCCTATAATCCGGCCTTCGCCGAGCGGGCCATTCTGGTGGGCACAAACATTGGTCAGCGCAGACAGCTTTCCCTCGTAGCGGAAGACAGCGATCTTCTCGCCATCGGGCGGCACGACAACCAGCGCCCGGTCGTCACGCGTGTCGCTCAAATCTCCCGCGACAAGCCAGGGCGTGTCGCCTGCCCGATCCGCGGGGCTCGCATCGGCAACAGCCTCTTTCCGCGCGGCGAGAAAGTGGAGTGCGGAGACAAGCACAACGCTTGCCACGACGATAGTCGCGAAGGCCGGATTGCGCACATCCTGGAGATAGCCGAGGCCGATGTGCAAGACGACGAAGCCATAAGCAAGATAGACGCTCATATGCAGCGTCTTCCAGAGTTTCGGCGTCAGGAAGTTAAGCCAGAAATCATGGCTGGTCACCGCAAGGACCAGCAAGAAGACAAGCGCTGCGATGCCGAACACTTCGAACGGAAAGCCGAGCAGTTGTCCAAAGCTCGTATTCGAGCCAAGCAGAGCCGCATACCGATCGGTCGGGCTGAAGGCAAAGTACCAGCCGAGCACGTAAGATGCGTGAACAGTTGCAACGGCTGCGGTGAGCACGCCGAAATGCCGCCGATTGTAGAGAAGCGGCAGAAAGCGCCGATCGAGTCGGCACAACGGTCCAATACACAATATGACCGTCAGCATCAGGAAGGCGCAGGTGCCGAACGCCTGCATGCGCAAGGTTGCGGCATCGATCGGGCGGGTGACGTCCTGAAACCCCGGCGCCAGTCTGAGATAAACCCAGATGTAGAGCGCCACCATGGCAATCAGCACAAGATCGTAGAGGACCTTGTTGCGGTTCCAGATGACCGGCACCTGCTGAACGCTCATTGGCTCGCTCCGTCCTCGGCTGGGGAAGAGATCAGCACGGCGGGCCGGTCAAGCGGCTCGGTCTGGCGCAACGAAACGAGTGTGATCAGGACCACCGTGCTGATCTCTTCCCCAGCCGAGGACGGAGCGAGCCAATGAGCGTTCAGCAGGTGCCGGTCATCTGGAACCGCAACAAGGTCCTCTACGATCTTGT
>JBCBSK010000002.1:0-49189 GCA_039819185.1 Pseudomonadota bacterium | reverse complement strand
TAGAGCGCTTGCGGTCGGTGTCATTGGCACGCTCACAACACTGGAGCAAATTCGATACGATCAGATCGGATGAATTTGCTCTATGTCTTACGGTGTTAGAGCATCATCCGTTCAGGTTTCAGTGCGAAGCGTTTCAATCTGAACGGATGATGCTCTAGGTGTTTGTTTTGTCGCAATTCCGGACGCGGTTCGGCTTGCCCGAACAGTTCCCAGTTTCGCTGGAACTGCTCTGGGAGCCAGTTTCGGCGGACGTGCTCTCGAAATCCAAGTTGCGGGAAATGGCGACGGCGGCGTGAGACACCCGCCGGCCGCCGACAGTGCAACTATCCGCTCATCAGATTGGCAATCTGTTCCAGCGCGCCGGAGGCGGGCTCCGTCCCGCCCTGTTCCGGAGCGGTGATCATGATGATCACGCCACCAACGACACCAGAGGCAGTGCGCCATGGAAACACCACCGAACCTGATTGCGACGGTCCCTCGCTGTTTAGGCTGCTAAGCGAAATGTTCCGCCGAATGACGTCCCCTGTCAAAGCCCGCTGATGCTCGCGTCGCCAGCCATCGGGAACGCCCGGACAAACATCATAGTGGCTTCGCCCGAGGATATCTTCGTCAGGCCCCAGATCGTGGCATATCAACCAGGACGGACTGACCTGAAGATAGCGCATGTCCGTATCGAGAACGGCAATCGGCGTCGGCGAATGATCGATAATGGACCGCACCAGCTGGGCGCGGCCGCGTGACATGTCCTGCTCGGTCATGTCATCCGTCACGTCACGAAAAAGTCCGAAAACGGACTTGACCTGCCCGTCGCTTCCGATCTCAACATCAGCGATCGACTGCACCAGGCGCTCTTCGCCGTCCTCACGAACGAGGCGAAAGACGAAAGAGTAGCCAGTCCTGTCCAAGATCGACCTCTGGATCAGCCAGGCGACAGATTTCGCATCCTTTTCATGATACTTGCGAACCGCTTCTTCCAAAGGAACCGGGCTTTCATGCGGCTCCATACCGTGAATGCGGTAGACCTGTCGTGACCACCAGCATTTTCCGCTAGCGATGTCGATCCGCCAGGTGCCGAACCCTTCCGTGCGCAATATCAATTGCATAAGACGCGACGAATCCGCCATCAACGGCTCAATAACTGCCCCGCGATGTTTGATAACCTCGGATTTGATGTGATGTTTCATGACTCAGCTCCTAGATTTACACAATCATGGGGCGAAATCAGAAATAAAATTCAATTTCTGATATTTATTCGCATGTCTCGACTCATGTGAAGTCAGTCCAAGCGAATCGCATAAAGATAAGAGTATTACCTGCAGAACCCAGTTTTACATCGGCAAGGTTTATTACATCTCTGATGCTGATAATTAAGACATTCAATCCTGAGAATTGGCAATTATTTGCTTTTAGCGACAAAGTCCAAAAAACCACCGATTAAATCAGGAATACTAAAATGCTCGACTTGTTCGACCTTCACGCGGGCCAAATTGCATGGACCGAATAAAGGCCAGCCTCTGCATCATTGCAGCCACGGCACCGGCTTTAGCCACGGCTTTGGCAAACGATGTGCAGTACTGCCTGGCGGCTCGGCGCGTCAGGATTTGCGGCCGAGCAACGCCACACACTTGGTTGTCAACGCGTCGTATACTCTCGTTAAGCATAATCGCATAAGCAGCGCATGGAGATGGAGCGGCCGCACCTCGATTGCATGTCAGGGCGGTTCGCCAAGACAGGACAAACCATGGTTTTGACACGTCGTGCGATGGGTCTTGGGCTGGCGGCGGTGGCGTTGACGGGTTGCGCCGGGGCCGCGTTCGTTGAGACCGATGGAACGTTGCCAAACGATCTGCGTCCAACACCCAACGCAGGCTATGATGCATGGGTCGCAGCATTTCGCGCACGCGCCCGCAACCAGGGCATCTCGGAGCAGGTTCTCGAAGCCGGGTTCCGCAATGCGGGCTTTCTTCCTGGGGTTGTCCGGCGCGACCGGAATCAAACCGAATTCACCCGCACGCTGGAAGACTATCTTGCGATCGCTGCGTCTGATGAGCGGGTGCAGAACGGGCGCGCGGCCTATCGCACCCATCGCAATGTGGTGCAGACACTCGAAAGCCGTTACGGCGTTGATGCGGAGATCATCACGGCAATCTGGGGGCTTGAAAGTTCCTATGGTGCGCGGCGGGGCAATATTCCCGTTATCTCGTCGACATCGACCCTGGCCTTTGACGGCCGCCGTGGCCGCTTCTTCGAACAGCAGCTCATTGCCGCTCTGCGGATCGTCCAGAATGGCGACATCCCGGCGGACCTGATGACCGGTAGCTGGGCTGGCGCCATGGGGCACACCCAGTTCATCCCGACATCCTATGAAGCGTTTGCGGTCGATTTTACCGGCGATGGCCGCCGTGACATCTGGTCGGATGATCCGAGCGATGCGCTGGCATCAGCGGCGGCTTATCTGCAACGCAATGGCTGGACACGTGGCGTGAGCTGGGGCGGCGAGGTCGTCAATGGCGCACCGTCGGGGCGCATCATCCAACCACAGGCGGGCGGACCGCGCTTTTGGGTCACGGACAACTTCCGAGTCATCAAGCGCTACAACAATTCAGATGCCTATGCGATCGGCGTCGGCCATCTAGCCGACCGGATTGCCGGCGGCGGACCGCTGCAATCGAGCTTTCCACCTGACGCAAACGGGTTGACAAAGGCGGACCGTCAAGAGCTTCAGGAGCGTCTGACAGCCTTGGGATTTGATACCGATGGTGTTGACGGCGTTATCGGCCCGAACACAAGAAATGCTATCAGGGCCTATCAACAAAGCCGTGGCCTGCCGGAGACGGGCGAGCCCTCGCGCGAATTGTTGTCGAGCCTGCGCTAGCCACGACACGAGCAGATCGCGGGCCTCCGATGTGTCGGTCGGAGAGCCAAGCCTATTCTGATCCTGTTACTCACATTACGGCAGCCATAGCGCAGGCTTCATCCACGGCTTGGGCAGTTGAAGCTTACCGCTCTCAGCCCGATCGGCACCGCCAAGGCGCAGTGATTGCCAAGCCCCATCCCATTCCGCCGGAAGCTCATAAGGCGGCGGAACATGTGACTCGGCCACAAAGCCAAAGCGTCCATAATAGCCGGGATCACCAAGCACCATAACATGGCGCACACCATCCATCTCCAGCCGGCGCAGGCCTGTCTTGACCAAGGCGCTTCCGATCCCCTGCTTCTGCCTGTTGGATGCAACACCAAGTGGACCAAGGAGCGCTGCCGTATCATTCCAATCGGTCATTGTACAGGTCGTGAAGATGACATGCCCGACCACATCGCCATCAATGATCGCGACGAGCGACAGGATGGTTGGCACATCGCGCAGCAACTCCCGCACCACCGGTAAGAGATCTTCGTCCGGGAACGCATCGGGGTAGAGCATCTCAAGTGCAGCCAAATCGCTCGGCGCACTCTCGCGTATGTCCAAATCTTCCATCGTCTCCTCACGGCAAGCCAAATCACAGCATCATCGTGCAAGACGCATACATCGCACTCTTGTGGCAAGAGGCAGAGCTATGCTGCACGACGCAGGTCAAGTCGCGCCCCTTGACCCGCGTCGGATGTCGGCGCATCGATCTGGGATGACCTCAACCGCCGATCGCCTCGCCGAGACCTATGCCGCAGCGCTTGACTTAGAAAAGTCAGGTGATCACCACGCCGCGGCAAGGCTCTACGCGCAGGTGCTCGATCTCGACCCCGAGGACCGGACAGGCGCAGCGGTGCGGCTTGCGGCAATGGGCATGGCGGATGCGCCCGACAAGGCGCCAGACGCCTATGTCGCGCTTCTGTTTGACCAGACCGCCGAACGCTTCGACGACATCCTCGTTGATCAACTCGGCTATTCGGTACCGCTGATCGTCCGCGACTGGCTCATGAAAGTCGCCCCGGGGCCCTATGCCCGAATGCTCGACCTTGGTTGCGGCACAGGGCTGTCCGGCGAAGCGCTGGCGGATCTGACAACACATCGAACCGGGGTCGATCTCAGCGAAAACATGCTCGCCGAAGCCGACGACAAGGGATGTTATGACGATCTCTATATCGGCGAGGCAGCAGCCTTCCTGGCAGCGGCGGGCAATGGCGATCCGTCACACCAGACAGCATCCGAAACCTGGGACCTGATCGTTGCGACTGATCTCTTGCCCTACATTGGTGAGCTTGATGATCTCTTCTCAGGCATCGCGCGCCATATGGCTCCAAGCGGGGTGTTCGCGTTTTCAAACGAAACGCAAGACGATGATGTACTCGCTGGCCGTGACTTCATGGTCGGGGGCCATCACCGCTTCGCCCATTCGGAGCGCTATGTCCGCGCCCGGCTTCGGGCCCATGGCATGACGGTTCAGGTTCTCGCCGAGATCGTCGTGCGCTATGAACAGGGCCAGCCGGTCCCTGGCCATCTGGTTCTGGCGCGCCATGTGGTCGGCGGCGACAAGGACGCAAGCTCCGATGGCTGACATCGCCCTGAAACCAACCAGTCCCGTTCTGCACACCTTCGACGAGCCCGACCCGGCGTGAGCGATACGCATGCACATGGCATCCCCAGCCCGTGGCGACCGCCGCAACGCGTCCGCCCTCTAGCGATTGGCCTGATCCGTCGCGGCGACACGCTTCTTGTCATGAGCGTGCATAACGACGCAGGCGCGGTCATCGGTTATCGCCCCGTCGGCGGCGAGATCGCTTTCGGGGAACGCGCCGACACTGCACTGATCCGTGAGATCCGAGAGGAGATCGGCGCAGACGCCGAGATAGGCCGTCAAGTGGCGACATTCGAGAACCTGTTTCGCCATGAAGGCCAGTCGGGCCATGAGATTGTTTTCGTCTTCGAGGCGCGCTTGACATCCCTTGCCGACATGGAGGACACGCCAATCTGGATCGAGGAAGGCGGCGGTGCATTTCTGCTCTGGATGCCTGTCTCCGACCTTCTCGCGGACGGGCTTCTGTTGCCCCAAAGCCTGGCGCCACTGCTCACTACGGACTAACGACCGCAGTTACTCAGCCCGCTTCTCGCCTGCAAAGCGCAGAGTGGCCGGAGACGGGCCATCGTTGAGCGCTTCGCTAGCATCGGCCTTGGGAACGAGGGAGCGCGACTCTTCCTCAAACTGGTTCAGCAGCACCGTGTCGAGCAGATCTGGTGTCAGTGACTGTGGCTCGGTGACCGTCCTACGCTCGTAGAGATTGAAGGCGCCGAAGAGGTGGCCACCGGGTTTGATGACCCGGACGATCTCAGACGCCATGACCGGCAGATCATCGACATGGTCGAGCGCGTTCTGGGTGAACATGACATCGCAGAATGCGTCGGGCAGCGGGATAAGGCCTTCGGTCACACGCACATAGACCATACCGTGCTCCACAAGATTACGGCCAAACGCATCGACATAGTGGTCTGCCAGGACATCAAGTCCGAAGCATTGCGCCCGTCCCTTCAGCCAGGCCAACGAGCCGCGTGGTCCACAGCCAAAATCGCACACGGTCTTGCCGTTGAAGAAACCCGGCTTGCGGCCCGACACTTCAAGCATCTGGCGCCGATAATGGTTGTTCTTCAGACGACCGCCTTCGCGTTTGGCTTGGGTCTTCCAATAGTCAAGCTCAAGGGCGTGCTTCTTCGGCCGAAACAGACCTTGGTAGAGCCATTTCGCGCGGTCGAATTGCGCCGGCGGCAGACGCTCGCGCAAGATTGCGGCTGTTGTTGAGACGAGAGACATCGTGTCTTGGTCTTGGAGCCATGGTCAATCGAGCAATAACCCCATCAATACCCAAGTAGGTCGGATCACGCCAGCGCTTGGCGCGGCCCCTGTGATCTCCACAGGATCAGAAACATGATGCCGATGTTGACCAGGTTCCAGGCAATGCCATTGATGAAGGCGGCCTGATAGGAGCCGGACAGGTCGTAGATCAGGCCCGAGATCCAGCCCCCTAGCGCCATGCCGAAAACGCTCGCCATGATAACGAGACCGACGCGGGCGCCTGCTTCGGCGGCGGGCATATATTCGCGCACGATGATGGCATAGCTCGGCACGATCCCGCCCTGGGCAAGGCCGAAGAACAGTGACACGAGATAAAGCGAGGCCAGCCCATCGAAGGGAAGATAGAACATCAGCGCCAACATCTGGCCGACGGAGCCGATCATGAGCGTATAGACACCGCCAATCTTGTCGGCGAGCCAGCCCGAGGCCAATCGCGATATGACCCCACCAGCCAGCATCAGCGATAGCATTTCCGCGCCTCGCGCCACGCCATAGCCGAGATCGACGCAATGGGCGACGATATGGACCTGCGGCATTGCCATGGCGACACAGCAGCCAATGCCGGCAATCCAAAGAAGCGCCGTCAGGGCGTTGGGCGACAGGTCAGTCTTGCGGCTTGGTGTGGCGGATGGCTTGCTCGCAGTCCCGGAACGGGCTGGCGACAATCTCGGCAATTCAGCACGCAGGAAGAACGCCAACGGCACCATCAGCACAAGGCAGACGACAGCAATCGTGATGTAGGCGGTACGCCAACCATCCGCCGCCATGATTGCTTGGATGATCGGCGGCCAGATGGCACCGGCGAGATAGTTGCCCGAAGCGACGCCCGCGACCGCAACCCCGCGGCGGCGCTCGAACCAGTGCGAAATGTTGGCGATCAGAGGGCCGAAAGTCGCCGATGTGCCGACGCCGATCAAGACGCCTTGCGCAAGCGCAAACATCAGCAAAGACGAGCTAAACGCGGCGAGCGCATAGCCGGACGACAAGATCAGCGCCGACACGATCAGCGGCGTCGTGATCCCGAGCCGATCGACCATGCGGCCGATAACGAGATTGCCAACGGCAAAGCCGACCATGGTCAGCGTGTAGGGCAACGAAGCATCAGCGCGTTCGACGCCGAACTCGGCCTGGATCGCCGGCAGCACCACCACCACCGACCACAGGCCGACACTGCCGAGCGTGCCGAGAAGCATGGACACAGCAAGCCTGATCCAGGCTGGACGACCGTCGATCGGGCTCGACGCGGCATACCGCCCACGGCTATCGGTTGCGGTCATGGCGCGATCGCTAGGTTAACGACTGGATGGAGAGAAGCCCGTGCTGGCGCCGGTTCTCCACCTGCAACGGCGGACACTCACGTTGACAAACAGATTAGGAGAGGGCGCAACCTTGGGGTAGCACATCCCTGCATGGCAGCAGCGCGATGCGCCATATCTTTCATGTCAAAGGACGCGGCGATTGGCTCAAAACATCCCTGCCATCCAGCTTTACGGCGAGAAGACAGCTTGGCGTAAGATCAGTAGCTTGACCGCTGTCACTCAGAACGTTTCGAGCCAGGACAGGCGTGCCACACGCCGAATAGATCCAGGAACTCCCGATGTAGCGCGGATCAGTGTAGCGCGTCGGATTCGCTTCTGCTCTGCTCGATGCGATCCTTGAGCCGAAGCTTCTGCTTTTTCAATTCGGAGATACGCACACCATCGACATAGGGCCGCGACAACTCATCGGCGATCCGCTGTTCCAGCGACCGATGTTGAGCGACGAGATCTTCGAGTTGCATCTCCAATGCCATATCAGGCCTCCCTTTCCGGTCCGTCCAAGACCAACCCGCGACGGGCCGACCGCATCAAGACGGTCACGTTCGTCGCGCCGGGGCAGGCTCGCGCGAGACCGGGATGGTTTTTCGCACCGGACCCCAACGCTAAACCTTGAAAGTTTGACATGCTTGGTCTCTTTTGTCGAAGGGGACTTGGGGAAAATCCGGAGATATCGGGTTATTACGTATGATCCGACCGGCGGGGATGCCACGCCCATTTCGGGCGCAGCGCGACGTCTCCGTAGCGGACGTGGCCATAGGCTTGCTGCCGTGCCATGCCGGATGAGCGGACAAGAGTGATGAGCGAAGAGGAAGAACTGGCGTTGCGCCAGATCCTGAGCCAGCTACAGATCGAGCATCGCGATCTCGACGACGCGATCAGCGCGCTGTATCAGGCGCCCATCGCCAACACGTTGCAATTGCAACGCCTCAAGAAACGCAAGCTCCAGCTCAAGGACCGCATCGCCCATATCGAGGATCAGCTCACCCCCGACATCATCGCCTGACGCTATCACTCGCGGCGATGTAAAAACCTTGCCCCAACCGGGCACAATACTATATTTTGCCGCTTCCGCGCCGGTGGCCGACCCCTTGGTCCCGGCGCTTTCTGTTTTGCGCACATCACATGCGTTCGACGAAGGGGCGAAACGCCATGGCCAATGCCGCGCCACCGGTCGCGATTATCATGGGCAGCCAGTCCGACTGGTCGACCATGCATCATACAGCCGACACGCTTGCCGACCTTGAGATTGCACACGAGGCTCGCATCGTCTCCGCCCACCGGACACCGGAGCGGCTCTACGCATTTGCCCGCAGCGCCAAGAACACTGGATACAAGGTGATCATCGCCGGCGCAGGTGGTGCAGCGCATCTTCCCGGCATGACCGCCGCGCTAACGCCTTTACCGGTGTTTGGCGTGCCGGTGAAATCGAAGGCCCTCGACGGCCAGGATAGCCTGTTGTCGATTGTCCAGATGCCTGCTGGAATCCCGGTCGGCACTCTGGCGATCGGTCGCGCTGGGGCTGTCAATGCAGCCCTTCTGGCAGCATCGGTTCTGGCGCTCGGTGATGATGAACTCGCGGGACGGCTCGATGCCTGGCGGGCGCAGCAGACCGACAGTGTGGCCGATGCGCCTGTCACGGAAAAAGCCTAAGCCACGATTATGAGCAAGCGTCTCGGCTCCGCCCTGCCGCCTCGCGCGGTGATCGGCATTCTCGGTGGCGGACAGCTTGGGCGCATGCTGGCCTTGGCAGCCAGCGACATGGGCTATCGCGTCGCCATTCTTGCGCCTGAAGACGGCGCACCCGCTTTCGATGTCGCCTGGCAGCACATTCAGGTCCCTTATACCGACACGGCAGCGCTCGACAGACTCGCCGAGACCTGTAGCGTCATCACCTATGAATTTGAGAACGTGCCAGCCGATACCGCTGAGGCACTTCTTGGTCGGGTCCCTCTCGCACCGCAGCCGCACGTCCTGGCAACGACCCAAGACCGCGCTCTGGAGAAAATGTTCCTGGAAACGGCTGGCATAGCTGTCGCGCCCTGGCGGCAAGTCGACAGCCCGACCGATCTCGATGATGCGCGCACGGTGCTTGGCAGTGATGCAATTCTCAAAACGCGGCGGCTCGGCTATGACGGCAAGGGCCAGACATCACTGAGTGCGGACCTGTCGAGCGCCGACGCATTCGATGCAATCGGCAATGCACCCGCAGTACTGGAAGCACGTATCCCCTTCGAGCGCGAAATCTCGGTGATCGGTGCCCGCGACTGGTATGGCGGCTTCGCAGCCTATGATCCAGGTGAAAACGTTCATCACAACCATATCCTCGCGACCACGGACGTGCCGGCCGGCATCGCACCTGAGACAGCGCAGACGGCCATCGCGACGGCCCGCGCGATCGCAAAAGCCTTCGACTATATCGGCGTGTTCGGTGTTGAGTTCTTTGTCGTCCGCGATGGCGACACGGAAACGCTTCTGGTCAACGAAATCGCGCCGCGAGTACACAATTCCGGCCATTGGACTCAAGCCGCCTGCCCGGTCAACCAGTTCGCTCAGCATATACGCTGTGTCGCCGGCTGGCCGGTCGGAGACACACGCCGGCTGGCGGATACGCGCATGACCAATCTGCTCGGCGACACGGCGCTTGATCCTGCCCTTGCCGCTATCCGTGCAAGGCCGGGATCAAGCGTCCATCTCTACGGCAAGGCCGACGCACGCCCCGGTCGCAAGATGGGTCATGTGACGGAGATCTTGCCCCGCCGGGAACGGTAAGACCGGCTCTGCGTGCCTATGCGCGACAGGTGGACATTTCGCGCGCGAACGGGTATAGGCTCTACAAGCTTGCGTGCTGCAGGGCACGTGCTGATGTTCCCACACTTCGCAATCGTATGGCGCCGGAATGGGCCGGCAACGCTTGCGATCTGAAAGGATGGATTGCGTGCAGGTTATCGTTCGCGACAACAATGTCGATCAGGCGCTGCGTGCGCTTAAGAAGAAAATGCAGCGCGAAGGCATCTTCCGCGAAATGAAGCTGCGCAATTTCTATGAAAAACCGTCCGAGAAGAAGGCGCGCGAAAAGGCCGAGGCCGTCCGCCGCGCCCGTAAGCTCGCGCGCAAGCGGGCTCAACGCGAAGGCCTTATTCCGTCGAAGGGTAAGACGCGGCGCTGACTGACGCACCTCATCGCGCGCCTTGGGGGCAAGGCGTGCGTTCGTCGTTGCTCCGCAATCTCGCCGCAAACGCCTCATAGGTCCGATATGTCGGTAACCGGCAATCCAGGTCACTGGGTATGAGGCACACCGTGTTCGGGAACGTCATGTTCAGCCCCCTCCGCAACCGCTCCTTCAGTGTCTCAACCGTTGTGCTGGCCTTTGCCATCGCCGGATGCCAGGTCACGCCTGGCGAGGTCATGTCCGGCGGCGACCTGTCGGGCTATTCGGGCGCGGTCATCAACATCGCCTCGCTCAGCGACGTGATCGAGGCCAATCCAAACGATCCCGGACCTTACAATGTGCGCGGCACTGCCTATGGCGAGGCAGGCCAGTATTCCAAGGCATTGGAAGACTTCAATCGCGCGATTCAGCTCGATCCCTCCTTCCACCAAGCCTATGCCAACCGCGCCCTTGTCCATGAACGCCTCGGGCGCAGCGATCTCGCGTTGCAAGATTACAATCGCGCACTGTCGATCGACGGCCAGTATGAGCCGGCCTTTGTCGGCCGTGGTGTCATCTACCGCAATCAAGGCAATCTTGGAGCCGCGCTTGCGGATTTCGAGCGCGCGATCTCGATCGATTCGGGCAATCCGCTCGGCTTCCACAATCGCGGTCTCGTCTATCAAAGCCAGAACCTGCACGATCTGGCGATCGAGGATTTCACCGTCGCCGTCGGCCTCAATCCGAATGCGCCAGAGCCGCATTATGCGCGTGGCGTCAGCAAGCTGGCGGTAAATCAAAACGAAGCAGCGTTGCAGGACTTCAACCGCGCCGTCGAACTCAGGCCGAACTATGCCGCAGCCTGGACAGGACGCGGCCTGGCGCTGGAAGCAATAGACCGCCCAGATCTCGCGCAGAATTCGTTCAGCCGCGCCCTGCAAAGCAACCCGCGCGACGAAATCGCCCGCGCCGGCCAGCGCCGCACGCGCGGCCAGAGCGGCGGACTGTTCAACACGTCAAATTAGAGCGCCTTACTGAGCCACCTCAGCTCACTGCGATCCGGACTCCCAAGCCTCCTAGTATGATCGCAGTCGCGCGATCGATCGTGCTTTTGAGCCGTGCATAGCGTCGGCGCATCGGGGGCGATCCCATCACCATCGCAACGAAGGCGTACCAGCCGACCTCGTTGACGAAGACGATCACGAAGATCATCGCCAGGACGATCGGCGCTGGGTCCGGCGGCAGCAGTGCCAGAAAGATCGAACCGAAGAAGACCGCAACCTTCGGATTGGCAAGCTGAGTCAGGACGCCACGGCGCAAGGCTGATGCGACACCGCGTGACCGCCGGGTGACCGCGATATCAACCTGATTGGTTTCAGGCGGCGGATCGCACGCATAACGCCAGAGCTGGATGGCGAGATAGAGGAGATAAACCGCGCCGATGAGCTTAAGGCCAGCATAGAGCCAGGGTACGGCGGAAAACAGTGCCGCCAACCCGAACCATGCCGCAGCTGCCCAGATCAGCGTGCCGAGCCCCAGACCAAGGGCACACCAAACGCCGAACACCGTCCCGCGCGATAAGGTCTCGCGCATCACAACAACAAAGCTCGGCCCCGGGCTGGCCACGGCAGCAAAATGCGCCAGCGCGAAAGTGACGAGAACGAGTGTCATCTTCCGCTCCGCCAAAACCCGCCTGACCGGGTCGTCACATGGCCTTGACGATTTCTTCGGTCATCTTCTTGGCGTCACCGAACAACATCATCGTCTTGTCCAGGAAGAACAGTTCGTTCTGGATGCCGGCATAGCCAGACCCCATGCCACGCTTAACGAACAAGACCGTGCCCGCCTTGTCGACATCGAGGATCGGCATGCCGTAGATCGGCGATTGCGGATCGTCGCGCGCGGCCGGGTTGGTCACGTCATTGGCGCCAATGACATAGGCGACGTCGGCGGTGGCGAACTCGGAATTGATGTCCTCAAGTTCGAACACCTCGTCGTAGGGCACATTGGCTTCGGCCAAGAGCACATTCATGTGCCCCGGCATACGGCCCGCCACCGGATGGATGGCGTATTTGACCTCGACGCCTTCCTTCTTCAGCGTATCGGCCAGCTCGCGCAGGGAATGCTGGGCCTGGGCCACGGCCATGCCGTAGCCTGGCACGATGATGACCTTGGAGGCGTTCTTCATGATGAAGGCCGCGTCGTCCGCAGACCCCTGCTTGACTGGACGCTCCTCAGCCCCGCCGGCGGGCCCGACTGTCTCACCGCCGAAGCCGCCGAGAATGACCGAGATGAAGGAGCGGTTCATGCCCTTACACATGATGTAGGACAAGATCGCCCCTGACGAACCGACCAGCGCGCCGACGATAATAAGTGCGGTGTTTTCCAGCGTGAAACCGATGCCAGCCGCAGCCCAGCCGGAATAGGAGTTAAGCATCGATACGACGACGGGCATGTCCGCACCGCCGATCGGAATGATGATCAACACACCAAGCGCCAGGGCCACGATCACGATCAACCAGAAGGCAGTATGACTTTCAGTCTGGACCAGCCAGACGCACAGGACGACGAGCAGAATCGCCAGACCGGCATTGATGATATGGCGTGCCGGCAGCATGATCGGCGCGCCGCTCATCCGGCCGTCGAGCTTGGCAAAAGCAATGACCGAACCGGTGAAAGTGATCGCGCCGATCGCAGCGCCGATCGCCATTTCGATCAGACTTGCGAGCTTGATCTCGCCGATCGAGCCGATGTCGAACGCCTGCGGTGCATAGAGCGCAGCAGCAGCTACAAGCACGGCCGCCATGCCGACCAGGCTGTGGAAGGCCGCGACCAATTGCGGCATCGCCGTCATCGGCACGCGGCGTGCGATCACGGCGCCGACAGACCCGCCGATCGCCAGGCCGCCCACGATCATGACAAGGCCACCCATGCCGGGCGCCGCATAGAACAGTGTCGTGACCATGGCGATGGCCATGCCGGCCATGCCGAAATAGTTACCTTGGCGCGAACTTTCTGGGCTCGAAAGCCCCCGAAGCGCCATGATGAACAAGATCGCCGAAATCACATAGAGAATGGCGGCAAGGTTTGCGGACATCACTTAGCCTCCCTGCCGACAGTCAGGAACAGTCCCGCGACAACACATATCGCGGCAACGAAAAAGAATGCAGCTGCACCAATCAGTGCCGGCCCGGCAGCGCCAAGACTGCGCTCGGCAGTGCCAAAGCCCATGAACAAGAGACCACCGCCGATGCACGCGATCAAGGCGAACTGCAAGCGCGTATTCAGGCCGCTGAGTATCGCGCGCAGACGCAGATTGACGACGAGGAACGTCATCATAGTGAGGCCGCCGAGGATTTGAAACAGGGGCGGTATGAGATCACGCATCATAGCTGCCGGCCCCTATTTCTCTTTTTTCTTATACATCGCCAGCATGCGCTGGGTGACGAGGAACCCACCGAAGATGTTCACGCTGGCGAGCACCAGCGCGATGAAGCCGAACAGCCGCGCCCAGCCTGTGCCCTGAATCGCGTCGCTGGCCTCGACCGCGACGGCCAGCAGCGCGCCAACGACGATGACCGAGGAAATCGCGTTGGTAACGCTCATCAGCGGGGTATGCAGCGCTGGCGTTACGCTCCAGACGACATAGTAGCCGACGAAAATCGCCAGCACGAAAATGGTCAGCCGGAAGACGAACGGGTCGATCGCGCCGCCGCTTGCGACATGGGCCAAACCAGATGCGGCATCGGCGATCTGTTCGGCATAGCTTTGCGCGGCACTGGCCGCTTCGCGCGCGGCTTCAGCTGCAGCTTCGGCGCGCTCCAGCGCTTCCTGGGGCGTCAGATCGCTCATGCGTCAGCTCCCTGGTTGGGTGCGAAATTCGGGTGAACGACCGCACTGTCGCGGGTCAGATTGGTGGCTGCGACCAATTCGTCCTCCCAATTGATCGCCAACGCCTTGGTCTCCTTGTCGACCATCGTCTCGACGAAGGCGTAGAGATTGCGGGCATAGAGGCTCGACGCCGTGGCGGCGATCCGACCTGCGACATTGAGATAACCGACGATCTTGACGTCACCAACCTGGGCAATCTCGCCTGGCTTGGCGCCTTCGACGTTACCGCCGCGCTCGACCGCGAGGTCGACAAGGACCGAGCCAGGCTTCATCGATGCGACCATCTCCTTCGAAATGAGGCGCGGCGCGGGTCGGCCCGGGATCAAGGCTGTGGTGACAACGATATCCTGCTTGGCGATGTGCTCGGCAACGAGTTCGGCTTGCTTGGCCTGATACTCCTTGGACATCTCCTTGGCATAGCCACCGGCGGTTTCGGCTTGCTTGAACTCGTCGTCCTCGACAGCAATGAACTTGGCGCCAAGCGATTCGACTTGTTCCTTGGCGGCGGGACGAACGTCGGTGGCGGTCACGATCGCGCCGAGCCGGCGGGCCGTGGCGATCGCCTGAAGGCCGGCAACGCCGGCGCCCATGACGAAGATACGGGCTGCAGGAACCGTGCCGGCAGCGGTCATCATCATCGGAAGCGCCTTACCGTAGACTTCGGACGCATCGATGACAGCGCGATAGCCGGCGAGGTTCGCCTGGCTCGACAGCACATCCATCACCTGGGCGCGTGTGATGCGCGGCATCAACTCCATCGCAAACGATGCGACCCCGGACTTGGCCATCGCCTCAAGCGCAGCCTCATTGCCATAGGGGTCCATAATGGCGACGACGGCAGCACCTGTTTTGGCAGCCTTGAGCTGGCCAGCGGACGGCCGGCGCACGCCGAGCACGACGTCTGCGTCACCAAGCACGGCCTTTTGGGTCGATGCGATCTGGGCACCCATTGCCTCGAACTCGGCATCTGGAATCATCGAAGCGGCGCCAGCGCCCTTTTCAACGGTCATCTCGGCGCCAAGTGCCAAGAACTTCTTGACGGTCTCCGGCGTCGCGGCAACGCGCGGCTCGCTGGCGTCCGCCTCTTTAACGACTGCAATCTTCATGAAACTCGCCTGAATTCGGCCGTCCGCGGAGCGGCACGGCCAGCATGAAACGACGTCAGGTCGCTAAACGAGGAATATCGCCATCAGGATCAGAATGATCACGATGACGATCGTGCTCCATTTCACCAGAGCGCCGAACAGAGCGTATGTGTTCTCGTGCTCGGGCCGATCCATGGTGTCGGACCAGTTCTCCGAAGCGTCCTCAGCCATCGCGCGTCCCCCATGCTGTGGTCAGGGCATTGAAGTGCCTCTGTACGCTTTGGTCTAACGGAAGCCTAGGGCAAGAGCAACGCTGCAATCGGAAAACGACGCCGTACAAGCACCGGAAATACAGGATTTTTTGCTCATGCGCCCACGATTTTGCGTGCGTCAAAAACCATGCGCGCGCTGAGAGGCTTATGCACTGGCGGCGACTTTGACAGCATCAAAACGCTTCGACTCAAAGCAGCCATCAAGCACACGCGCAGCATCGCGATAGAGAGCTATAAGCGCGTCGATCGCGCAGCGGATCGCCGGCTCTCGCAACAAATCCCGATGTATGATGACATGCTCGACCGAGCGCAACTCGGCGATGGGTTCGCTGACGCGGACCAAGCGGTCGTCGGTATCGGCAAGAAAACAGGGCAGGACGGCCAAGCCCGCACCGCCGGCTGTAGCGTCCTGTGCTGCGGTCATAGTATTGACCCTAAGTGCCTCGTGCTGGACGCCTTGCGTGGCAAGCCACTGGCGATGCTCGGGATACCACAGCCTGTCCGGAGCGAAACCAATCCAGCGGCAGTGTGTGAACCGACTTTCGCTCTGAGATGCCGGGGTCTTAGCGACGTAACACAGACCGCCATAAACCGCATAAGCGATATGGCCGAGCTTGCGAGCAATCAGGCTGTCCGTTTCCGGTAGGCAGGAGCGGAGCTGTATCTCTGTCTCGCGCGTGATGTGGTTCTGTTGCTCCTGACTTGAGATGAGTTCGATTTCGATCCCATCCAGCGCCTCAAGCAGCAGACTCAAACGATCGGTCAGCAAACGCTCGCGCACCTCATCAACGGAAATTCGGACCACCCGCAAGCGCGCAGCCTTCAGCTCCGGCAATGCCTGCTCGACGGCATCCGCGGCCTGCCGCATCTCGGCGGCCAACGGCATCAAGCGCAGACCGGCTTGTGTCGGCTTCAAGCCTTGCGGGGTGCGCTCGAACAGACGCGCGCCGATCTCGGTCTCAAGCTGACGCAGGCGCCGGGTGAGTTGCGGCTGGCTCAACCCGACCCGCTTGGCCGCACCTGACAGGCTACGCGCGCCGGCAGCGGCATCGAAGATCTTCAGATCATCCCAATTCATGATTAGCCCTGTATGGCTGCTGCCATTCGTTTTCGCATGACCTCCATAGGCCTTTGGCGACTTCCCAGCAAGCGCTCAACGACCCACTGTCGCGTCGAATCCGGTTGGCAGGCGCGCTCGCGAGATCACGCCATATGCAGCGCATGAACGGGCTTAGACAGTGATGTTTCAACACTCAGCTTCGCAGCCACGCCAGACGGCCCTCGGCATCGGCTTCGCGCTGTGCGGAACGGCGCTGTTCACCCCTGTCTTCGCCGCCGGCAAACTGGCCGACGGCCAGGTGCCCGTGTTGGTCGTTATCTGGATGCGTTACGTCGGCGGGGTACTGGCGGTTGTTACGGCGATACTGGCGACGCGGACGTCCTGGTCACAGCTCAGAAGCCCCACCCCGCACTGGCATGCGGTGCGCGCTCTGTTCGGTGTGAGCGGTGGTGCCTGCGCGATCTATGCCGCGACGGCGCTACCAGTCGCCGACGCTACCGCGATCGGGCTGACGGAAGGCCTTTTGATCGTCGCGCTTGCCGCGATCCTGCTCGGTGAACACGTCACGCCGCGTCACTGGCTTGCAGGGACCTTGTGCGCGTTCGGGGCGTTGATCGTGGTGCGCGGCGCCGTAGCGCCGGAGACAACACCCGTGGCCGACCCGACGACCGCCTGGCTGGGAGCCGGGGCGGCCTTTCTCGGCGCGCTTCTGATCGCAATTGAAACGATCCTGATCAAGGTGTTGGCGCGGCGCGAAACGGCACTCGGCGTGTTGATCCATGTGAACCTCTTCGGCGCACTGCTGATGATCGTGCCCGGTTGGTTGGCCATGAGCCATAGCGCGATCACACTCGATAGCGCGCTGCCCTTCCTGTTGCTCGGACCGCTCGCGATCACGGCACAGTTCTTCGTGATCCTGTCGCTGAGGCTGGCCGATGCCGCGATCATTGGGCCGGTCAGCTATAGCTGGATCCTGTTTGCGGCCTTGCTCGGCTACATCGTCTTCGGCGAGGTCCCGACGCTCTGGACCTGGGCTGGCGGTGCACTGATCGTTGCGGGCGGCATCTGGCTCGCGCGCTTGAAGTAAACTCACGCTGCGCGCGCGCTGCCCGGATGCAGGCCGACTGCGGCCAAAGCATCCGCCTGATCATCGGCCAGACGATCAATCTCGAAACCGTCGATCGCTTCGTTGAACAGGCGATAGAAGTTGAGTTCGGCCTGAAGGTGGATGAACACCGAGCCGAGGCCGATCGCCGCGCGATCCATGAAGACGAATTCGCGCGGCACCGTGACAGGCCCCTTTTCCTTCAGCGCCTTGTGGACGGTGAAGGCTTCGCGGCGGCCATATTGCCCGGGCGCGATGTTCTCGGCCACGGGGCGCACACGGTCCTCCATCAGCGGGCCATAAATGAACTTGGCCCAGATGTTGAGGATATCGATGAGCTCGTTCGAAAGCTTACGGAAGCCCCAGACCTCGTAGGCCGAAACGATGCGGTCGCGGTCGTCCTGCATCAGCCCATGATAGAGGTCGATGACCCCTTGCACAAAGCCTGATGGGAAGATGCGGATACAGCCATAGTCGAGCAGGTTGATGCCCTGCGGCACGCCGTCGTCTTCGAAGGCTGTGTAATTGCCGAGATGCGGGTCACCGTGGATGACGCCGAAGCGGGCGAAGGGATGCCACCAGGCCGTGAACATCGCCGTCGCCAGCCGGTTGCGCGTGCCGAGATCGGCGTTCTTGTGGCTAAGGAGCTTTTTGCCCTCCAGCCATGTCATCGTCAGCAAACGGCGCGTTGACAAGCTGTCGACCACATCCGGCACCCTGACAAGTGGGTTGCCGTCGAGGATCCCCTGGTAAAGCCGCATGTGGCGGGCTTCCCGGTCATAGTCCAGTTCCTCACGGATGCGCTCGCCGATCTCACTCTGAATCTCGCGGGTGTCGACGGCGGGGTCCATGCGCCGGTGCAGCGCAAACAGGATTTCAAGCTGGCTGAGATCTGCCTCGACGGCCGATTCCATGTCGGGATATTGCAGCTTCACCGCGACCTCTTGGCCGCCCTGGGTGATGCCCTTGTGGACCTGGCCGAGAGAGGCGGACGCCGCAGCGTGATGGCCAAACTCCGAAAACTTCGACCGCCAGTCAGACCCCAGTTCGGCCGCCATGCGCCGCTTGACGAAGGCCCAGCCCATCGGCGGGGCGTCGTTCTGGAGCTTTGCGAGTTCCTCGGCATATTCCGGCGGCACGGCGTCTGGGATGGTGGCGAGAAGCTGCGCCACCTTCATGATCGGCCCCTTGAGACCGCCGAGCGCTGCCGCCAGTTCGCCGGCATTCTTGTCCCGATCGAGGCCAGTTCGGAACAACCGTGCGCCCGCGACCTTGGCCGCCACACCGCCGACATTGGTGCCGACGCGCGCATAGCGCCCGAGCCGCGCGCTAAGACGATTACGCTCCGGGTCGTCGCGGTCGGCCTGGCCAGATCGGGGCCGCTTGGGTTGTCTGTCGTCGCTCATGGCCATGTCGGGCGTTGTGTCCTCATGCCGCTGTTAACATCCAATTCTACGCGAGCCGACGTGAAGAGGATGCCTGCGGCAGAGCGTCACCCCGCCGCCTTGTCGGCGTCCTCCAATTCGTCAATCAGCCGCTCAATGACGCCGATGCCCTTGTCCCAGAAGGCCGGGTCGGTGGCATCGAGCCCAAAGGGTGCCAGAAGTTCCGAATGGTGCTTGGTGCCGCCCGCGCTCAGCATGTCGAAATACTTCTCTGCAAACCCCTCCTCGGCCTGTTCGTAAACCGCATAGAGCGAGTTCACGAGGCAGTCCCCGAAGGCATAGGCGTAGACATAAAAGGGCGAGTGAATGAAATGCGGGATATAGGCCCAGAACACTTCATAGCCATCATGCAGCGTGATCGCAGGGCCCAGGCTCTCGCCCTGCACGCTCATCCATGCTTCGCACAGATCATCCGAGGTCAGTTCCCCGTCGCGGCGAGCGTCATGAACCTTGCGCTCAAACGAGTAGAACGCGATCTGGCGCACGACCGTGTTGATCATGTCCTCGACCTTGGACGCGAGCAGCGCCTTGCGGGCGACCGGATCGATCGTCTCTTCAAGGATCTGCCGGAAGGTCAGCATCTCACCGAAGACGCTCGCTGTCTCAGCCAGGGTGAGAGGCGTCGGCGCCATCAGCGGGCCCTGGGCGGCTGCAAGGCGCTGGTGCACGCCATGGCCAAGCTCATGGGCGAGCGTCATCACGTCACGCGGCTTGCCCTGATAGTTGAGCAGAAGATAGGGGTGCGCGCTCGGCACGGTCGGATGCGCAAACGCGCCCGGCGACTTGCCAGGCCGTGTCGGCACGTCGATCCAGTTGTTGTCGAAGAAGGGCTGCGCGACCTCGGCCAATTCCGGCGAGAACCGACCATAGGCCTTGAGCACCGTATCGGTCGCCTCGCGCCAGGGGTAGGTCTTCTGCGCAACATCAGGCAGCGGCGCGTTGCGGTCCCAATGGTCGAGCGCTGAAACGCCGAACCATTTCGCCTTCATTTCATAATAGCGGTGTGTCAGGCGCGGATACGCGCGGCGCACGCTGTCGACCAGCGCATCGACCACCTCGCGCTCGACATCGTTCGACAGGTGCCGCGAATCGGCGATGTCCTCAAAGCCACGCCAGCGGTCGGAGATTTCCTTGTCCTTGGCGAGGACGTTGGTGATCAGCGTGAAGAGCTTGAGATTGTCCTTCAGCGTTGCCGAGATCGCCTTGGATGCGGAGCGACGTTTCGCTGGGTCGGTGTCCTGCATCAGGTTCAGCGTGCGTTCGAGGCCGAGCGGCTCGCCATCGACGTCGAAGGTCAGGTCAGACAGCGTCTCGTCGAACAGCCGGTTCCACGCCGACCGACCGGTGACACTCTTCTCGCCGAACAACTGCTCGACCCGGTCTTCGAGCTGATAAGGCTTCTCCTTGCGCACCTGTCGAAGCCAGGGGGCGTAGTGGGCAAGCTTGGGCTCAGCAGCAACGGCCGAATCAAGTGCTGCATCGGACAATTGATTCAGTTCTAGTTCGAAGAACAGGGTCTTGAGGCTGGCTTCGGTGAGTTTTTCCGAAATGTCCTGATAGAACTTGCCGCGATTGGCATCGGTCATGTCGGTGGCGTGCTGAAGCCCCGCATAGGAGCCGAGCCGGCCGAACAGATCGGCGAGTCGTTCCATTTCCGCGATCGCGGACGCCAGTTTCGCAGGCCCACTCTCGCCCGAAAGGAGCGCGTCGAGCTTGCCCTTGTAAGCTGCTTCAAACGCCACAGCCCCATCGGCAAGCGTCTTGAGATCATCCTTGAGAGCCTTGGAGTCCATGCCCGGATAGAGATCGTCGAGATCCCATTCCGGCATCACACCGAGCGCTTCGTCGTCAGACGCCTGAGACTCGACGGCAGCGCGGAGTGGCAGAGGGAACCGGGCAGCAATCAAGGTCATGGACAGGCTCCTGAGTTGGTGGGCGGGCACGGTGATGTAACTCGCGGATATAGGGGGTTGGCAGCGCCTGAGCAATGCGCATCGGGCCGCAGTCTGCGCGCTCTCGTAAACCTGCTTAAGCCGGCATTAACCGCGCCGAACGACGATCCGAAGCGAACAGGCGCGTTGCTGATATCGCGCCGACAAGGCCAAGCGCGATATGCAAGAGACCATCCTCATCGTCGACGACGACCCCATTCAGCTCCGCCTTCTGAGCGGTCAGCTGGACAAGATGGGATACCGCGTCGAGACCGCGGAAACAGGCGACGAGGCTTTAGAGACAATACGAACGGCTGCAAAACCGGCCGATCTGATCATTCTCGATCTCGTCATGCCCGGCCTGGATGGGATGGGCGTGTTGGAGCGTCTGAGCCAGCTTGGCATCAGGACGCCAGTCATCGTGCAGACTGCCAATGGTGGGATCGACACGGTGGTGTCTGCGATGCGCGCCGGTGCATCGGACTTCATCGTGAAGCCGGTCGGCCCAGAACGCTTGCAGGTTTCGGTACGCAATGCGCTGAGGACAGGCGCGCTGGCCGAGGAACTGAGCCGGGCACGCAAGCGCGTCGACGGGCTGTTGAGCGTGGCGGACATTCTGACCGCGTCGCCGGTCATGAAGCGGACGCTCACACTGGTCGAGCGGGCGGCATCTTCGCACATCCCCGTCTTGATCGAGGGCGAATCAGGCGTCGGCAAGGAGCTTGTCGCACGCGCGATCCAAGGTTCGGGAAACCGGCGCGCCAAATCTTTCGTCACGGTCAATTGCGGCGCGATTCCGGAGAATCTGGTCGAGAGCACACTGTTCGGCCATGAAAAGGGTGCCTTTACGGGCGCGACCGAGCGGCGCCAGGGCAAGTTCGTCGAAGCTCATGGCGGCACGCTGTTTCTCGACGAGATCGGCGAATTGCCGCTTGACGCCCAGGTCAAGCTTCTGCGCGCGCTACAGGAAGGCGAGGTCGACACGGTTGGCGGCAAAAAGCCCACGCGCGTCGACTTCCGGCTGATATCGGCGACGAATCGCTCACTCGTAGATCAGGTCCAGGAGCAGAGTTTCCGCGAGGATCTTTACTATCGGCTCAGCGTCTTCCCGATCCGTATTCCGCCCTTGCGCGAGCGCCGCGAGGACATCGGCCTGCTCGCGCGGCATTTCGCAGCACGTCTGTCTGCGGAAGAAGGCAAGCAGATCGCTGGCATTTCGGCCGATGCGATCCAGTTGCTCGAAAGCTTCGACTGGCCGGGCAATGTGCGTCAGCTTGAGAACGCGATTTTCCGCGCCGTTGTTCTGTCGGATGGCGGCACCCTGACCCGCGCCGAGTTCCCGCAAATCGAGATGCAGCTTGTCCGCCGCGGCGACAGCGCTCCAACACCCGCGGCCGTACGTGTCGACACGCCACCGGCAGCCCCAAGCCGCGATCAAGAGGCGGCTGTGATTGGGCAAGCCGAGCCAGTGCTGGCAGACGTATCGCCCACCTCCGCGATTCCCGTTGCACCCTCCGGCATACAGACACCGCTGACGGTTGTGCCGACCGATCCGCTGGCAGCATTCTCCGAGTTGGATACTGCCGAACATGACACCGACATCACCGCCTTTTCGGACTCTGGCGAACTGCGCACGTTGGCCGATATCGAGGCCGATATGATCCGCCTCGCGCTCGAACACTGTCGCGGCAAAATGACGGAAGTCGCGCGCACCCTCGGAATCGGCCGCTCGACACTCTACCGCAAGCTGCGCGAAATCGGCCTGGACGCGGCGGAGTGAGTCCATTCCGGGAGACGGTTGGCAGCCGGCAGCGTGTCAATGTGTTGATCCTGTCACAGCAGGCTTGGAAGATCGGGCGAACCTGCGCCGGAAAAGATGCAAGAAAGTTCCTCTACTCTTTTGGAATCAATCATCTTTCTGCGTCGTTGAGCAGAACACTCAAGACACAGGATGATCGCGCAGATAACCGCCCTGTGACTACACCCAAGGCGACAGGGCCTGAAAATGCAACTAATGTGCTTTTTGATCGGTTGACAGGTTAAGATCACTTTCTGGGTGATTCGCCTTCAACCCGCGCATGGGGATCGAGGCAGAGATGCGGCATCTGCAAGGCACATATGCGACGATCGAACGTCCTGTGACGGGCATTGCTCGGCTGATCGGTGGCGCGAGCCTGTCAGTTCTAATTGGACTCATGCCGACCTCGACGTTCGCTGAAACAATCACGCCATCTGAAGCCTCTGATACGCCACATCTTGCCTGGGTCGACCAAGGCCTTGATCTCACACCACTGATGGCGCCTGACAATGTGGATGCCGTCTCCGCTTTTGCGCCGCCGCGCAATCTCGTCGACGACATTGCGCTGACCCAGGCAATCGCCGCGCGACTGGCCACTGCTCTCGAAGATGAGTCGACCCTGTTTGCCTCCGACCGCGAACGCAAGGCAGTCGCATCATTTTACCAAGCGCGCGACTTCGCGCCGATCTGGGTCTCGCAAGGCCGGCTGACAATCGCAGGCAATGGCGCGGCGACGCGCCTTGAGCTTGCCGCCGATGACGGGCTCGATCCGGCGGACTATGACGCGCCACCTGCCAATTTCGGTCTCACGAGAGCCCTTGATGCTGAGACGCTGGCGCATACCGAACTCAAGCTCGCTGCGAGCATCATCCGCTATGCGCGGGACGCCCGCGGCGCCCGGATCAACCCGGATGTGCTTGGCGAGTTCGTTGACATAAAGCGCGATCTGCCAAACCGGCGCGACGTGTTACAAACGGTCGCTGCGGCCGGCGATACGAATGCAGCCCTTCAGGCTTACAATCCTCAGCACGGTGGCTACCAACGGTTGCGCGAACGATTGATTGCGCTCCGCGACACACCGGTCGACACCGAGCAGGTGGTCATCGAAGGTGGACCGCTGCTCAAGCCTGGCATGCGCGACGAACGCGTGCCTGATCTTCGAATCCGGTTCGATCTTCCGGTCCCCCAGGGTGACACCGATAGAGTCTATGACACAACGCTCGTTACAGCTGTCAAGGCGTTCCAGGCTGATAACGATCTGACGGTTGACGGCATCATTGGGCCACAAACCCTCGCCGTCATGAACGGCGATCTGGCGATGACCGCAGACGACATCATCGTCAATATGGAGCGCTGGCGCTGGCTGCCGTCGGAACTCGGCGCACATCATGTCTTCGTGAACGTGCCACAATACCATCTCGATGTCGTGTCCGATGGTGAGACCGTCTTCGACACGCGGGTGATCGTTGGCACCTACAAGACCCAGACGCCATTGTTCTCCGATGAGATCGAGCATCTCGTTGTCAACCCGTCCTGGAATGTGCCGCGCTCGATTGCCGGCCGCTCGATCATCCCCGCTGTGCGCCGCGATCCGACCTATCTCGTCGATCGGGATTTCGCGGTCTATATGAATGTCGGTGGCCGTTTTCAGCCGGTTGATCCCGCATCGATCAATTGGGACGCGGTCCGGCCGGAGGCGTTACGATTCCGCCAGCGGCCGGGCAGCAGCAACGCCCTTGGCGATGTCAAATTCATGTTCCCCAACAAGCATGCAGTCTATCTGCACGACACCAATGGTCGCGGCCTGTTCCGGTCACCCGCGCGCGCATTGTCGAATGGCTGCGTGCGCGTCGAAAACCCGATCGCGTTTTCCGAAGCGCTTCTAACGCTCGAAACCAACCTCAACGGCAACTCGGTCGAGCGGCGCATCGGTGGCGGCGAGGCCTATCTCAATCTCGACCGTCACGTGCCGGTGCATCTCGCCTATTTCACCGCAGTCGTTGACGAAGACGGCACTGCTCGCGTGTTCAACGATATCTACGGCCACGACCGCAGGATGAAGCAGCTGTTAGCGGCTGATTAACGCTTACCATGGCAGAACGAGCCGGTTCCCAAGGACTTAGATGGGTGCGGCACATTTCCGCCCCAATTCAGAGGCACCCAGGGGATTGCGACGGGGGACGGTTTCTCTTAACCAGACGCATTGACTATGTGCGACATGGTCGAAATGGACTTCCTCCGGTTTTAGCGGGACGGGGTATTTGGTGTCGGGCGACAGTGTATCTACGCTCCGATCGAGGCTGAGAGCGCGCTTTTTGGGCGGTCGCCGCCTCGGGCTTGCCGCACTGGCGCTGCTCGCCGTTGCGGCGCTGCCGTCGTCCGAGATCATCGCCGACAGCGAGCGGTCGATCGCCATCAAGAACATGCATACCGGCGAAACGCTGGATTTGGTCTTCAAGCGCCGTGGCCGTTATCAGGCCGAAGCGATGCGCCAGATCAACTGGATCATGCGTGACTGGCGGCGCGACGAAACGATCCGCGTTGATCCACGCCTTGTCGATCTCGTCTATGATGTTCACAAGGCTGTTGGCTCGCGGGTGCCGATCGAGCTTTTGTCAGGATACCGATCACCTGCGACCAATGAGGCGTTGCGCCGGCGCTCGCGCAATGTCGCCAAGTTCAGCCAGCACATGGTCGGCAAGGCGATGGATTTTCGCATCCGCGACGTCAACGTCAACACGGTCCGTGAGACCGCGATGAAGATGCAACGCGGCGGTGTCGGCTATTATGGCGGCACCTATGTCCATCTTGACGTGGCGTCGGTGCGTCACTGGCCGCGGATGAGCCGGTCACGGCTGACACGGTTGTTCCCCGATGGTCGCACGGTTCACATTCCGTCCGATGGCCGCCCGCTGTCAGGCTATGCGGACGCCAAGCGCGCGATCGAACGCTCCGGCGGACGCAGCGGCAGCACTGAGCTGGAAGAGGACGATCGCGACACCGATCGCCGGTCGATCACCAACCGTAATCACAACGACGCCGGCCTCGTTCTTGCCGGCAATGAAGCCTACGTCCCAGACGCCCAGCCGACACGGCCCACCATACGCGAGCGCCGCACCCGCGACGACGATACGGCGGTCGCCACGGCACCTTCCGCGCCGGCCCGGCAGGAGCAGCCGCCGGCCCGTAGCGCGCCGGAGCCCGAAGCGCCTGCCCAGCCGGCCGAAACAGAAACCACGATCCAACTGCCGACCACCGTGCCTGCTCCGCGGCCGCGCCCCGACGCTCCGGCCGAGATCGGGACACTGATTGCCGCAGTGGATCCGTCCAGTGTACCGTTGCCACGCACAAAACCTGATATCGCCGGCCTTATCGCGGCTGCTCCCGATGTCGAGTCCGCAGAAACGGGCGCAGAAGGCATCGAAACACTGATTGCGTCGGCTGACGGCGTGCCGCTGCCGCCGCAACGTCCCCTGGTCGGCGCACCGCCATCCGAGACCACCTTCGCGCAGAGCGATGCGACGTCACCGATTACGGCGCTGCTTGCCAATGATCTCCCGAGTTCCCTAGCATCGAGTCCGCTGCGCGGCGCCTTGCCGCAAGGGGTGTTTGAGGATGTCGCGCTCTATGCGGCGGAACCCTCGGCGCGCAGTATAGACGTTTTGGTCAGTTCGGCGTCAATCGCCATGGATGACCGAGTCTCCACGTTCCACCATCCTGAACAAACGGAAGTCGACGACCTCGTGCACATGCCAAAGGCAATGCTCGACAGCGGGTTCCATCGCGGTGGCATCGATCTCAGGACTTGGTATCGTAGCGAGTTCACAGGCTCTGCTATCGAAGCGCTGCAAACGCGCCTTCTGTTGCGCACTGGTGCCACGGCCGATGGGATCGGTGATCATCTGACGACCAGTGCGCTTGGACCTCAGCCCGAAACGACGTCGGACAACTGATCCCCAACCAGAAGATCAGACGAAAGCGTCAGCCGGGCTTGGAAACCGCTCTAGGCTGCGGTTGAAGGCATCTCGTCCGGCTCCAGCATGCCAAGCGCATGCATATAGAGCGTCAGCATTTCTTCCTGCTCACGTCGTTCGGACGTGTCCTGCTTTCTCAGCTTCAAAACGGTGCGCAGCGTCTTGATATCGAAGCCATTGCCCTTTGCTTCGGCGAACACTTCTCGGATGTCCTCGGCGATCGCCTGCTTTTCCTCTTCAAGCCGCTCAATGCGCTCGATAGTCTGACGAAGCTGTTGTGCTGCGAAGCCTGCCGGCTCATCGGCCATTCCTATCTCCTAATATCGGGGCATACTCACCCATGGACAAACACCCTGGGTGATCCGTGTGCGGTGTCGTGCTTTGGTCGCCATCGGCTTGGCCATGCGTGCACGGCCGGCGGTAATTGCCTAGGTCAACACTAGTGCCCTTTATGCGCTGATTCGAAGGTCTCCTTCTGCTCAGGCGACGCTTCTGACTGGTATTTTTCCTTCCAGTCAGCATAGGGCATTCCGTAGACAATCTCACGCGCCTGGTCCTTGGTGAGGTCGAGACCGCGGTCATTGGCGGCTTCCTGATACCAGTTCGACAGGCAGTTGCGGCAAAAGCCGGCCAGGTTCATCACATCGATGTTTTGTACATCCGAACGCTCGCGGAAATGCGCCACGAGGCGGCGAAACGCTGCCGCTTCCAGTTCGAGCCGGGTCTGATCGTCGATCGTGCTCATGGGTATCCTCCTGGGAAATCTGTTTCGTCGTTCAAGGTGGTGTGGCGGTTCGCGTCTGTCTATCCCCGGACAGGGAGGATATCCGTCAGGATGGCAACCAGCCGCTCGGCCCAGACCGTGATCCCGTCATCTCCGGTGATGAGATCCTGGCGGATTTCAATCAGCGCATTGGCAAAGCCCCGCGCCGTCGCATGCCGGTTCAGCGTGTCGCCGTCGAGCGCGCCCGTGTAGGGTTCGTTGTCGCCGACGACAAGCGCCGGATCGGCCCGCAGCGCCTCCAGAACCGGACCGGCCAGACGGTCATCGCGATCCCAGAGAATGCCGACATCCCAAGGACGTTCCACACCCTTGTAGACTGGCGTGAAGCTGTGGATCGAGAACACCGCAGGCGGGACGCCGGTCGCCGCCATCTCCGTTAACTTGCGGTCAATCGCACGATTGTAGGGATCATAGAATGCGGCCCGGCGATAGGCGATCTCAGCATCGTTGATTGTTGCATTGCCGGGAATCACGGTTCCTTCCGACAAGCGCATAACCAGCGTGGGGTCATCGGCGCCGCGATTGGGGTCGATCAACAGCCGTGAGAACCGTGTCAAGAGCGCCGGCGCATTGAGCCGCTCGGAGAGCGCGCGCGTGATAGGTGCGACACCTATGTCATAGCCAATGTGGCGCTCAAGCTCCGAGCGCGGGAGGCCAAGACTGCCGTAGCGGGCAGGAAGCGCGTTCGACGCATGATCGCACAACAGCAACAGGCCGCTGTCGATCGCCCCCGAGATCTCTTCAACCGGGTCGAACTGGTCTTCAGTCAGGGCGCTTTGTGGTTGGTGCGCTGTCATCAGTTCCGTTTGGTGGCACAGGCCATGGCGACGCTGTAACCCAGATACCCAAGGTCCGAGAGCCCCACTTATCTTGGCTGATCGCCGCAGGTTGACCCCGAGCGGATGAGACTCCGTTCTTAGTCAGCGTTTCAGGCGAACGCAATTCACGGTCACCATGACACCGATCCCAATTGTGCGCCGTCGAGCCAGGTTGTATCGACGTTGGATGATGACAGCCCCAACCCGCGACCTCCTGCTCAACGCCTTCGATACCGCCGTGATGGCAGTTCATCCGCGCGCGGCACTTGCCAGATATCTGCCGCCTGTACCGGACACGGGCCGCCTGATCGTTCTGGCGGCCGGCAAAGCCGCCGGCGCCATGGCCCAAGCCGCGGAAATGCACTATCTCGGCCTGGGACTATCGGCAGACCGGCTCTCTGGCCTGTCGATCAGCCGCTATGGCTACGGCGCTGAACTTACGGTGCTAGACAATCGTGAAGCCGGTCATCCGAAACCCGACCAAGCAGGGGTCGACGCAACCTGCGATCTTATGGCTCTGGCAAACTCAGCGACACGGGATGATCTCGTGCTTTGCCTTCTATCTGGAGGTGGATCGGCGGTTTTGTGCGCGCCAGCGCCAGGGGTAACACTCGCCGACAAACAGGGCCTGACGTCGGAACTTCTGGCGGCGGGAGCGCCGATCGATGCGATCAACACGGTCCGGAAATGCGTTTCGGCGATCAAGGGCGGACGCCTTGCCACGCTGTGTGCTCCGGCCAGGCTGGTGACGCTGGCGATCTCCGATGTGCCCGGAGACGACCCGGCCGTCATCGCGTCGGGACCGACCGTGCCGGCCGGCATCAGCGCCGAGGATGCCAAGTCCGTCCTGACCAGGTATGACATCACGCCGAGCCCGGCGATCGCCAGCTGGCTTGACAGCCCGGACGCGGACCCTCCCCCACAGGACGATGCAGCCTTTGCCAATTCGGCATTTCACCTTGTCGCCAGGCCAAGGGATGCGCTCGAGGCCGCGAGCGTTGTTCTCAGCCAATCAGGCTTCGAGATCATTGATCTCGGCGACGGTATCGAGGGCGAGGCTCGCGATATGGCAACAGAGCATGCGCAGCAAGCACGCAAACTCGCAGCCGAAGGGCGCCGGGCCGTGCTCCTCTCGGGCGGTGAATTGACCGTCACGTTGCGCGGCGATGGCCGTGGCGGGCCGAACCAGGAATACGCACTTGCCCTGGCGCTTGCGCTCGATGGCGCGGCAGGTATCTCTGCGCTGGCCGCCGATACAGACGGCACCGACGGCGGCAGCGGTGCCACGACAGATCCCGCTGGCGCCCTGGTGTTCCCAGATACGCTGTCACGCGCTCAGGCCTTGGGCCTCGATGCGCAAGACTTTCTTAACCGTAATGATTCAACTCAGTTCTTCCAGACACTCGGCCATCTTGTCGCCCCAGGGCCGACGCAGACAAACGTCAATGATCTTCGGATCGTCCTCGTTGACAGGAGACCATGATCTCCGCACTGTCGTCATCAAGGCACAAAGGCACTCGGACCTTCATGTCTCCAAACTCACTTATGTCTCTCCGAACTGTCGTGTCGTGTCTCGCAACGCTAGCCGTCGCGGTCACATCTCTTGCCGTAACCACGGAGGCGGCACAGGCCGATCTTAGGATCTGCAACGCAACGACGAGCCGGGTTCAGGTTGCGATCGGTTATCGCACCGATCGGCAATGGACCACCGAAGGCTGGTGGACCGTGCCCAGCCAGAGTTGCGAAGTGTTGCTGCGCGGCCCGTTGACGGCGCGCTACTATTACATCTACGCCATCGACAACGATGTCGGTGGCGAGTGGAGCGGCGAATCGGACATGTGCACCCGCGATGAGGAGTTCACGATCCGAGGCCATGAACGCTGCGAGGAGCGCGGCTTCATCTCCAACAGCTTCATTGAGGTCGACACCGGCGAGGAGCCCAGCTGGACCGTACAATTGGTCGAGCCTGACCGGCGCCAGCGGAACTAAGGGGCATCAGATGCGGCGGGGCCGAAGCGTCAAAATTCTCGCAACTCTCGGCCCGGCCTCGTCCAGTCCTGACGAGATCGCCGCCTTGCATGACGCAGGCGTCGACGTCTTCCGCATCAATATGAGCCACACCTCGCATGAGGCGCTACGCACGCTGCATGGCCGCATCCGTGCGCTGGAAGCGGATCGCGGCCAGCCGATCGCTGTGCTCGCGGACCTACAGGGACCAAAGCTCCGCATCGGCACATTCGCCGATGGCCGGCAGGAGCTTGAAGACGGAGATACATTCGCGCTGACCAGCGATGCCGATCATCCCGGCGATCACAAAATGGTCCATCTACCGCATCCTGAAATTCTGACGTCGGTCCAACCGGGCGACCGCATCCTCGTCGATGATGGCAAACTGAGACTCCGGGTCATTGAGACGGGCAAAGGGCGCGTCACGACAACGGTCGAGATCGGCGGGACGATCTCGGACCGCAAGGGCGTCAGCCTGCCGGACACCGATCTTGCGGTTGGCGCGATGACCGACAAGGATCGTTCCGACCTCGAAGCAGCCCTCAACACCGGCGTCGACTGGCTGGCGCTGTCCTTTGTGCAGCGGCCTGATGACATTGCCGAGGCCAAGAAGCTGGCGCGCGGCCGCGCCGCCGTCATGGCCAAGATTGAAAAGCCATCGGCGATCGCGCAATTGTCCGAGGTGATCGACCTTGCCGACGGGGTCATGGTCGCGCGCGGCGATCTCGGTGTTGAAATGCCGCTCGAACAGGTACCAGGGCTGCAAAAGCAGATCACCCGTGCCTGCCGCCGCGCGGGTCGGCCGGTCGTGGTGGCGACACAGATGCTTGAATCGATGATCGCGTCCCCGGTGCCAACCCGCGCCGAGGTATCGGATGTCGCAACCGCTGTCTTCGAAGGCGCTGATGCCGTCATGCTGTCAGCCGAATCGGCGGTCGGCGCACATCCCTCCGAGGCAGTCGCGACGATGGACCGCATCGCCCGTGCCGTCGAAGCAGATCCGACCTATCGCGACATTATCGCAGCGCAACGGGCCGAGCCGGAACCGACCGGGGCCGACACGATCTCGGCGGCCGCCCGCACCGTCGCCGAAAGCCTCTCAAGCGCCGCCATCGTCTGCTACACCTCATCGGGAGCAACGGGCTTGAGGGTTGCACGCGAGCGTCCCGCACGACCGATTCTGGCGCTGTCACCGAAGATTGAGACCGCGCGCCGGCTGGCGCTTGTCTGGGGCGTTCATCCAGTTACCACCGAAGATGCCCATGACGAAAACGACATGGCTGAACGCGCGTGCCGCATCGCCTTCCAGGAAGGCTTCGCTGGCCATGGCCAGCGTATCGTCATCTCCGCAGGTGTGCCGTTCGGAACACCCGGTGCAACCAATCTGTTGCGCATCGCCAGCGTTGACGATGGCCGACACGGGGCAAGCTGACCTCAATCCGCTGTCGGACCTTGTGCCGTCATCCGTCGGATTTCGTCGGCTACGAGATCCGGCGCCACGTGGTGGGGCATATGCCCGGCATTTGGCAAAATAATAGCACGTGCACCAGCGATGCCGGTACGCAGACCTTCGGTGTGGATCGAAGTCCAGACGACGTTGTCCGCGTCACCGGAGATGACCGTCACTGGCAAATCGATCTGGCCATAGCGCTGAGCATCCCGGGCGACATGTTCGTGAAGTTGGACGAGGTCGCGGCCATTGGCGACCAGCGTCGCCGGCCGCAGTGCGAGCCGGGCACCGGCCGCCTCGATATAGTCATCGACAACCCGATCCGGGGCGAACACCGTCTCAACACCGGATGGCAGGATCAGATTGCCGAACGGTGTGCCGATCAGCCGAGCCAGAACCGGGCCAAAAACCGGGGTTGCGAAGGCATGGTGATACCAGTTTACACCACCAGGCCAAGGATGGCTCACAGGCGCCAACAAGACCAGGCCGGATATCCGGTCGGCATGGTTGAGCGCGAGATTGAGCGCGATCGTTCCGGCCATGGAGTGCGCAACAATTAGTGGCCGGTCCAAATCCAGTGCGTCCACAACCCCCGCAATGATCCGAGCCTGGGTTGCGGGATCATTTATGTCGGCATGAGTGCCGCGCACGCTGTGGCCATGACCTGGCCGGTCGACGGCGATGAGAAACCGGTCGTCTGACAACCGCTCGCCCAAAGCCATCAGCGGATCGCGCACGTTCCCGCTCGCACCATGCAGGAACAGAACTGCCGGATGCTCTTTGGCACCCCGCGTCACAACATGCAGTCGCACGCCTTCAACCTCGACAAACCGCCCGAGAGGCGGCCAGGTCGCATTGGCAAAGGCGGTGAAAGCTGCCGACCCTCCGAACAAGGCTGCAAGCAGCGCCATCAGGAAGACAGCTAGAACGAACACCATGCGCATTGGAACCGATCGGCACGACTGCGCCGAGGATTGGAGACCTACCGGACCATTGCGACGGCCGCGCTGGCCCGATGAACATTCGAATTACGCGGGACGGGGTCGCGCAGATCGATTCTCGCTGCACGCAAGATCAGCAGCGTGTGGGCAACAGACTTGGAGGCTAAATCTCCTGCCCCTCAACGGTGCGTTCAAGCTCGTCTGCCGCATTGCGCGCATTGTTGAGATAGGGATGCACATCAAGTGCTGCCCGGAAGGCTGCCAGCGCATCATCGTCGCGGCCGATCTCTTGGAGAATCAGCCCCATACCGCTGAGCGCGCCGAAGTGCTTCGGCTCCAATGCCAGAACACGGCTAATATCCGACAAAGAGTGCTCATATTCGTTGATGAGATAATAGAGCGTGGCCCGCCGGTTCCAGCCTTCGGCAAAATCCGGCCTCAGAACAACAACGGTGTCGAACAGCTCATTCGCCAGCCCGTATTCCTCTTCCTCCATCGCCGCAATGCCGCGCTGCAGGAGGAGGTCGACGGTCGGGCTACCGGAGCGGTGCCATTGGGCAATGATGAGTTGCTCGACCGCACGCGCTTCAAGCTCAGTGTCCGAGCCGGCAAGTTGGTCATACAGACGCGGTAAATCCGATCCGGCCTCGGCCTCCGTGCCGCCGACGGCCGGTGGATCTTGCGTGTCTGGAACTTGAGCCAAGACCGGAGGTGTGGCGGCACCTGCAAAGGCGAGACATGCCGCAATTAGGGTTCCGGCAAGCGTACCCCGTACCAAACGGGCCGGTACAAGGCTATCGCCGTCGAGCGTTCTGTTGGAACTTGGTGCGAGTCGTCTGCGCATCTTGAAAAGTTAGGATCGCATCGACACAGGGTCAACGCTCAGATGCGGCGATCACCACTCACGCCTGCGTCAGCGCGCAGTTGTCCTCAGCCCTGGCGCACCTTAAAACGCGGCTTGAGCTTGTTGATCACATAAAGACGCCCACGCCTGCGCACGACCCGGTTCAGCCGGTCGCGGTTCTTTAGCGTCTTGATCGAATTGCGGATCTTCATCGGATCGGTTCCGTCGTCTAAGTCCCATACGTGCTACCCGCGCCGCCTATCAGCGCGAAGAGCAATCCGGATGGGGAGAAAATAAAACCGGCCACAAATGACCGGGTGTCCCAGTGATATGGCGAACTGCCCGGTCCTGTCAATCAACAGCGCGACACCCCAAGGGGACCGGAGACGTTCTGTGCGATATCTCGCAGACAATCACGCACCCTCTAAAAGAGTATATTTGACAGAATTACTCTCCTTAAAGGTGTATTTCTGCCGATTTAACGCTTCCTTTGAAGTAGATTAGCAGACTAAGTTTCTACCCTTCCGAGCCCAACGGCCGATGAGCAAGACCTACGACATCAGACGGCTGACCTTTCTCGTCGTCGACGACAACAGCCACATGAGGACCATCATGCGGACATTGTTGCGCGGCTATGGTGCGACCCAAGTCTATGATGCAGCCGATGCAGAGACGGCGTTTGTCGAGTTACGCACCCAGCCGATCGATATCGTCATTCTCGACTACGCGCTGGGCACCCTTGATGGTGTCGAGTTCACGCGCCTTGTCCGCACCGCTCCCGACAGTCCGAACCCCTATGTGCCGATTATCATGGCCTCGGCTCACTCGGAGCGCAAACGGATCACCCAAGCACGCAACGCCGGTGTCACCGAGTTCTTATGCAAACCGATCTGCGCGCGGGATCTTTATCTGCGGATCGTTGAGTGCATAGAGCGACCGCGCCCATTTATCCGCACCGCAACCTTCTTTGGACCAGACCGCCGTCGGCGAAAATCGGATGCATATAAGGGACCGGACCGCCGCGTCGCGGAGCAGCATGCCTTGTAGGACTGAGGCGGCGCGACATAGCAATGATCGCTTGGCTCAAGAAGACCCGCTGTTTGGGAAACTGCTCCACGGCATCTAGCTTACAGCTCTGGACCGTTGCAGACACACGGAGGACGAGCGCTGCGGATGGTGGGCGTGACTGGGATTGAACCAGTGACCCCTACGATGTCAACGTAGTGCTCTCCCGCTGAGCTACACGCCCGGACACCATCGCGTTTGAAACGGGAGCGATGCTATAGCTCCGCCATCGCCCGGGCGCAAGAGCATCGCTTAACACCATAAAGACAAAGACGTTGAAACTCGCGCGAGGCTCGGCTAGACCACGCCTTCGCATTTCGATGCCGGTTCCGCGGCCAGGTGATGCCGTTTCCGGCCGCCCAGCAGTCCTTTCATGGCATCGTCGCTTTTGTAATCTTGCCAGGCGTGCACCCTGGCCTGCCAGAACCGGCAAGCGGCCGGCAGTGCAATCGGAGTATTTCGCGCATGTCCACAACGTTCGACACGGTCGCCGACATTATCGCCGAGACGTGCGACATCCCGCGCAACGACATCAAGGCGGACAGCCATGTCATCGACGATCTCGGCATCGACAGCCTGGATTTTCTCGACGTAATCTTTGCGGTCGACAAAGCCTTCGGCATCAAGGTGCCGCATGAGCAATGGACCGAAGAGGTCAATGAAGGCCGCGCCCAGGCAGAAGACTATTTCGTGCTGCAGAACCTGTGTAGCCGGATCGACGAGCTCGTCGCACAGAAAGCGTGAGCCAGGGCCGGCAACGCGCCGGCTACGCCGTGGAGAGGCGTGTTAGGCATGATCCTCGAACGTTTCGAACTTCTCGATAAGGTGGTCGACCTTGACGTCGCGGCTTGCCGGATTGTCTCGGAGGTCGAAGTGCCGATGGAGAGCCCCGTCTTCGAGGGCCATTTCCCAGGCTTTCCACTGGTGCCGGGCGTTATGCTGATCGAGGCAATTGCGCAGACATGCGGTTATCTTGTTATGATGACACGCGATTTTCAACGCATGCCGTTTCTGTCCGGTGTCACCGCGGCCAAGTTCCGCGGTCCTGTCAGCCCCGGCGATCGGCTGATTATCCGCGCCACGCTTCCGCACACCGGCTCGAGCTATGCGGTCGGTGAAGGCAAGATCTTCCGTGACGACAAGAAGGTCGCCGAGGCCGAGATCAAGTATGGCGTGACGAAGTTTCCCAATCGCGCCATGCTCGACGCCCTGCATGGCCGCGCGGAGCGGCTCGGCCTGCCCTTGCCCGCCGTAGCACCCGAGATCGACTTCGCGTGACCGAGCCGACCAAACGCCGCGATGTGGTGATTACCGGGATCGGAGTCGTTTCCGCCCTCGGCGACGGCCGCGATGCGACCTGGCAAGGTCTCGTGACGCCCGAAGCCGGCCAAGATCTGATAGATTGCGAAACCTTCAAGCCGTTCTGCTATTACAAACCCATCGAAGTGGACCTTTCGACCCAGATCCCGAAGCGCGGCGATCTGAGACAGATGGAGCTGTGGCAGCGGCTCGGTGTCTATGCGGCAGGCCGCGCCCTCGATGATGCCGGCCTGAAAGATGACGCGGCCCGCCTCGACACACTCGATATGATCGTCGCCGCCGGCGGTGGCGAGCGTGATCTCGAGGTCGATCACGGCGCGATGCAGCTCGTGGAACGGCGTGGCGCGCCGGATGCCGAACTGAACGAGTTCCTGGCGACCAATCTCCGCCCGACGCTGTTTCTTACCCAATTGCCCAACCTGCTCGCCGGGAACATCTCGATCGTCCATGGTGTGATGGGCTCATCGCGCACTTTTATGGGTGAAGAGCTGTCAGGCGCGGATGCATTGCGCATCGCCCATAGCCGAATTGCTGCCGGTCAAAGCGACATCACGCTTGTTGGCGGCGCCTACAATGGCGCGCGGCCGGATGTGTTCCTGTTGTTTGCGCTAACAGGGCAGATCTGGCGCGGTACGCCGGGGAGTGTCTGGCAGCGCAAAGATGAAGGTGGCGGCTTCGTGCTCGGCTCGGGTGGAGCGTTTCTCGTTCTCGAAAGCGCCGACCATGCCGAGGCCCGCGGTGCCACACCGATCGCACGTCTCGGCCATGTCTCAACCGACCGAACCCGACGTCGGGACGGGCAGGCCCTCGACAGCCTGACCCGACAATGGCAGACGATGCGCTCCAACACGGATGGCCGCACGCTTGGGGTTGTCTCCGGTGCGACCGGCGGTGAGCCGGCAACCGGGATAGAGCGCGCCTTTCTCGCCAAACTGTCGGACGAGCGCGGCGGCATTCCGGTGCGTGCGCCGGCGAGCCGGACAGGCCATCTCATGGAGGCCGAATGCCTGCTCAATGTCGCGTTGGCCGCCATCATGCTTGATCAGGGGACTATGTCACCAGCCGACCCACACAGCGACGTGGAAACAGGCGACCAGTCAGCGATCGATACCGCACTCGTGACATGTCTCGGGAACTGGCGCGGCGAGGGGCTTGTGCTTCTCGACAAAGCGCCTCGTTAGCGCGATATCTCAGCAAGAACGGACCTGAGGAGAGCGGCATGACGACACGGCAACTCATTGATCCGCACGGCCGGTCGATCGTTTCAGTCACCGGCATGGGGCTGACAACGAGCCTCGGCCGTGGCGTCGAGGACACATGGCGCCGCTTGGCCGCGGGTGACAGCGGCATCCGGCGTATCAAGCGCTTCGAGACCGAAAACCTGAAAACCCAGATCGCCGGCACCGTGCCGGAGTTCGATGATGATGCGAAGTCTCTGCCAGAGCGCTCTGAGATCATCGCGCTCCAAGTCGCCGAGGAAGCCGCGGCGGCGGCGGCATTGGGGATCGACGGTGATTTCCCCGGCCCCCTGTTTCTGGCCATGCCACCAATCGAGTTCGAATGGACCATTCGCCACGACCTCGCGGCAAAGCTGAACGAGACCGAGGCGCTGGATTACATCAAGTTGACCACGGTGGCCGATCAGGCGCCCGAGGTTTACCGCCACATGTTTGAACTGGCCTCGATTAGCGAGACACTTGCCGAACGCTTCGGCACCAAGGGCTCGCCGATCTCGCTGACGACAGCTTGCGCGTCTGGCGCAACCGCGATCCAGCTTGCCGTTGAAGCGCTACGCCGTGGCGAAATCGAGGCAGCCCTGGTGGTCGCCACTGACGCGTCGGTGAATCCGGAAACCATGGTGCGCTTTAACATGCTGTCGGCGCTGTCGACGCAAAACGATCCGCCCGAACAGGCCTCGAAGCCGTTCTGCAAGAACCGCGACGGTTTCGTTATTTCCGAAGGTGCGGCCGCTTTGGTGCTTGAAACACGCGAACACGCCCTTGCTCGCGGGGCCACAGAACTCGGCGTTCTGGCAGGTGTCGGGGACAAGGCCGATGGGTTCCATCGCACCCGGTCCAATCCAGACGGCAAATCAATCATCGCTGCCATGCAGAACGCACTCTCAGATGCCGGTGTGACGCCGGATGACATCGATCACATCAATGCCCACGGCACCTCGACACCAGAGAACGATAAGATGGAGAGCTTCGGCGCGGCGGCCGTTTTCGGCGAACGGGCGGCCCACATTCCACTGACTTCAAACAAGTCGATGATTGGACATACAATCTCAGCGGCTGGTGCCATCGAGGCTGTGGTGACGCTGAAGACTCTGGCCGAGGGCCGTATCCCGCCAACAATCAATTACGACCTGCCGGACCCTGCGATCGAGCTCGACGTCGTCGGCAATACGGCGCGCGATGCGAACATGCAGGTCGCACTGTCAAGTTCCTTCGGGTTCGGCGGCCAGAACACATGCCTGGTCGCGGCCCGCGAACCGCTCGCCTGACCTGACGACACGATACGACGACAACGCCACGATCGGAGGCGCATGCGCGCACTACAGCTTCATGGAGACCGCGATCTCCGGCTCGACGACATTGATCCCCCGCCCCCGCCGGCTGCCGGCGAGGTCACGGTCGACATCAAGGTCGTCGCCCTGAATCACATCGATGTCTGGGGCTGGCGCGGCATGGCCTTCGCAAAGCGCAAGCTGCCATTGGTGGTCGGTGCGGAAGCCATGGGCGTGGTGCGCGCTGTCGGTGAGGGTGTGACGTCCCGCAAGCCTGGCGACCGGGTGACGTTCTTCGGCGCCAAGACCTGCGGCGTGTGTCGGGCTTGCCTGGAAGGCCGCGACAATCTGTGTGAAAATGTCGGTGGCGTGATGGGGTTCCATCTCGACGGGTTCTGTCGCGAAAGCCTGAACATCGAGGAACGCTTCACGATCCCCATTCCCGATGGCGTGTCGGATGTTCACGCAGCCTGCGCACCGATTACCTTCGGCACGCCGGTCCATATGCTCTATGACAACGCCAAGCTCGAAGCCGATGAGTGGATCCTCATCCAGGCAGGCGGGTCTGGCGTGGGATCATCAGCGATCAAGCTCGCCAAGGACACCGGCGCGACCGTGATCGCCACGGTCGGCGATGACGAAAAGGCAGAGAAGGCTCGCACGATCGGCGCCGATCACGTGATCAACTATCGCAAGGATCGGTTCGAGGGTGTTGTCCGCAAGATCACCAAGAAGCGTGGCGTCGATGTCGTCTTCGAGCATACCGGTCCCGATACCTGGGCGGGCAGCATGTTCTCGCTCAAACCCGGCGGCCGGCTCGTCACCTGCGGCTCAACCACAGGCATCACGGCGCAGATCAACCTGTTTCAGCTTTATCAGCAGCAATTGCGGCTGATCGGAAGCTTCGGCTGCACGATCGGCAACATTCACACCGCGCTCGAGAAAATGGCGTCTGGCGTCACCCCGGTCATCGATACCGAGGTCACGCTTGACACGCTGTCCGAGGGCCTCGACCGGCTGGAGAGCAGGCAGGTCTTCGGTAAGATCGTCGTGCGTCTCTGACGGTACCGGAGCGCGGGACCCTCTGATATGCCCAGCCGCCCGCGACATGGCCGTTCGAAACGGCGGCTCATCATTGATTGGCTCGTTGCGCAACTCTCCTTCGCGGGTCTTTGGGTGCTGAAGGCGCTCGGGCCGGATCGTGCCAGCGCGCTCGCGGCCAGCGTTATGCGCTTTGCCGGGCCGAAACTCGGCGTGCACAAGGTCGGCCAACGCAATCTGGCGCTGGTGTTTCCCGATATGGCGGAAGAAGAGCGCGAGCGTGTCTTACGTGCTGCCTGGGACAATCTTGGACGCACTGCGGCCGAATACCCCCATCTCGGCGCGCTCTATGACTTTGAATACGACCCCGATTTGACATTCGAGGAGATGAACGCCCGCGCCACGCGCATAGAGGCGGTTGGCGGGCAGCGCTTCGTCGATCTCGCTTTGGCTGACGGCCCAGCGATTATCTTCACCGCCCATCTCGGCAACTGGGAACTGCCAGCGGTCTGCGCCCAGGCACATGACGTCAAAAGCACCGTCCTCTACCGAACACCGAACAATCCGTTCATCGCCGGTTATGTCCGTCGTCAGCGAGCCGGCGTTATGGGAACGCTTCTTCCGACCAACCGCCAGGCAATTCACGGCATGGCGGCGGTCCTGGAGCGCGGCGAAGTCTTTGGGCTTCTGGTTGATCAATTCTACTCGACGGGCGTACGCGTGCCCTTCATGGGCCACGTCACGCCGACAAACACCATCGTGCCGCGGCTGGCGCGCCAGTTCGACTGCCCGGTGCACGGGGTGCGGTCAGTCAGGCTCCCCGGCGGCAAGTTCAAGATCGAGATCACGCCAGCGCTCGCTCTGCCACGCGATACGGACGGGCGGATAGACATCGCGGGTTCAGCCGAGATGATCAATCAGGTGATCGAAGGCTGGATCCGTGAGCACCCGGAGCAGTGGCTGTGGTTTCACCGCCGTTGGCGGTGATCCAAATCGGAAGATCGTTATGCCGCCAAGAGTTGCTCAACCTGATTGACGAGATCTTTCAGGTGGAAAGGCTTTGACAGAACCTTCGCCTCTTTCGGTGCGTTCGAATCCGGATTCAGCGCAACGGCAGCAAAGCCCGTAATGAACATGACCCGCATTGCGGGATCAATCTCGGTCGCGCGCCTGGCCAGTTCGATGCCGTCCATCTCCGGCATGACGATGTCAGTCAAAAGAAGATCAAAGCTCTCATCACAGAGCCGATCATAGGCTGTCTGCCCATCGCCATAGGAAACGACGCTGTAACCGGCGCTTTCGAGCGCACGTCCCAGAAAGGCGCGCATCGAGTCGTCATCTTCGGCCAGCAGAATCTTGGTCATGGTCGCGCTCCACCCCCGAACTGTCCATCAAGCTGTGATGCCCGCGACAGATGAAGATTCAATGACCGGATTTATGTGTTCCATAGCCGATTGGCAATTGCCGGCATCGCAGAAACGCCGCGTTCGCATTGCAAATCCGATTGCGCCTCTTCTCATGTTGACCAATTTGGGACATGGACAGAGAGAGATCGGCTTGGCACACTTCAAGTTCGTCATGTGCTGGCTCGGACGATCACCGAACGAACCAGAACTGCTTTCACTCTCCCTCTCCGGCGCACGGCCCTGGCGTTGAGACCGACCCTGAAACAGGCATCCAATACCAGATGACCAATGCGCCTGAGATGGAGTTTCCCGAGCCCTTCATGCTGATCAGGCCGACGGGTGATGGCGTCAGTCCGGTAGTGTTCAACTCGCCGCACTCGGGCGCGACCTATCCGGATAGTTTCGTCGCGGCGACTCGGCTCGGGCGCACCGCACTTAGACGGTCAGAAGACAGCTTTGTCGATGAGCTGTTTTCCGGTTGCATGGCGGCGGGTATCCCGCTTTTGCATGCTGTGTTTCCGCGCGCCTATGTTGACGTTAATCGCGAGCCGTACGAGCTCGATCCGACAATGTTCGATGGCCGGCTGCCGCCGTTCAGCAATACGCGGTCGATGCGAGTTGCCGGCGGGCTTGGGACGATCGCGCGCATCGTTGCCGACAATGAGGAGATCTACTCAACCCGGCTGCCGGTACGCACTGCCCTGCAGCGCATCGATGCCTGCTACAAGCCTTACCACGCAAAGCTGAAAGCGCTGATCGACCTAGCCTGCGATACTCATGATTACGCGATTTTGATCGATTGCCACTCGATGCCATCACAATCGAGCGGCGGTGACGACCGGGCCCGGCCCGATTTTGTGCTTGGCGACCGCTATGGCACCAGTTGCACCAACGCGATCGCCGATACCGTCCAGCGCGCCCTCCGGGCCATGGGATACACTGTGACACGCAACAAGCCCTATGCCGGCGGCTACATTACCGAACGCTATGGCCGACCGCGGTTTGGCCGCCATGCCTTACAAATCGAGGTCAATCGTGCGCTTTACATGGACGAGGCTCGGTTTGAAAAAACCGCGGGCTTCGTTCCCCTGCGTGACAATCTGACAGCGCTTGCGGCAATGATCGTCGATTTGCCCGCTGACTGGCTCCGGCCAATGCAGAGCGCGGCGGAATAAACACAACGGACATTTTGGGCTGCGGACAGAAAAAGGGCCGCTCCACGAAGGAGCGGCCTAAGTCTAAGGGAGGAAACGCCCAAGGAGGGCAGCGAAACGACGAACCCGCCGTTTCGCACCGCAAAAACTATGCGTGCATCGCACAAAAGTCAACGTGATCACAATGCCCAAAGAAGTGGCAACTCGTCTAGAAATGTGACAAACAGACGAAATTATCCCTGATTTTGCCTCCTGAGACGTGGATTGATGCAGAAATGCCGCATTTTGACAAAAAGAATCGATCGAATCGAAATTGCTGCATTGCAATAAGATTTGATGTCAGCACCGCCCAAAGGTTGATTTGAATGCATCAACCTCCCCCTTTTTCATTCTTCCATGCGCTTGCTGACGCGGCACGGGCAGCAATTCTGCCGCTGTTTCGACAAACCTTGTTTGTTGATGACAAACGTAGTGGGCCAGGGTTGGAAAGATCCGACTTCGACCCCGTTACGGAGGCTGATCGCAATGCCGAGCGCGCGATGCGCGCCTTGATCGAAGAAACGTATCCCGATCACGGAATCGTGGGTGAGGAATTCGGCGACAAACCAGCGCAAAGTCCCTTCACCTGGGTTCTGGACCCGATTGACGGCACCCGCGCCTTCATTGCCGGACTGCCAACCTGGGGCACGATCATCGGCTTAACCCGAGACAATGCGCCTGTGGCGGGCCTCTTCGACCAAGGCTTCATCGGAGAACGCGTCTGGGGCGATGGGCAAGCTGCCTGGTATCGCGGCCCAGTGGGTGAGCACTCGGCCAGAGTGCGGCCAATGCCTGACCTCGGCGCAGCCACCTTGATGACAACAACACCGGCGCTTTTTCAAATGCCAGAGGAGCGTGCTGCCTACGACCGGGTTGAAGCTGAAACGCGACTTGTGCGCTATGGCGGCGATGCCTATTCCTACGCGCTGCTCGCGCTTGGCCAGATCGACGTGGTCGTCGAGACAGGGCTCGCCCCCTATGACATCGTCGGCATGATCCCGATCGTCGAAGGCGCCGGCGGCTGCGTCACGAACTGGATCGGGCGGAGCGCTGCGCAAGGTGGCCGGGTGCTTGCTGTTGGCGATCTGCGGTTACACGCAAGTGTCCGAGACCTGCTCGTCGTGACAGACTGATCTTAGGCAACACCTACTTCCGCTTCGCCCGATCGCATGGCTCCGTCACAAAAGACACCTCAACCCGTCCTCGAAACAATCTCCCGCTAGATCGACGGCTTCAAAGTTCGGCGTGTCGCGGCGCGAGAACAACGCAGCGCAAGATCTGCTCTCCGCCCAGGACTGCGTTTCAGGGTTTATTGACGTCACGTTAATATTTCGATATTTCTCGAATTATGGATAAATCAAGCGCACTGACAGCACTCTCCGCGCTGTCACAGGAAACCCGGCTGGATGTGTTCCAGCTCCTTGTTGCGACCGGACCTGAACCGATGCCGGCCGGGGATATCGCAAGCCGCCTTGATGTCCTGCCGAACACGCTGTCCAGTCATCTAGCTATTTTGCATCGGGCAGGCCTCGTGCGAGCCGAACGCTCCGGCCGCGTCATCCGGTATGCCGCAGACTATGACGGCATGCGCGACCTGATGGCGTTCCTGATGCGCGATTGCTGCGGCGGGCGGCCAGAAATCTGCGCGCCGCTGGTCGAAATCGCGGAACACGCCAACACATGCGTAGGTGCCGCGCCGTAACAGCAACGTGCTTCAATCTGAAGGAGAGCACCATGGTAGACAGACCATTCAATGCCCTGTTTCTCTGCACCGGCAATTCGGCACGTTCGATTATCGGCGAAGCCATTCTGAACCGCGACGGCAAGGGGCGGTTCCATGCCTATTCGGCCGGCTCCAAACCGCGCGGCGAGGTCCATCCCTTCGCCCGCGACCTGCTCGAGCGGATGAACCATGAGGTATCGGACCTGTCGTCGAAAAGCTGGGATGCGTTTTCCGGTCCCGATGCGCCGGTCATGGATTTCGTCTTCACGGTCTGCGATCAGGCCGCAGCCGAAGCCTGCCCGGTTTGGCCAGGCCAGCCGATGACGGGCATGTGGAGCCTGCCGGACCCGGCCGCCGCCGCAGGCAGCGAGACCGAACAGCGGCTCGCCTTTGCCGACACCTACCGCATGCTGAGCCACCGCATTTCGATCCTGCTCAGCCTACCGATCGCCTCGCTAGACCGCCTGGCGTTGCAACGTGAGATCGATCGCATCGGGCGCGAAACGGTCGCGCCTGAACCGACCTCACTTTGAGGACATTGGGATGACCTTCGATCTCCCGCGCCGGCTTACCGCCGAAGCGCTCGGCACCGCTTTTCTGGTCGGAACCGTGGTCGGCTCCGGCATCATGGCGGACATGCTGACCGATGACGTGGCGCTCGCACTTCTTGGTAACACATTGCCGACCGGTGCGATCCTGGTCGTATTGATCACGATCCTAGGACCGATTTCGGGCGCTCATTTCAATCCGGCCGTAACGCTCGCCTTCGCGCTACGCAAGGAGATCGGCGCCCAAGCCGCCATGGGCTATGTTGTGGCACAGATCGCAGGCGGAATTGCAGGCACACTTATCGCCCACGCCATGTTCGAACTGCCGGTCGTGCAGATCTCGGAAACCGTGCGCAGCGGCGCAGGCCAGTGGATTGCAGAAGTGGTGGCCACCTTCGGCCTTGTGGCCACGATTCTCGCCGGCGTCCGCTTCCGTGCCACTGCCGTGCCCTGGCTCGTCGGGCTCTACATCACAGCCGCCTATTGGTTTACCGCTTCTACTTCATTCGCCAATCCCGCGGTCGCCATCGCGCGCGGGCTGACCGATACGTTTTCCGGCATACGGCCGATCGACGTGCCAGCTTTCATCGCAGCGGAATGCCTCGGCGCGGTTCTGGCGGTCGCAGTCCTTGGCTGGCTCTTGGCGGAACGGTCACAACAGCCCAAACTGGCGGAATGATAGACGACACACCGCAATCCGCCTGGACCGACACCGCCGAAGAGCCAACCCCACAAACGCCACCTCTTGAAGACACCGTGCGCACCGATGTGGTGATCATTGGGGCTGGCTTCACTGGCCTGTCGGCGGCATTGCACCTTGCCGAAGCGGGTGTCGGCGTCGCGGTGCTTGAAGCGGCTACGCCTGGTTTCGGTGCCTCCGGCCGCAATGGCGGCCAGGTTATCCCCGGCCTGAAGCATGATCCACGGCAGATCGAAGCCCTGTTCGGTCCGGACAAGGGACCGAAGATTGCTGACTTCGTCGGCCGCACTGCCGATGTCGTTTTCGCCTTGATAGATCACCACGCCATTGCCTGCACACCATATCGCGCCGGCTGGGTCCAAGGTGTACACGCCAAAGCAGCTCTGCCAGCTGTTGAAGCCAGACTCGCCGACTGGCAGGCCCGTGGCGCACCAGTCACCTTGCTCAATCGCGACGAGATGCAAGCCCGCACCGGCGCTCAAGGGTATGTCGCCGGGCTGTTCGATCAGCGCGGTGGCACACTCAATCCGCTGGCCTTCGCGCGTGGTCTGGCCCGCGCCGCCCTGTCCGCCGGAGCGCAGATCTTCGGCACCTCCCCTGCCATCAACCTCGTCAGGCAGGGCCCCGCCTATCGGATCTCGGCGCCCAAAGGTGCAGTGACTGCGGAGCGCGTCCTGCTTGCCACCAATGGCTACACAGATGACCTCTGGCCAGGGTTGAAGACTGCGATCGTGCCGTTCCACAGCTACCAAATCGCCACGGAACCACTGGGCAACAATCTTGGCGGTATGCTGATGCCAGACGGGCTCGGCCTGTCGGACACGCGCAGGCTTCTGACCTATGCCCGGCAGGACGCGCGCGGGCGTTTGATCGTTGGAGGTCGCGGACGGCCGCGCGAGTCGGACGCTGTTACCGACTACCGCCATGTGGTCGATGCGTTGCGGCGGGTGTTCCCCGATGCCGGTGACCTCTCAATTGAGCGCGTCTGGGGCGGCAAGGTGGCGTTGACCGCCGATCACCTCCCCCATATCGCCGAATTGGCGCCTGGTCTGGTTGCGGCGCTTGGCTACAATGGGCGCGGCGTCGCCATGGCGACCGCAACCGGACAAGCGCTGGCGCGGTATCTTTCAGACATAATACCGCTCGAAGACTTGCCATTGCCGTCGCGACCGATCCGACAGATCCCGCTGCATGGCCTGCGACAGCCTGTGCTCAACGCACTCGTGGGCGTCAAACGACTGCAGGATTGGTGGGAAGCCCGGAACGGCTGATCGAGGTTACCCGGCCATTCCATCCAACCCCATGTTCTCAACCGCCAGCCGGATCGGGTATTTCGCCCGGATCTCAGCGTCTATCACTTCGGGGATATGCCGCGGCAGCGGTGCTGCCAGTAGCGTCTCCTTGCGCTTGCGCGCTTCGACAACGATGTCGGGACGGTCGATTTCGAGCCATTCCTTAGGCGAGGTTCGGTCGGCGATCTTTGGGTAGAGGTAGTCCCGTTGCATCAGGCTCAAGGTCTGGGCATTGCCGAGATAGTGCCCCGGCCCCTCCAGGCACACGTTTCGGATAACATCGAAGGACAAGCTGTCTTCCGTCACGCTGATCCCGCGCACGCATCTCAAGCACTGACCGATCAGATCATTGTCGATAATCAGACTTTCGGGGCAATAGCCGAGCAGGGAGGCATGCATGCCGACGCTTTCATAGACGAGATTGAGGCCCGCAAGTCCCGCCATGACATCGGTGATACCGCGCTCAAAACCGGCTTGCATATCCGGCAGCTTGGCATCTGTCATGCCAGCGGCCGACCCGATCGGCAGATTGTAATGCCGTCCCATCTGGGCGCAGGCAGCCGTCAGCAGCGCCTGTTCCCCCGAGCCCCCCGACATGGCGCCGGACCTTAGATCAGACACAAAAGGCCAGGTTCCGAATATCGCCGGATGGCCTGGCTTCATAGCGTTTACATAGACAACACCGGCAAGGCACTCGGCCACGGCCTGTGCAACGGCGCCCGGCAGAGCGGCAGGCGCGGTGGCGCCAGCCTGTCCCGCCGACAAGAGCAGGATCGGCATGCCACCTTCGATCAGAACTTCCATCACTTCACAGGATTCGGTGCCGAACTTCATCGGCGGCACGACGAAGGTGTTGGAGTTCGACACGAACGGCCGCGCCCGCCAAGCCTCTTCACCGCCGGCAAGCAGATGGCACATCTCTGTTCCCATCCGGGCACGCTGCGGCGAGGTGAAACTGACCCCGATATGCTTCGATGTCCCGGCGAGGCAAGCGTAGAGCGAGTTCAGATCGAGCTCGGTCGCATCCTCCATGTCACGAGCCACGACCGTGCGTTGGAAGTAGTGAATGTTCTCGAGCTGATCGACGAGCCGGGCCGCTTGATAGAGATCAAGCAGAGTCGATTCGCGATATTCGCGCTCGATCGGGTCGACAGCATGGACTGCCGCTCCTGCCGTCCCGTAGTGGACCCGCGCTCCTTGCGGCCAGATATCATGCGCCGGATCACGGCCGCAGAGCGGAAAATCGCGTGCTGCCTTCGCCACCATCTCCATCACCAGCGCGCGCGGAAAACGCAAACGCCCGTCGTCAGCAAGCGTCGCACCGACCGCGGTCATATGGGCGATGCCGGTGTCAGGCGCATCGGCCATGCCGACCTCTTCGAGAAGCCGCAACGCGGTCTCGTGAATTGCCGCGATGTCACCATCTGTGAGCGGGGAATAGCGACCGCCCTCCATCCCGCCGCGCACCGGCTTGATGTCATCGGCCAAGGGGGCTGCGCGCATGGCGACGCGGGCACTACGACCGCCGGAGCGGCGACCGCGCCCTGCTGCCGGCGTGGAAGAATCCTGGATGCTCATTTCGAAACTCCCTATGGGGTACGACGGCGAGCAACCGCCGTTTTTAAATCATGGAATGTCTCCGGTTACCTGGATCGAGGAGAATGGCGGCCGGAGGGCGCGCCGCGCGGCGCGCCACTGCGCGAACTGCCGAGATAGGCGGGCGTCGATTTATGGCGCGATGTCATGGCGCGCCGCTCTCAAGCAGGGCCGCGACCTCAGAGCCACGCATACCCGATTGCAACGCAGAAAAATCGCCCGCCTCAAACATCGCCTTCGTAGCCTCGACAATCGCCCTTTGCGTTATGCTGGCGAGACTCGAGCCGAGACTGATCCGGCGAACGCCGGCAGCGGCAAAAGCGTCTTTGGTTTCGCGCGTGAAGCGTCCGGCGCACAGCGCGTTGACGGGCAGGCTCACCGATGTGCAAACCCGCGCCACCGCGGCCATATCCGGCAAGAACGGCGCGTAGAGGACATCCGCGCCAGCCGCCTCGAAAGCTTGAAGCCTACGGACTGCTTCGTCGGTGTCATAGGCACCGACCATGACGCCGTCGGCGCGTGCCGTCAGCGTGAACGGATGAGGTGCTCCACGCGCAGCGTCGACGGCGGCCCGGATGCGCTCAACCGTGAGATCGAACTCATACGCACCGCCATTGGTCAGGTCGGTGTCCTCGATCGAGCAACCGGCTAGTCCCGTGCCGGCAGCAAGACGGACGGTCTCGGCTACGGCATCCGGCGCATCGGCATAGCCGTTTTCGAGATCGGCCGAGACCGGCAACGGCGTCGCCGCGACAATCTCTTCGGCATGCGCCAGCATCTCGTCGCGGCTAAGATGGCCGCCATCCGGCAAACCGCGGGTAAAGGCGAACCCCGCAGAGGTCGTCGCCAGAGCCGGCGCACCGAGTGCAGCGAGCACGCGCGCCGAGCCAATATCCCAGGGGTTGGGCAGGATAAAGCAGCCAGATTGATGCAATGCCCGGAAAGTTTCGCCTTTTTCCGTAGGGGTCATGTGCGCTTCTCCGGTGGTCCTATGGCCAGTTACAGCCGCACACGGGCGGCCGTCGGGTCATAGATCGGCTTAAGACTGGCCTCGGCAGGTACGCGCACATGACCCCTACGGAAAAAGGCGAAACTTTCCGGGCATTGCATCAATCTGGCTGCTTTATCCTGCCCAACCCCTGGG
>JBCBSK010000001.1:0-58832 GCA_039819185.1 Pseudomonadota bacterium | reverse complement strand
CCACCGCCCGATGTTGCACCGGAGAAGCTTGAGTCGCCAGTACGGGCCAGAGTCGCAAGTGGCGCGCCATTGGTGTCCTTGAGAACGACATTGTTGCCTCGACCCGTGGCTGTGGTGAGGTGACGCTGAGCCAGATCGGCGCCTGGAATGTCGAGGGCAACAATGTCGTTCTCAAGGACACCAATGGCGCGCCACTTGCGACTCTGGCCCGTACTGGCGACTCAAGCTTCTCCGGTGCAACATCGGGCGGTGGCGGTATCTCCATGTCGCGCTAGGGCTATTCTAGCGAAAGTCGGAACCGTTCGGGCAAGCCGAACCGCGTCCGGAATTGCGATAGAATAAGTGTTTGGAGCGCTTTTGGTGACTCAGGTTTACCCGGAAGCGCTCTAGACCATGCTTCATACAAGCGCTTTGCCATATTTATGATCTGACGCCGCGCAGCGATGAGATCGACGGTGGGGATGACGTCGACACCTTCGATGCCAGCCGTTTCTCCGATGGCACGACGGCGCGCTTCATCGACGGTGACGCCGACGATCTCAGCGCCGATACATATTCGGTGAGCACTGGTGACCTGTCTGTCGATCTGCGTGACGGCACCTATTCGGTCCAGTGAATCGTTGAGAGCAACACTTTCGCAGGCTTAGGCCGCGTGGCGGTCGGCGATGTTCTGAGCGAGGACAGCGGAACGCTGACGTCCATCGGCCAGGTGATCACCGGTGATGGTGACGACAGATTGCTCGGCAGTGACAATGAGAGTGGCTTCGAGACATTCGCGCCTGGGTACGGGGTCGATTTCATCAGCGGGCGCGGCGGGTGGGACGTCTTGTCCTGTTATCAGGGGTTTCTGCCTGCGAGCGTGGCCGCAGGTGTCACGATTGACGTCACGCTCGGACAGGCAATCGACCAAAACGGTGATGCCGACACGTTCATTCTGTTCGGTGGAATTGAACTCGAAGTTCTGAACTTCAACCCGCGCGAGGATGTGCTTGGTCTTGAGCGCACCGTCAGCAAGGACAATGACGGCTTCCGCGAGATCCGCGACAATGCCGAGCGCAAGGGGGGTGACGTTGTCATCGATCTCAAGGGCGGCGGCGAACTCAGGATTGATGACTTCAAGGTCTCGGGCCTGACGTCCGACATGTTCCTGCTTTAGCGTCAGCGCTGCGCGAGAGCACAATCTGATTGGGTCGGCGCGATGCGCTCATCGGATGAATTTTGCTCTATATCATATGGTGTTAGAGCATCATGCAGACGGATTAGAGCGTTTCTCGCCGAAATCTGACTGCATGATGCTTCTGACTGCATGATGTTATAGCCTTCTTGGCGCGTCACCCACCCGTGATGCTGTGATCGTCTTGCCGGAGTGGGTGACGCCGCCCATTTGGGGTCGATCACAGCACACGTCGTCCCATGCCGCGAGGCTCTCCATGTCCAACTCTGAGACCGTTGCCAATCCGGTGTTCTCGGCCTCCGTCAAGGCCGCGCAAGCGCGGCTCGGCTCGCGCAAGATGTGGTCGAATCGCGACGACGGTTGGCGGAGCGAGATCGACACTGACATGTCCGCCTGGCTCGCTGAGCGGGACTCGTTTTACTTCGCGACCGCTAGCGCCGATGGCCAGCCCTATATCCAGCATCGCGGCGGGCCGAAGGGGGGGTTGAAGCAGCTTGGGCCGACAACGCTCGGCTTTGCCGACTTCACGGGAAACCGACAATATCTGACGGTCGGCAATCTGACCGAAAACCCCAAGGCGCACATCTTCGTCATGGACTATGCCAACCGCCAGCGTGTGAAGTTCTGGGGCACAGCTCGGATTGTGGAAGACGACGAAGAGATTCTGTCCACGCTTGTCGTATAGGGGTATCGGGCGCGGATCGAACGCGCGATCGTCTTCGAGATCACGGCGCTCGATATCAACTGCCCGCAGCACATCATGCCGCGCTATGATGAGGCGATGGTCAAGATGGCGACCGGCGAGCTTGGTCGACGTATCGCGCTTCTTGAAGCGGAGAATGCAGACTTAAAGGCGCGGTTGGCGGCGCGTCAGGGATAATCCGCCGTTCCGCTTCTTGTTTCGGCTGATAGAGCCGGGATAATCAGAGTTCCGCCACGCCTTGGCGGCATGTCAACAGTCCCAGACCCGCCGCCATGCCCACGCCGCTCTCCGCCTATGACAAACTGGTCTCCTGCGATGCGCTGGAGAACGATCCAGCCCAGCGCGAGGTTGTCAAAGCGCTCGACCGGCTGCATCACGACCTGGCCGAGCAGGGACTTGCGCGCAAGGGCCGGGCATTGGGCTGGCTGTTCGCCAAGCGTCAGGAACGGGCACCGATCCGTGGGCTTTACATCTGGGGGGATGTCGGGCGCGGCAAGACCATGCTCATGGACCTGTTCTTCGAGCGCGCGCCGATCAACCGAAAACGCCGTGCGCACTTCCATGAATTCATGGCCGAGGTGCATGACCGCATCCACGCTCACCGTCAGAAGCTGAAGCGTGGCGAGGTAAAGGATGGCGATCCGATACCAATCGTTGCCAATGCCATTGCCGATGAGGCGCGATTGTTGTGTTTCGACGAGTTTTTCGTCACCGACATTGCTGACGCGATGATCCTCGGGCGATTGTTCGAAGGGCTGTGGAGGCGGGGCGTCGTGGTCGTGGCGACGTCGAATGTCGTGCCGGACGGTCTCTACAAGGATGGCCTGAACCGGGCGCTATTCTTGCCCTTCATCTCGTTTCTCAAAGAGCACATGCAGGTGGCGCAGCTGGATGCCCGCACCGACTTCCGGCTCGAAAAGCTGAGCGGCGCGCCGGTCTATCACACGCCGCTGAGCGCCGATGCGGATGCAGCACTTGATGCGGCCTTTCTCCGTCTGACCGGCTCGGAACGGGGCCATCCTCAGGAACTCGTGGTCAAGGGCCGGACGCTGCATGTGCCGGACGCCTGTCTCGGCGTCGCTCGGTTCAGCTTCGATGACCTCTGCGTTCAGCCCTTGGGCGCGTCGGACTATCTCAAGCTCGCGCACCATTTCCACACGCTGGTTCTCTCAGGCATTCCCGTCCTGCCGGCGCGATTGCGCAACGAAGCCAAGCGGTTCACGACGTTGATCGACACGCTGTATGACAACCGGGTCAAGCTGATTTGCTCGGCCGAGGCCGAGCCGCATCTTCTGCATCCCGAGGGCGAGTCGGCTTTTGCGTTCGAGCGCACAGCCTCGCGGCTGATCGAGATGCGGTCGGAAACCTATCTTGCCGAACCGCATGGCGCGCGCACCGCGCAGGAGGCCGCCTGAAGCACAGTTACGTCAGGCTTGGCAGCCCGATAGCTTCTCCGGCACGAATGACACTTGGATCGTTGGGCTTGCGCGCAAACACCTCGCGCACCATTGGCGCGAATGTGTCGAGCGGTTTGGTCGGATAGGCGGGATCGAAAGACGACTGATCCCAGCGTTCGCAGAAGTCGACGCAGGCTTTGTAGTGCGGAGTGTCCTTGAATTGGTCGCGCCGGTGCCGGTTCCCACCGTGGTGATGGGCATAGTAATAGGCCTGGAACGCGGCATGGTGCTCGACCACCCAGGTGCACTCCTCGCGCACGAAGGGTCTTAGGATCGCGGCAGCATATTCGTCATGATTGTAGGGCGCGAGCGCGTCCCCGATGTCGTGCAGAAGCGCCGAGACGATCCAATCGATGTCGGCGCCGTCGTCCATCGCTCGGGTCGCAGCCTGCAGCCCGTGCCCCAGCCGGCTGATCTTGTAGCCCGTCAGCGTTTCGTCTTCCTGGGCTGCGAGCGCGGCCAGCAGTCGCTCGGCGGTCGCGTCGACAAAGGGCTTTTCCAGCTCTTCGAGCAGGAGATAGTCCTCCTTCGTGCCGTCCTTCATCTGGCTGAAGGAAACGGTGCGGCCCAGCTCGGTCATGGCGTTGTTCTTTCCCTGATCCCACCATTGGTGCGGTGCTCTGATCTTCAGACCTGCGATCGTAAGGCGAAACCCTCTCCGGCGGAAAGGCGATTTTTGCTCCGATGTCATCCGATGTCATAAGCGTGCGCCGCCCGCGTGCGCCGGGAAAGCGCGGATACTTGCCCCTGAGGCCAAGTTGAACTTACGCTTTAGCTCGCAACCATTTAGGATCGTGCCATGGCCGGCCGCATTCCGTCACTGAACTGGCTGCGCGTCTTCGAAGCGGCGGCGCGGCTTGGAAGCTTTGCGGCTGCGGCTCGCGAACTTAACATGACCGCGTCCGCTGTCAGCCAGCAGATCCGAGCGCTGGAAGATCACCTCGGCACACCCCTGTTTCTACGTGGCGCGCGTCATGTCAGTCTGACCGATGCCGGCCGATCCTTTCTGCCCTCCGTTCAAGGCAGTCTCCGGATCGTCGAAACGACGGCCGGCTCGCTGTTCGGTCGCCGACGCCGGACGGCGTTGACTGTTCAGGTCGTGCACCTTTTCGCCGTGTCTTGGTTGGCGCCAAGGTTGGCGGCGTTTAGAGCTGGCCACCCGGAAATCCTGCTGACGCTGACGAGTGGCAACCAGGTCGAGGATTTTGTCCGGTCGACCGCCGATCTGCGGGTTTATTCGTCAATGGATGCCATCGGTGGCAGTGGGGATGGCTATCTCTGTTCGGAGACCTTGTTCCCGGTCGCCTTGCCCGAGATAGCGGCTGCGGTCACGCGGGCCTCCGACCTGCTGCAATGGCCGCTGATCGATGTTTCTGCACATGGCGTCGGTTGGCTCCAGATCATCGAGACGCTTGATCCGGAGCTTGAGGTTCCTGAGGCTAGCCTGATCTTCGTCGACAACACATCTCTGGCCTTTGCGATCGCGGCGTCCGGCGGCGGCATTGCGCTTGCCCGCAGCCCGATTGGAGACGCGCTGATGCGCCGTTTCGGGCTTGCGCCATGTGTTCGGGGCTTTCGTGGCCTTGAAAATCGGGGCTACTGGATCGGTACGGCAAGCGGTACTGCCCAAGGCCCGGCCGCCGAGGCATTCCGGTCCTGGCTCCTATCGGAACTGACCTCGTGATCAGGTGCCTTTGGCGAGTGCCACGCCTGGAACCCAGGCATAGCCATCGGGGTCTATGATCACGCATTCCCGCAGCCCGTGTGGCTTGTCGATCGACCCGGCGAGCACGATTGCGCCTTGGGCGTGTGCGCGTGCTTCAGCCTGGTCCGGGTCGCAACCATAGAGCCTGAGTTCGACGCCCGCGCCACGCGTTTCAGCGCCTTGGACGACACCGGTCAGCGCATTGTCGCTATAGGTATGGTCGGCATGGACCATCCATTCCGAGCCATTGAACGCGACGACGGCGAAATCCGGGTCCTGATAGATGATTTCACAGTCGAGCACGTCGCGCTGAAAGGCGGTCGCCGTCGCGACATCGCGCACCAGAAGGTTGATTCCGAGCGCCGGTTTCGGCGGCATGGTCAGGCTGCGGCCATAGTCATCGGCCGGCATGAAAGGATCATCGGTGCGAAGCTTGGTCACTGCGGAAGGCTCGAAAACGGGAGTGGGTCAGGATGCCGGAAGGCGCGGTATCTGCTTGAGATGAAACACGCCGTTGGGTGTCACGTCTATGATGTTGATGTCGAACCGCGCTGACTGACCGGGATCGACGAAGCCGTCGAGAAAGCGAATCTCGTCATAAGGTTCGAGTGCGCGCACCGCCTCGACGAAGCTATCCGAGCCAATCTCGCGCCGGCGCAACACGCGCATCTGGTCGAACGACAGTCCGTCCTCGTAGACGCTCGGCAGCCTGCTCTCCTGCTGCAGTTCGACATCGAACCCGACCCAGGCGCGGCCGCTGGCGTTGCGGATCACGAGCGTCATTGCCAGCTTGAGGAAGTTGCCTTCCGTCGCGGTCGCGGGTCTTAGGAAGCGTGGATCATAGAACCGCACCGTCAACGTCGAGGCGCCGCCGTCATGGACGATCTGATGTACGATCAGCGGATCTTCAGATGAGCCTGTTCCGGTAACTGCCATGATCGTTGCGTGCGGCGCTTCCGCGCTGACGACATAGCTGCCAGCCGCGAACTGGCGATCCTCTTGCGCGTCCACGGGCCCAAGTGCCCAGAAAGACCCCGCAAAAGCGGTAAGCGCCGTAAAGCATATGCTCAATCGGTCCGGCATCATTCCACGATGATAACTCGAAAATCGGCAAAGATGGTGTAGATAATGCGCCATGCTACGGACTCAGGCAAAGATGGCGCAAACGCATGCGACCGACGGCACGGAGGACACACCTCATGTCGTAACTTTCGGCTGCCGCCTGAATGCCTATGAATCCGAGGTGATCCGCGAGGCTGCTGCCGGCGGCGGTGAAACGGTGGTGATCAACAGTTGCGCCGTGACCAACGAAGCCGTTCGCCAGGCGCGCCAGGCAGTGCGCAAGGCCCGCCGCGAGGCGCCGTCGGCGCGTGTGATCATTACTGGCTGTGCTGCCCAGACTGAGCCCGAGACCTTTGCTGCCATGCCCGAGGTCGATCTCGTGCTCGGCAATGAGGAAAAGCTCCGGCCAGAAAGCTATCGGCGTACGTCACTCGATCTCGACGCTCTCGAAAAGGTGCGCGTCAACGACATAATGGGCGTACGTGAGACGGCGCCGCATCTCGTCGACGGACTTCAGGGCCGCAGCCGTGCCTATGTTCAGGTGCAGACCGGCTGCGATCACCGCTGCACCTTCTGCATCATCCCCTATGGTCGCGGCAATGCGCGCTCGGTCGGAATGGGCGAGGTCATCGCCCAGATCCGCCGCCTGGTCGAGACCGGCCATCTCGAGGTCGTGCTGACCGGCGTCGACATCACGAGCTATGGCGCCGATCTTCCGGGTCATCCCAGGCTTGGCACGCTGGTTCGCGCGATCCTGCGCCATGTGCCAGAGCTTCAGCGGCTCCGGCTGTCGTCGATTGACTCGATCGAAGCTGATGACGATCTGATGCGAGCGCTTGCCGAGGAAGAGCGTCTCATGCCGCATCTGCATCTGTCGCTCCAGTCTGGCGACGACATGATCCTGAAGCGGATGAAGCGGCGCCATCTTAGTGCTGATGCCATCCAGTTCTGCCGGGAGGCACGCGGTCTACGACCTGACATAGTGTTCGGTGCCGATATCATTGCCGGCTTTCCGACCGAGACCGAAGAGATGTTTCAAAACTCGCTCAAGATCGTTGATGCGTGCGACCTGACCCATCTCCATGTCTTCCCGTTCTCGCCGCGCAAGGGCACGCCGGCAGCCCGCATGCCCCAGCTTGACCGGTCACTGATCAAGACGCGTGCCGAGCGTCTTCGTCACAAGGGTCAAGAGGCGTTGACCCACCATTTGGCGAGTGAGGTCGGACAGTTTCGTCGTGTCCTTGTCGAAAAGCCGGGGTTTGGCCGCACTGATGGGTTCACTCAGGTCGATCTTGCCCGTGGTCCAGACCGGGGCGTCGTTCAGGCGCAGATCACTGGCCATGATGGGACGCGGCTTCAGGCGGTGGCCGCGTGACTGACACCGAGACAGTTGAGAAAAAGCGTGGCTGGTTTGGCCGGCTGACTGGCGGGCTCGCCCGCACCTCGACCAAGCTGACCGGATCGATCACGGGACTCTTCACCAAGCGCAAGCTCGATGATGCAGCGCTTGAAGAGCTCGAAGATGTTCTCCTCCAGGCCGATCTCGGCGTCGAGACGGCGATGTCAATCACAGAAAGCCTTGCCAAAGACCGCTATGACAAGGAGATCGGGGAGGACGAGATCAAGGCCGTCATGGCGACCGAGGTGGCGCGTGTGTTGCAACCGGTCGCCCGACCGCTCAATACTGACCGTGGCCACATCCCCCATATCGTGCTCGTCGTCGGAGTCAATGGCTCCGGTAAGACGACGACGATTGGAAAGATCGGTGCGCGGCTCAAGGACAGCGGCAAGTCGGTCATGCTGGCCGCAGGCGACACCTTCCGGGCGGCTGCCATCGAGCAGCTCAAGATCTGGGGCGGGCGTATCGATGCGCCGGTGATCGCCCGCGCTCAGGGCTCGGACGCTGCAAGCCTCGCCTTCGAGGCGCTGGATCGCGCGGTTGATGAGGGCACGGACGTTCTTCTGATCGATACCGCAGGCCGGCTTCAGAACAAGGCCGACTTGATGGCCGAACTCGAAAAGGTCGTTCGTGTCATCCAGAAAAAGATCCCAGGCGCACCGCATGACGTGCTCCTGGTGCTCGATGCGACGGTTGGTCAGAACGCACTGAATCAAGTTCAGGTTTTCCGCGAGATCGCCGGCGTCACCGGCATCGTCATGACGAAGTTGGATGGCACGGCGCGCGGCGGCATTCTCGTTGCCATCGCGGCCAAGCATGCCCTTCCGATCCACGCCATCGGCGTGGGCGAAGGCGTAGATGACCTGCAACCTTTTGATGCCAATGAGTTCGCGCGCGCCATTGCCGGCTTAGCCGGGTAATGGCCGCGAGAGAGACCCATCAAGATCAATAAGACGGAGGCAGACAGTTCATGAGAGCCGTGTTGTGCGAAAGCTTCGGCCCACCCGAATCCCTTGTCGTGCGTGACATTGAGGAGCCCGTGGCCGGTTCTGGTGAAGCGGTCGTGCGGGTCGAGGCGGCCGCGTTGAACTTCATGGACACGCTGATCATCCAGGGCAAGTACCAGGTTCGAGCCGAGCCGCCCTTTTCGCCTGCGGCCGAACTGGCCGGAACAGTCGAGAGTGTCGGTGAGGGCGTGACGAGCGTCAAACCGGGCGATCGGGTCATGGGCTTTCCCGGGTCAGGCGCTGCGCGGGAAAAGACTGCGGTTGATGCCAAGCTCCTGGTCAAGCTGCCCGATGAGGTGACCGCCGATCAGGCGGCGGGGCTTCTGGTTGCCTACGGCACGACCTATCATGCGCTGAAGGACCGGGCACGTCTTCAGCCGGGTGAGACGTTGGTGGTGTTGGGCGCATCGGGCGGTGTCGGGCTTGCAGCTGTTGAACTCGGCAAGCTCATGGGTGCCCGTGTTGTCGGCTGCGCATCCTCGGACGACAAGCTTGAGATCGTCCGTGAGAAGGGTGCCGATGAGGTCATCAATTACGCAACGCAAGACCTGCGGGCGGAGTTAAAGCGGCTCACCGATGGGCGCGGTGTCGACGTGGTCTATGACCCGGTTGGCGGTGAGTTCGCGGAGATCGGTGTGCGCTCGCTGGCCTGGAAGGGCCGTTTCCTGGTGATCGGCTTTGCCGCTGGTGACATCCCGAAGCTACCGCTCAATCTGACGCTGCTGAAAGGTTGTGATGTCTTGGGCGTGTTCTGGGGCCGGTTCACGGAAGAAGAACCCCAGGCAAGTGCAGAGAACACGCGCCAGCTCCTCGCCTGGACGGCATCGGGTGATCTCAAGATGCATCTCCACGGTGTCTATTCGTTCGACCGGGCTGGAGAGGCGCTCGGGGCTCTCGCCCGGCGCGAGGCCAAGGGCAAGATCCTGCTCAAGCCTTGAGGTGCGCGCGTGTCTCGCTCGCGAAACACGTCGGGTCCGGTCAAGTGAGCGTCCAGTCTTGCATGACCGGTCCAGTCGTGGCGTGCTCTTGACGTGAGCGCGCCGCTTCCGGCGCTGCGACGGCCAGTCGAAACAAGGCGCGAGTGACGGGTTCCCATGCGCGACATCATTATTGTCGGTGCCGGCCATGCCGGCGCACAGGCTGCGGCTGATCTGCGCGAGCGCGGATTTGACGGCACTATCATGCTGGTTGGTGGCGAGTCCCACGCGCCTTATCACCGCCCGCCGCTGTCAAAGGCATTTCTGAAAGACGGCGGCGATCCGCCGTTCATCAAGGCCGAAGCCTTCTATCCGGAGAACGGGATCGACCTACGCCTCGACCAGACCGTCGTCGCGATCGACCGGATCGCTTCGGCGGTACATTTCAGTGACGGCACCGAAGCGCATTATGACGGGCTCATCCTGACAACCGGCGCAAGCCTGCGCCATGCCCCGGTCGAAGGGGCCGATCTCCAAGGCATCCATATGCTACGCACGCTGGAAGATGCCGGCTGGCTACGCGAGAGGCTTGTGGAGTCAGGTCGGGCGGTGATCGTGGGCGGTGGGTTCATCGGGCTCGAGGTTGCAGCGACCGCCCGCGCGCTTGGCGTCGAGGTCACGGTCTTGGAACTAGCGCCTCGTCTCATGGCACGCGCCGTCGCCCCTCAGATCAGCGCTCATATGCTCAATGTACATCGCGATCTTGGCAGCGATATTCGGCTTGGGACCGGGCTTGCTCGGTTCCATGGATCCGGCGGACTTTTGACCGCAGTTGAGACCGGCGACGGTGAGATGTTGGAAACGACGCTCGCGGTTGTCGGCATCGGCGTTGTGCCGAATGTCGAGCTTGCCGCCGCAGCTGGGCTCGAAGTCACCAACGGCATTGTGGTCGACGCCGCGATGTGCACGACCGATCCAAAGATCGTTGCGGCGGGCGACTGCGTCGCGTTTCCGTATCACCTCTCAGGCGAGATGTTGCGGCTTGAATCGGTGCAGAACGCTCATGACCAGGCCCGTCAGGCCGTGGCGACGCTGCTGGGTGAGCCGAAAGACTATAGCGAAACGCCGTGGTTCTGGTCGGATCAAGGGCCGGTCAAATTACAGATGGTCGGGCTCGCGCTTGATGCGGACACCGACATTGTGCGTGGCAGTCCCGAAGATGGCGCCTTCTCGGTGTTTCGCTATGTGGGCGAGACGTTGCGCGCGGTCGAGTCGGTCAACAAGCCGGGTGATCACATGCTCGGTCGGCGTATGCTGTCCTCTGGCTTTGAGCCAAGCCCAGCCGAGGTGGGCGATGTGAACCACGATTTGAAGGCCGCCTTCATGACATGGCAGAAGGCGGCCAGAGCCTGACCGCCTTCGAAAACGGATATCGCGTGCCGACTTAGGTCGGGACGGGCCTTCAGCGCTGATAGGCCGGGATGTCCAGCATGAAATCGGCGGCTTGCGGATTGAGCCGGAAGTCGACGGTCCGCTTGACTTCCTTGGACTTCTGCAGGCCGGCAACTTTCCAAATGCCGGCAAGGCCGAGCTTGGCGTAATAGCCAAGGCCGGTCGTGTCGTGCCCCTTCGGTGTCAGGCCGAAGCGATGGCGCATCACGCCATTGGCATAGTTCACGACATAGTGGCGCTTGAGCTCTTCGGTCCAGTGCTCCGTTGTCAGCGACACATTGAGCATGTCGTGGTTTTCAACCCTGTGTGGGCAGTTGAGCGGCCAGTGCAGCATCTCGCCGGGTTCGAGATCGACCACCTGGGCACAATCGTCATACCAGGGCTCATAGTCGAATTCTTCTTCGGTCGAGCCCAGAATAATCCCCTCGAGCGTCGGCTTCGGAAGCAGCGTTTCGATCGTCGGATAGACATAGACGCGCTTGGTGCCGCGGATCTGCCACAGCGACTGACCGGGAATGTCGGCGTGATAATAGACTTGCGCTTTCGGTGACGAGATCAGGATGCCGAGATTGAGCTTGTAGGGGTCAAAGCCCGGAACGCGGCTGGAGAGCTCAGCGAAGATATCCTTCAGCACACCGTCATAGCGTGCGTCGACCTCCATGACGCGGCGCAGATTGATCCACATCCGCCCGTCGCGCACGGCGTCCATGACATCTTCGCCGCTGGCCGAGCCAATTTCGCCCTCGCGCCATTCGCGACGCGCTGCGCCGACTTCCGCCGTGTGCAAAAGGTCATAGTGCTCACGCGGATAGCTGCTGATCAGTTCGGCCAAGGCCGAATTGCTGAACAGAGGCGACTCCGCCAGGCTATGTTTCAGCCTCAGGGGATGCTGTCCCCAGAGTGCTGCATGTTTCGGCTGCCAGTCGGTAAAGATCTTCTGTGTCATAATGCCCGCACCATTCGCTTCAATCTATCGATGACATCTGCTCATCAGCAGAACTCACCTATCAAGAGAGCGTGAATATTGCTTAATGTGAGATGGAATCAAATACACTGAGCATATTTTATGACATTTAACCTTAACTCGAACTTGTAAGACTCTGGTCAATAACCTTAAGAGGTTGATTGTCGTCATGGTGAGGAGACTGCCGACGATCACGACTGCGTCACCCCGAGCCTTCATGCGAGACGTCGACGTAAGACCTCCGTAAAAAGTCTGTAGATTGATCTTGCGGAGGGCCCCATGACGTTCCGTTCTTTCCTGTCGCAATCGGTTGCCGTTGTCGCAGGGCTGGCTTTGTTAGCCGCTTTTGGGCCGATCCCGGCAAGGGCAGATACTTGCGGCGGCCCGGAGACTCCGTGTGTGGTTGCGGACGGCAGTTATCATGTTGTTCTGCCGTGGGAAGATGGGGCGCCAGATGGCAAGCGGGCAGCGCTCATCTTCTTTCATGGCTGGCAGCAGAGTGGCCTGCTTGTGATGAACAATCAGGCGCTTGTCGACGAAGTCACGTCGCGAAATGTCGTCCTGATCGCGCCCAATGGACGCAATCGGACCTGGGCCCATGTCGGATCGCCATCGAGCGCGCGCGACGATCTTGCGTTCACAGCCTCGGTGCGGGCTGACATCATCATGCGTTTCGGCATTGATCCAGACCACATCTATGTCTCAGGCTTTTCGCAAGGCGGGTCGATGGCCTGGGATGTTGCCTGTTATCAAGGCACCGACTATGCGGCGTTCCTGCCGGTGGCCGGCGCTTTCTGGCGGCCACTACCGGACGCCTGCCCAAGCCAAGCGACCGTGCGCCACATTCACGGCACCAGTGACACGGTCGTGCCGATGGCGGGGCGGCCGATCGGCGACAACGGTCAGTGGCATCAGGGGGATGTCTTGCTCGGTGTCGACCGTCTGCTGGCGGCCAATGCCTGCAGCGCCGACGCATTTATGAGCCAGACAACGGATGGTCTGTCCTGCGAGACCTGGAGTGCCTGTGCGGCCGGCACGACAATCGAACTATGTCTGCACGATGGCGGGCATAATTTCCGCGCTGACTGGGTTGGCGATGGTCTTGACTGGGCATTTGGTCAAGACTGACTTTCAGCCCTTTGGTCTGAACGTTTCGGCCAGTTTCAGCCCCGTGATCACAGCATGGCAGAATTGGTTGCGTGCCATCGCTAAACCTGTCTTCCCTAGGGCATAATCTGTTCCATCTGTGTCATGGAACGACAAACGGCCCATCCAAGGCGCCGCAAGGGGAGAGCATCATGGTCGGGAAACTTTTGGATCGTCGCCAATTCAACGCTGGACTGATGGCTGGTGGGCTTATGGCAGGGCTCGGGCCGCTGGGCTTGCGGGCGGCGCGTGCGTCGACGCCGCAGCGTGGTGGGAGCTACACGCTTGCGGTGCGCGGCGGCAATACGGCGGAATCGCTTGATCCCGCAACCTATGGCACCGGCATCATCAACCACTTCATGACCGGCGCGATCGGCAATTGCCTGGCGGAGGTCGATGCAAGCGGCGCCGCGGTCCCGGAGCTTGCCGAGTTCTGGGAGCCGAGCCCCGACGCACGTATCTGGACCTTCCGGCTGCGTTCTGGCGTTACCTTCCATAACGGTAAGTCGCTGACTGCCGATGATGTCATCGCAAGTTTCAACCACCATCGCGGCGACGAGACCAATTCCGGTGGCAAGTCGCTGCTCGATGGCGTCACAGACATTCGCAAGGACGACGATCTGACCGTCGTCTTCGAGCTTGCGACCGGCAATGCCGACTTCCCCTTCGTGACGTCGGAGTATTTCTTCGTCATCTTCCCGGACGTTGATGGCAAGCCAGACTGGCAGGAGGGCGTGTCGACTGGCGGCTACAAGCTTGTCGAGTTCGAGCCCGGCGTGCGCTATGTCGGCGAGCGCAACCCGGACTATTGGAAAGAGGGCCGGGCGCATTTCGACCGGGTCCAGGTTCTGTCGATCAACGATCAGACTGCGCGGACCAATGCGCTCGTCACCGGTGAAGTCGACGCGATCGGCGGTGTCGATCTGTCGACCGTGGCTCTGCTGCAGCGCGATTCGAACATCAACATCCATGCAGTGACGGGCACTCAGCATTATACGATGCCGATGTTCACGGACACCGCCCCCTTCGACGATCCGAACGTGCGGCTTGCGCTGAAATATGCCATCAACCGCGAGCAACTGGTCGAGACGCTTCTGTCCGGCTATGGCCAGGTGGGCAATGACAGTCCGATCACCCCGGCCAACCGGTTCTTCAATTCGGAGATGGAGCAACGCGCCTATGATCCGGATCGGGCTCGGTTCCATCTCGGCGAAGCCGGTCTCGACAGCCTGTCGGTGCAGCTTCATTGCGCCGATGCTGCCTTCCCGGGCGCCGTCGATGCGGCGGTTCTGTTCGCCGAATCTGCCGCTGCCGCCGGTGTTAAGATCGAGGTGGTACGTGAACCAGACGACGGTTACTGGTCGAATGTCTGGCTGAAAAAGCCGTTCTGCACCGCGTTCTGGAGCGGCCGGCCGACCGAAGACCTGATGTTCAGCACCGGATATGCGGCCGAGGCTCCCTGGAACGACGCGCGTTGGGCGAACGACCGGTTCAATGAGCTTCTCGTCCAGGCTCGCACCGAACTCGATACTGACACCCGCCGCGATATGTATTGGGAGATGCAGGAGATCGTGAAGGATGATGGCGGCACCGTCATCCCGGTCTATGCGCAATACGTTTTCGCAACCCGTACCGGCGTCGGCCATGATGCCTTGGGCGCCAATCGCGATGTCGATGGCTGGAAGTCGATGGAACGCTGGTGGCGCGAGAGTTAAGCGCTATCGCAAGACGGGTCCGATCTAGGTGACGATCGCGCGGATCCATTCCACCGCACGGTCGAAGGCGGCCCGCACCGCCGGAACGCGCGCAACGAAGTGCATGTAGCCATGCGGCAGACCGGGTGCGATGTCGAGCACGGTATCGCGCCCGCCTTCTGTCAGACGTGTGTGCAGAACCTCGCTGTCGATGCAGACCGGGTCCAACGCGGCGGCAGCGAGATAGCAGGGCGGTCCATCCATTCGCGCAGATGCGACGATCCGGAAGACCGGATCGTCTGCTAGGTCGGCTGGATTGCCGAGGCGGGCAAGGGCTGCGTCAAGCTCGGTCTTGGACAGCCCTGATCCGGCCTCGCCGTTAGCGCTGCTGTTGCTGCGGTCTGCACCGAAGGCGCCATAAATCGCGAGAATGCCGTCAATCTTGCTCCGCGGTTCGTCGTCGAGCTTGGCGTCGACCCAGAAACAGATCGCGGCCCCAGCGGAATCTCCTGCAAGTAGTAACCGTTCCGGTCCCCGGCCTGATGCATCGCAGACGCCGGTCAGGACGGCCTCGACCGCTCTGACCCCTTCCTCTCGTTGACTCGGATAGGGATGCTCCGGGGCCAGCCCATAATCGATGGAATAGACGGGGAGGCCCGTTTCGGCGGCAAGATAGGACGTCATCACCTTGTGCGTCTCTGGAGAGCCGACCGTGAAGCTGCCGCCGTGAAAGAAGACGATCGCGGTTCCGGGTTTGGCTGTGTCGCTCTCTGGCTGAAAGCGGAGACCCCGCACCGGCGCTGTCTCGGGGAAGGGTGTGATCGTGCACTCCGGATGGACATCGCCATCAAGGGCTGCACGGGCATTCGAATAGGCTTTGCGTAAAGTGTCCGGCACGCCGTTGACCCAGTCCGCTTCATAGTCGTCGAGCGGTGCTGCCAGGCGTGCATAGTCGGGGTCGAGCTGCATGAATCACCTCGGATGAAGGTCGCGAACTAAGCCCCTATCGGCAGAGGCGATAACCGCCGCTGCGGGGGGCGGCATCCAAATGGATGTGATCGGCATGAAACCCATCCGATCCCGGGCCGAGCACGGTCATTGCATGATGACAGGCGCCTGTGCGCACACGGTCCAGAAACAAGGTCTCCCGGCTATTCAATCGATCATAGGGCTGAACCGCGATCGGTGGACGGGTCTCGAAAAGAAAGGCCGAGATGTCGAGCGCGTTGGCGTGGCCATGCTCGGAGATCTCGGCACCCTCCTGGCTGTTGCGCGTGCGGCAAATATAGGACGCCGCGACCTGCAGGCCCGTGAGATCGGCGCCTAGGCGGCGCGCCTCGGGATGGACGATATCGTCCAGCCATTCGGCCGTCGCGCGTGCCATGTCGCAGGTCAGGGTCGCCGACACTGACAGAGACACGCCGCGCAAGGCCGTCACATTTAGCGGTGCGAAGACCTGGCAGGGCGCGTCCTCAATCTCGGCAACGGGTTCGAATACAACGCCCAACCGCTCCAAATCGGCTAGGCAGAGCGCCAGGGCACTGTCGTCAACGGGTCGCCCGAGCAGACGATCCGGTTCCGCGCCTTCGTCCGGTGTCGTGGTTTGATCGTTGACTGGACCGTCGGTTGCAGCCTCGGCCTCCGTCGGCAATTGTGGTTTTTCGCGAGGCAGAGGAACATCGGTCGTGGCAATGGCCGCAAGCGTTGACGCGGCCAAGCACCCGACGGCGCTGAGATATCTGACCAGTCTCATGGCTACGGTTCCAAACTCACGCAGGCTCGATCAGTGCCTCGGCAGGACGGCGTGTTGGAGACTTTGCTTGGTTTCAAACATGGTTCGCAGATCGAGGGTCCCGCGCTTGCCGATGTCATCGAAATGAGCGTCCAGCCAGGCTGAGGCGTGCATGCGCCCGATGTCGCGTAAATGTCTGAGAAAGCCCCATTCGGCATTGAGCTTCGATGACGCAGAAAGTTCGATCAGGTCGTCACCACCATCGATCCGGTGCAACTTCACGTCGCGGTATTTCTTCGGGTCGAGTCGTTCCTCGCGGATCATCCGCCCGACGAACTCAATCGTGCGCAACTCGCGCAAGAGAGAGGAGTTGAAGGTGATCTCGTTCACCCGGTCGAGGATCTCACGCGCCGAACGCGGTACGGTGCGTCGCTCGACCGGATTGATTTGCACCAGAAGCGTGTCGTCAGAGTTGCACTCGTAAAACAGCGGAAATAGCGGCGGGTTGCCCATGAACCCACCATCCCAATAGGGGATGCCGTCGATTTCCACGGCATGGAACATTTGTGGAAGGCAGGCCGAGGCCATCAGCGCATCGGATGTCACCTCAGTTGAGCCGAACACCTTGACTTTGCCTTCGAAGACGTCGGTCGCGGCCACGAACAGTTTTACGCCTTTGCATTTGTGCACCTTGTCGAAGTCGATCGTGCGCTCGACGAGATCACGCAAGGGGTTGAGGTTCAGCGGGTTGAAATCATAGGGCGAGGCAAACCGTGAGATGATGTCCATCGCCAGATAGCCCGGTGAATGGTCGAGGCTGTAATTGTTGAACAGGACGTCGAAGATTGTCCGCTGCACGGGACTTGCACGAGAGAATTGCGCGATCGTGCGCCAGAACTCTTTGAGATGGGCGCGCGCCCCTTCTGCTCCGCCTTCGGCATAGCCGTTTGCTAGGACGGCTCCGTTCATGGCGCCAGCGCTCGTTCCGGTGATGCCCTCGATCTCGATGCGTCCGTCCGACAACAGTCTGTCGAGGACGCCCCAGGTGAAAGCGCCATGCGCTCCGCCGCCCTGAAGCGCGAGATTGATCTTGCGGACATCGCTTTTTGAAGCCGCCATGGCACGCATCCCAGGGGTTATTGGTTCCGACCGAGACGAGCTAGAGTCTCCCCGTTTGTGTGCCGGTATCAGCGGGCCAGTGCAAGCGCAAAGCGTGGGCACTGCGGGATAGGGCTTGTTGCCACCAGTACCGCAAAAGATAGCTTTTTGAGCACTGGCTGGCGTCAGATATACCTTGCTAGCGAACCTGCCATACCGACTGGCCTTGTCCCCAGTCCGGCGATATATCCCCATCTGAGCGGTTCAGGACATGCGCCGCCCCCTGAGGAGATCGGGATGCAGTTTTCAGGACAGACAGCGCCGCGCAGGCGGTCCATTCCTGTCATGGTTGGCAATGTGACTGTCGGAGGCGACGCGCCGGTCGTCGTTCAGTCGATGACCAACACCGACACAGCCGATATCGACGGCACGGTGCGTCAAGTCGCGGCGCTTGCGCGGGCTGGCTCCGAAGTCGTCCGTATCACCGTCGACCGGGACGACTCGGCCGCAGCCGTGCCGCACATCCGCGACCGTCTGATGCTGATGGGCGTTGATGTGCCTCTGGTCGGCGATTTCCACTATATCGGCCATCGGCTTCTGAGTGATCATCCTGCTTGTGCCGAGGCGCTGGCGAAGTACCGCATCAATCCCGGCAATGTCGGCTTCAAGGAAAAGCGCGATCTGCAATTCGGGCAGATGATCGAGATGGCGCTCGATTATGACAAGCCGGTCCGGATCGGCGTCAATTGGGGCAGCCTTGATCAGGATCTTCTGACCCGACTGATGGATGAGAACGCGGAAAGGGCCGACCCCGAGGATGCTCGCGCGGTAACCCGTGAGGCGATCGTCCAGTCAGCACTTCTGTCGGCTCAGCGTGCCGAGGAGATCGGCTTACCGTCAGACAAGATCCTGCTGTCGGCCAAGGTCAGCCAGGTTCAGGATCTGATTGCTGTCTATCAGTCACTTGCCGCGCGCTGCGCCTATGGTCTGCATCTTGGCTTGACCGAGGCGGGCATGGGCTCGAAGGGGATCGTCGCCTCGACCGCGGGGCTCGCGGTGCTCCTGCAGATGGGCATCGGCGACACGATCCGCGTGTCGCTGACGCCTGAGCCGGGCGGCGACCGGACGCTCGAGGTCAAGGTCTGTCAGGAGATTTTGCAATCGATGGGCCTGAGGTCCTTCGTGCCGGTCGTGACCGCCTGCCCCGGTTGCGGTCGGACGACCTCGACCGTCTTTCAGGAACTCGCCAAGGACATCGAGACCTTCCTCTCAGCGGAAATGCCGGTGTGGCGCGAGAAATACCCTGGCGTTGAGACGCTCAACGTCGCCGTGATGGGCTGCATCGTGAACGGTCCAGGTGAATCCAAACATGCCGATATCGGTATCTCGCTACCCGGCACCGGCGAGCAGCCGTCAGCCCCCGTATTCGTCGACGGCAAGAAGACCGTGACCTTGCGTGGTCCGAAGATCGCGGACGAGTTCAAGACCATGGTGATCGACTATATCGATAACCGCTTCGGCGATGGTGCGAAGCCGGCTGACGCAGCAGAGTGAGCGTGCTCAAAGTCGTTCGTCGCCTGTTGCCCGGATGGGGCACAACCTATGGCCCACCGGGCGACGGACCGTTCCCGACCGTGCTCCTGCTGCACGGGTCCGAGGGCGGCTGGTCCGGCTGGAGCCACCGCAATGCGGTTATGTTGGCAGTGCACGGCTTTCTCGCGTTTCCCCTGAGTTATTCCCGCGACGGCAATGGCTGGAATGCGGGTGCCATTCGCGATGTGCCTCTCGACCGTACTGTTGATGCACTTGATGCTCTGCGTGAATTTCCGGTTTCGGGCAACAAGATCGGCCTTTATGGCGTCTCGCGCGGGGGAGAACATGCGCTGCTTCTGACATCCCTGATGGTGCGCGATGGCGTGGCGCCCTTGCCGGATGCGGTCGCGGTCCACAGTCCCGCCGATGTTATTTGTGGTGCCTTCGACGCCAAACGCTGGCGTGATGCCGGTGATCCCGGCTGGCAGGCCTGGGACCCCGCCGAGCGTGCCTGGACGTGGCGTGGCTCAGCCGACGGGCTGATGCCGACCGCTCGAATCGAGATCGAGCGCTATGATGGGCCGCTGTTCCTCAGTCATGGCACAGCGGACCGGGTGTGGAGCGTCGAGATGACACGGCGCCTCGAAGCGCGCCTGACCGCTGCCGGTCGTGCGCCCGAAGTACATTATCTTGACGGCCAGGACCATCTGCCGGACGGCAACACCGAAAACATGCTGTTTGAGCACCTGATTGCGTTCTTCGTCAGAACGCTGACCTGACCCATCAGGCGCCGCAATTATCGCTCGCGATTGCGGATAAAGCGGGCGAGTGCCTTGAGATGCGTGGCATTCCGAAAGCCCGAAACAGCATCTTCGGCATTTGCAACGAGCCCATCCAATCGCGAGTGTGCCGCCTCGTCGCCGAGAAGATCGACCAGGGTCGCCTTGCCTCTGTCCCGATCCTTGCCAGCGGCTTTGCCGAGTGTTGCTGCATCGCTCTTCCGATCCAAGAGATCGTCTGCGATTTGAAATGCCGTGCCGATGGCGCCAGCATAACGGCGAAGCGCGTCCCGGGCCGTGTTGTCCGCGCCGCCGAGGATGGCACCTGCGTCGCAGGCGAAGCGAAACAGGGCACCGGTCTTCATCGCCTGCATGACGAGGGTGCCGTCCAGATCGAGCGCAGCTGTTTCGGCCATAATGTCGCGCATCTGCCCACCAACCATGCCGTCGACGCCTGAGGCGCGCGCGAGGCCGAGACACAAGTCCGCCCGAACTGCCGGATCCTCATGGGTTTCGGGATCAACCAGAACCTCGAAGGCTAGTGTCTGAAGCCCATCGCCAGCAAGGATCGCCGTCGCCTCATCAAAAGCGATGTGGACGGTCGGCTTGCCGCGCCGGAGATCGTCGTCGTCCATCGCCGGCAAATCATCGTGGACGAGGCTATAGGCATGCAGGAGTTCCAGAGCCGCCCCAACACGCAGCGTGTCGGCTTGATCAATCCCGAAGAGCGCGGCCGTGCGGGCGACGAGATAGGGTCGGACGCGCTTACCGCCACCGAGCACGGCGTGGGCCATGGCCGCGCGCACCCTGTCTGTGTCCGTCTGACCAATCAGATCGACGAGAACCTGTTCCAGGGTTTCGGCGAAGCCGCTGAGATCATCTTCGAAGTTATGCGACATCGCCGCTCAATGACCGAGATCGGCGGTGCAGGCAAGCGGGTGTTTGGCCACGCGTCATCGCTTTGCCGCACAAATCGCGGATTTATCCTCTTGCCGTGGTGCCAACCGGTCACTAAGCACGCGGGCTTCGGGGGATACCGGACACATCATGACAAGTGAGACAGAAACCGAGGTCGAGGAAACCACTGCACCGGCCAAATCCCGGCGATGGTCGGTGTGGCGTGTATTTGGTCTTGGTGTTGCGGTTGTGATCGCAACGCCGCTCTTGCTGACCGTTCTCTATGCGGTCGTCCCGCCGGTCTCGACGCTAATGCTAGCGGACTGGTTGACCGGCCGACAGGTCGAGCGCCAGTGGGTGTCTTTTGAAGAGATGGGCACGCCGCTGGTCGCTTCGGTGATTGCCTCGGAAGACGGAAAGTTCTGCCGCCATATGGGCATCGATCTCGGTGAGTTACGCGCCAGCGTCCAGGAGTGGATGGATGGCGGACGTCCGCGCGGTGCGTCGACCATCACAATGCAGCTTGCCAAGAACCTGTTCCTATGGCCGCAGCGCAGCGAAGTCCGCAAGGCGCTGGAACTACCGTTGGCGCTCTGGCTCGATCTCGTCCTGTCGAAACGGCGGCTCCTGGAGATTTATCTCAACGTCGCGGAATGGGCGCCCGGCGTTTATGGCGCTGGCGCAGGCACGGCGCATTACTACACTGCGCGGCCGGACCAGCTTTCCTGGCGCAATGCAGCGCTGATGGCGACGACGTTGCCAAATCCGAAGGCCCGCAATCCGGCGCGGCCATCGAGCCGGCATGCCCGTATCGCCGGCATCGTCGAGGGCCGGGCGCGCCAGGGCGGTGCGAGCATTGCCTGCCTTGGATTGTAGCAGGCTGTGTTGCGATAGGATTCTTGCCCAGACCGGCTAGCCAAACGGCGTCTGACGCTGTATAGCGTCGCGACTTTCTTGCATCGCAAAGTCTGGATTGGCGCGGCTCGCGCGCGCATCGCCTTTGCGGCAAAGCGGGATCAGGAAAAGCGGGGAACCGGTTTTCCGCCCGATCCTGCGCCAATGTATTAGACATTTTGGAGTTCAGACATGGCCGTCCCAAAGCGCAAAGTGACGCCGTCGCGGCGCGGCAAGCGCCGATCCGCCGACGCGCTCAAGCAGCCGACCTATGTGGAAGACAAGGAGTCGGGCGAATTGCGCCGGCCGCACCACATCGACCTCAAAACCGGCATGTATCGCGGCAAGCAGATTCTCGACATCAAAGAAGATGCGTGACGTCTGATATCCTGAACCGTCGATCGTCCTGATTGGAGACGACGCGCATGATCTTCGCCATACCGCTGATGATCGTGCCGCTGGCCGTCTATAATGCCGTTGCCTTCGGCCTTCCGGGGTTTGACTGGGATGCAGTCGTCATCGGCGTGCCGATGGTCTCGGGCGCCGTCTGGGAAATGACTGCCGGAGACCTGTTTATCTCGTTTGCCGTCTTCGTCCTGTTTCTCGAAGTTCTCAAGGCAACGCGCACGGCATCCGGCACAATCGTCGATCATATCTTGTCGACGATGGTGCTGATTGGCGCGCTCATCGAGTTTTTGCTTGTCGGCCTCGCTGCGACCTCGACCTTCTTCGTCTTCTTGATGATCGTGCTTGTCGACGTGATCGCTGGCTTTTCAATCACCATCCGCCAGGCTCGCCGCGACTTCACCGTCGGACCGGGTGGGCAGCTGTAAGCCTCCGGCCTCACCCTGTTTCCGCAACCAGACCTGCCGCCTCGATTCCGGCGATCGCGCATGCCTCGTCATTGTCGGATGTGTCGCCGGAGATTCCGACTGCGCCAATGAGCTTGCCGGCGCCATCGCGCATCAACACCCCGCCCGGCACCGCGACCAGTGCCCCGTCGCAGAGATGGTTCACCGAGTTGATGAAATGGGCCTGCTGCTCGGCGCGCGCCATCAGGGCGCGCGAGCCCATGCCGATCGCCAGCGCCCCATAAGCCTTGCCATGCGCCACCTTCGGCCGCAGGAAGGAGGCGCCGTCCTCGGCCTGAAGCGCCTTGAGATGGCCACCGGCATCCAGAACCGCCACGGCAAGCGGCTTGATGCCGCGCTCTTGCCGCGTTGCGAGGGCAGCTTCGAGAATGGTCATTGCGGTGGCAAGGGTCAGATCGGTCATGGTGGGCTCCTCATCGGTTCATTGACAGGACACTAGAAACCCAGGCCTCCTGCGCCAATCCGATTGTAAGAACAACAGCTGTGCCGTGATGGAGAGCCACGGTCAATTGGAATGGGGCCATTTCACCATGCGTGATTTCCAACTCCCCCGCCGCTCGGCGGTTCTGGCGCCGAACGGCATGGCTGCGACGTCGCATCCGCGTGCGACCTTGGCTGCGATTGACGTGCTGCGCGCTGGCGGCAACGCCGTCGATGCTGCGGTCACCGCTGCTGCCTGTCTGACCGTGGTGGAGCCGCACATGACATCGGCAGGTGGTGATCTGTTCGCTCTGGTGTCGGAGCCGGATGGCACGATCCACGGGCTGAACGCATCGGGGCATGCGCCAAAGGGGCTCGACGCTGAGTGGCTGCGCGAGCGCGGTCTGAGCGAGATGCCGGAACATCACGGTCTGGCTGTCACGGTGCCGGGCGCGGTGGCGGGTTGGGCGGAGCTGTGCGTTCGCTTCGGCCGCTTCGGCCTTGACCGGGCGCTGCAGCCGGCCATCGATCTTGCGCGCAACGGCTATCCCGTCGCACCGCGTGTTGCGCATGATTGGGGCGAAGCAGCGGATCGGCTTCGGCGCGACGTCGGCGCCTCTACTCATCATCTCAAGGCTGATGGGACGGCACCAAAAATCGGCGATGTCTGGGTTCAGCCGGCGCTCGCCGCCACGTATGAGCGGATCGCGGCCGAGGGGCCGGACGGTTTTTATCGTGGCGCGGTGGCCGAGGATCTCGTTTCCGCGATCGCGCGCCAGGGCGGGGTCATGATGGCTGATGACCTGGCCGATATCTCAATCGACTGGGTTATGCCGGTTGAACATACCTATCGCGCGTATGGCGTGGTCGAGCTTCCACCGAACACGCAAGGCGTCGTGGCTCTGATGATGCTCGGCATCCTCGAAGGCTTCGATCTGGCGGAACTCGATCCCAATGGCGCGCAGCGCGTCCATCTCGAAATGGAAGCGGCACGGCTTGCGTATGGCGTACGCGATGGCTTTGTCGGTGATCCGGCTTCCTCCCCCGATCCGGCCGACTTCCTGTCTCCGGCCCATATCGCAAGTCTGCGTGGCCGGATCGATCCGGCACGGCGCGGGCCAGAGACGGCTGCTATGGACCCGCGGTTGGCAACGGACACCATTCTTCTCACCGTTGCTGATGGGGAGGGCCGTTGTATCACTGTGATCAACTCAATCTTCGACAGTTTCGGTTCAGGGATCGTCGGCGAGCAGTCCGGCGTCGTCCTGCAAAACCGCGGTGCGGCCTTCTCACTGCAACAGGGCCACCCGAACGAAGTGAAACCGGGCAAGCGACCGCTGCATACGCTCATTCCAGGCCTCTTGCGCAGAAACGGCCGGACGGTCATGTCGTTCGGTGTCATGGGCGGGCAATACCAAGCGTGCGGCCACACCCATTTCCTGACCAACATGATCGACTTCGGGATGGACGTACAATCGGCTCTGGATGCCCCCCGCGCGTTCATCGAGGGTGGTCCGCTTGCAGTCGAACACACGGTTCCGGAGACGACCCAGGCGCAGCTCTCCGCCATGGGACATCGCGTTGAGATTGCCAGCAAGCCCTGGGGCGGTGGTCAGGCGATCTGGATCGATCACGATCGGGGCGTTCTGATAGGCGGGTCCGATCCGCGCAAGGATGGATGTGCGATTGGGTTTTGACCGGCGTTGCCGTTGGATCACGCCAAAGCGTCGGCCTGCGGCCGCATCGGTGTGCGGTGGTGCCTGGACCTTGCTGTGGCATAGGCTGTGACAACGTCTTCGACGTTGGCTGTCCGTCGTGCACGGGTCTGTGGCATATCGAGATGGGTCGCGATGAGCTGAGCCACGAAGCCGGCATCCGCACGGAAGCCGGGTAAGCGAACATAGCTCCGTTCGGACCGCTGATCGCGTGGGCTTACGGGCACCAGTGCGCGTTGCGGTGATACGGCATCGACGCGCTGACGCGTATCTTCTGTGCGGCGTCGCGAGGCTCTGCCTGCAGATGTCCCTATGCCGACCGGTTCCAGTTTCAACGCGAAGCTCCCTGTCCCGAATCGGGACGTTAAGAAGACCTTAACATGGAAGAGGCAAGCATCGTGCCAGCGATATCGGTCCGACCGCCTTACAAGCGTTCTGCCGACCGATCTTGTGCGTCGAAGTCTGGGGGCTTCAAGCAGCCGGTGTTTGCCGGGATATGCGCTCCACGTCTTCCACGCTCGTTCGTCATGGCGGCATGAAAGTCGAGTGGAGAGACATGCGGACACGGCCACAGGCCTTGGATTGCAGCGGTGACCCAAACGCGCTCGTCATCGCCGATGATCGGACGGCCACGCCAATCGCAACTGTGCGCCCGGGGCGTTTGGCGCCACGCCCCGATGGTACGGCGATTAGTCTGTCCGATGTTCTGAACTCGGTCGGTGAAGCAGTGTATGAATGGGATCTCGCCACGGATCGTATCCGCTGGAGCAACAATGCCCCGGACGTCCTTGAAGTGCGCGAGCCCGGGCAGATCGCAACGGGCACCGGCTTTGGCCTTCTTCTCGATCCCGACAATCTGACCAATCGACATGAAACTGTCTGCCGCAGCGCAGCCCAGGACGATGGTGCGGGTCGCTCCTATCAACTGCAGTACCGTTTCCTGCCTGGAGGCCGTGACAGCGCGGTAGGGCTTTGGATTGAGGATACAGGCCGATGGTTCGCCGGCGATGACGGTCGGCCGCGTTGGGCCCATGGCGTCGTGCGGGTTATCAATGACCGCCACGAGCACGAAGAGCGGCTGGCATTTCTCGCCCGCTATGATCCCCTGACAGGGCAGTTCAATCGCACGCGTCTCTTGGAAGCGCTTGGGGCATCTTTGAACCATGCCAAGCGCTACCAGTCGTATCTCGTTTTCATGCTGGCGGCGATCGACAATCTCTCTGTGATCAATGATGCCTATGGGTTCGATGTCGCCGACGAGGTGATCGGAGGCGTTGCGCGTCGGGTGCGCACCTCGATGCGTGGGGGCGACGCGCTCGGCCGTTACTCAGGTAACAAGCTTGGCCTGGTCTTGAACAATTGCAGCGAACAGGAAGCCCATGTCGCGGCGGAACGGTTCATGCGAGAAGTTCGCGATGAAACCTTCGACACGGCGGCAGGACCGGTGTCGGCAAGCGTCTCGCTGGCAGGTGTCCTGTTGCCGCGCTTCGCCGTCACGCCGCACGACGCGATGCTGCGGGCCCAGGAAGCGTTTGGGGAATTGCGGCGCAGGCGACGCAGCGGCTTCGTGCTGTTCGAACCCTCTAGCCGGCGCGAAGCGGCGCGGCGCAAGAACATCGCTACTGCCGATCAACTGGTATCTGCGCTTGCGGAAGAGCGGCTGTCACTGGCGCTGCATCCCGTGGTCGACGCCAAGACCCGTGAAGTTACCCATCACGAGGCCCTGTCACGGCTGGTGCGCGAAGACGGCACGGTCATGGCAGCCAGTGAGTTTATCAATCTAGCCGAGCGTCTTGGTCTTGTCCGCCCGATCGACCTTAGATCGCTCAACTTGTCGCTGGATTATCTTGGTGCCCATCCCGATGCCAAATTGTCCGTCAACGTTTCAGCGCACACCATCGCCGATCCTGAATGGTTCACCATGCTGGCCGAAACGGCCACCCGGGACCGCTCTTTGGTCAAGCGTCTAACCATAGAGATCACCGAAACCGCGGCGATTCGCGACGTCGTCGAGACACGGGATTTCGTTGCCTCGATGCACGATCTTGGAGTTCGTGTGGCGATCGATGATTTTGGCGCGGGCTACACATCCTTCGTCAATCTCAAGAATCTTCGCGCCGACGTTCTGAAGATTGATGGCGCCTTTATCCGCGGCCTATCGCAGAGCCCTGAAGATCAGATGTTCGTCAAAACGTTGGCCGATCTCGGCAGCCATTTCGGCCTCGAGACCGTGGCTGAATGGGTAACCGACGAGGCGTCGGCCGACCTGTTGGCAAGCTGGGGTGTCACAGCCCTTCAGGGCTATCTGTTTGGCGAGCCGCAATTGATCGAGGGACCGGCGAACGCAGCCCCCTTGCTTGCCAAGGTCGGATGACTGCGTGCCAAATACAACGACCCCGGAACGCTGGTCGCGCGCCGGAGCCGGTTACTAGGTCCTGTTACCTGTCGACTTACGGGCAGCGGTCGACGTATTCGCGGCCGTTCTGATCGCGCCAGACGCAGTAGCCCGGACGATCGGTAAGCGCAGCGACAACAGCACCCGTGCCGGCGCCAATTGCAGCCCCCACGGCGGCACCTTCAACGCTTCCCGTTGCAGCGGCACCGACAATGGCACCCCCCACGGCGCCAATCCCGGCCCCTGTCACAACACGCTGTTCGGACTGTGTGCAAGCCGACACAAATAGCGCAAGCGAAGCCACCAGCAGAATCTTCTTCATCTCACTGTCTCCTTCGGCCCGGCCCCCTTGGAGTGTAGGGGTATTGAGTTCAACACGAAATGCAAGCGCGAATCACGGACCGACCATAAGCGACTTCGCATCGATTGACGATTCAGAATCGCGGTCAGGTGCAACCGCACGCCATCTTCATGCGTAATCTCATCAGGTGAGCAATCGGGTCTGCATCAGGCTCGAGTGGAGTGAGAAATGGCTATGTCTATGAGACATATCGGTTGTGTCCGGTTCGGGTCGGTCGATGGTGCATCAGGTCGGCAGCTACGTCACGCCCGGCACTGGTGCAACCGGTTTGTCGCAGCGCTCGGCACGGTTTTCTGTCTTCTTTTGTCTCCGCCGGAGCCCGCAATGGCCACTGAAACACCTGACTACATGGTTGTTCTGACGGATGGGGCATTCGAGATCCGCGACTATCCCGGCCTGATCATCGCCGAGATTCAGGTAGATGGAAGCCGCGATCAGGCTGCCAATGCGGCCTTCAGTGTTCTCGCCGACTACATTTTCGGGAAGAATGTGCCTGCCGAGCGCATCGGCATGACCGCGCCTGTTACCCAAACCCAATCAAGCCCAACACAAGGCGAAACGATCGGCATGACGGCGCCCGTCACCCAGCAAGGCGGTAATGGAAGCTGGACCATCGGCTTTATCATGCCGGCCCGCTACGATCGGGCGTCGCTGCCGACGCCGGTCGACACTAGGATTCGCATCGTCTCAAAGCCTGAGAGACGGGTCGCCACGGTTCGTTTTAGTGGCCGTCCCCGCGATGATCTCATGTCAAACCGGGCAGAAGAGCTTCGGTCTTGGGTCGCCGACCGTGGACTGACGCCGCGCAGTGCGCCCGTCTACGCCTATTACAACAGCCCGTTTACACCCGGCTTCCTGCGCCGCAACGAGGTGCAGATGGAAATCGCGCGGTAGGTATTGTCGGCATTCAGGTTTCGGATGCGATGCACGCCATCTGGTTGTTCTCTCGCTTGTCTGTGCCAAATCCGACATTAGGTCTGCCGTAGCGACAAGGGGACCAGCAGCGTATGGAATCACTGGCAATCGATCTAACGACGGCGGTGCGCACGCCGCTGGACACCGCGCATGTGGCGGCTTTGAAAGCCCAGGGTCGCGAAGCGGAGATCGCGCCGGGAGAGATTATCGTCGCGCTGGGTCAGCCGTCGGATACGTTTTACTACGTTCTCGATGGCGAGATCGAAGCCGTTGATCCAGTCTCTGGAGGCCGATACGGCACTGGCGCCACGCTAGGGCCTGGTCAGTTCGTTGGCGAGATGTCGTTGCTAAATGGCGGCAATGCGATGCTCGACGTGCGGGCTGTCCGGCAAAGCCGCGTGCTTGCCGTGCCGCGCGAGGCAGTCTTGCGGCTGATGTCCGAGATCCCTGAGATGAGCGATATCATCGTCACGGTGCTGGCCGGGCGTCGGCGGCAGCTTCTGGAGAGCGGTCGGGCCAGTCTCACCCTGGTCGGCGCTGAAGTCGATCGCGATATCCGCAACATCGCGGCCTTTGCCTCTCGCAACCGCATCCCTTTTCGCTCCCTGACGATTGGTGAGCGCGAGGCCGAAGAGGTGGCTCATGCCTGCTCGATTGGCGCGGGCAAACCGGCTGTTATCTTCGGCAGTCACGACGTCATCGAGGATCCGAGCCCAGCGAAGATCGCCCATCGGATCGGTATCGACATGCCGGTATCCGATGGCGAGAGTTTTGACCTTCTGATCGTTGGCGGTGGGCCGGCAGGCGTTGCGGCGGCTGTTTATGCCGGCGCAGAAGGCCTGTCGGCACTGGTCGTGGAGGATGCCACCATCGGCGGACAGGCCGGGACATCGTCGCGGATTGAAAATTACATGGGCTTTCCCACCGGGATTTCCGGGACCGATCTTGTCTGGCGCGGGGCGTTACAGGCGATGAAGTTTGGTACGCGGTTTGCCGTTCCACGCCGCGCCGAAGCAATCCGCAGCGATGACATTGGCGAGTTTACCGCGCGCATGGACTGTGGCTCCCAAATACGAGCGCGAGCAGTGGTCGTGGCGACCGGCGTTCAGTATCGGAAACTGCCGCTCGAGCGGCTGAGTGATTTCGAAGGCGCTGGCATCTACTATGCCGCCACAGAGACCGAGGCGCGCTATTGCGGTGACACCGACGTCGTCGTGGTGGGTGGTGGCAATTCGGCCGGTCAGGCGGCGATGTATCTGTCACGCAAGGCAAATCACGTCCACTTGCTGGTGCGCGGCAAATCGCTCGCCGCCTCTATGTCGAGCTATCTGAGAAGCCGCCTCGAAGCTGAGCCCAAGATCACCATCCACTACCGGTCAGAGGTCGTGGCACTACATGGTGACCATCATCTCGAGGCTGTCACGATCCGGTCGGGGCCAGATGAGTCCGAGCAACGCGTTGAGACCCGCGGCCTGTTCATCATGGTCGGGGCCGCCCCTAATACCGGCTGGCTTCGCGACTGCGTCGAGCTTGACGACAAAGGCTTCGTCAAGACGGGTGCCGATATCGGTGCTCACTCGTCCTATGAGACGAGCCATCCTGGCATCTTTGCCGTCGGCGATGTGCGTGCGAGTTCGGTCAAGCGGGTCGCATCGGGTGTTGGCGAAGGCTCCGTCGTAATCTCCAAGGTCTGGGACTGGGTCAATCGCGACGGCAGAGTATGACCTGAGACGCTTGATCTCTTGACGTTGAGCACTGGGTGGCCCCGCTTTGGGAGCCGTAGCCGGCTCAGTATATCCAATGCCAAAACAAGATTGTTTTACGCCGCCAGGCGATGCGTCCCCGGATCCCAAAACGCCATGCCGAACGCGTCGGCAACGGCGGGATGGGTGACGTGACCTTGATGGGTGTTGAGACCAGCGCGCAGATACGGATCCTCAAGCGCGTCTAAACCGTGGTCCGCGAGTGCAAGCCCATAGGCCAGGGTCGCGTTGTTCAGCGACCGCGTTGCGGTCGCGGCGGCTGCACCCGGCATGTTGGCGACGCAATAATGCACCACGCGGTCGATGATGAAGGTCGGCTCGGCATGGGTGGTCGCACGCGAGGTCTCGAACGCTCCGCCTTGGTCGATAGCCACATCGACCAGCACCGAGCCGGTCTTCATGCGTGAAACCATGTCGCGGCTGACGAGCTTTGGCGCCTTGGCGCCCGGTACCAGCACTGCGCCGATAACGGCATCGGCGGACAAGACCTCATCTTCGAGCGTCTCGCCGGTCGAATAAAGTGTGCGTACCTTGCTGTTGAAGAGATCGTCTAGCGCTCTCAGGCGTGGGAGAGACCGGTCGAGAATTGTCACCTCGGCACCTAGGCCGATGGCCATGCGTGCAGCATGTGTTCCAACAACCCCGCCACCGATCACGACGACACGCGCCGGCGCCACGCCCGGCACGCCGCCGATCAGAACGCCCGAGCCGCCTTGGTGCATTTCTAGGCAGTGGGCGGCTGCTTGGATCGACAGCCGGCCTGCGACTTCCGACATCGGCGCCAAAAGCGGCAATCCGCCATGAGCATCTGTAACCGTCTCATAGGCGATGGCCGTCACGCCGGTCTCGACTAGACCTTTCGTGAGATCCGGCTCGGCTGCCAGGTGGAGGTAGGTATAAAGGATCTGGCCTTGGCGAAGCTGCGGCCATTCGTTGGATTGCGGTTCCTTGACCTTAACGATCATGTCGGCGCGCGTGAAAATCTCTTCCGCCGTGTCGGCGATTTTGGCCCCGGCTGTACGATAGGCTGCGTCGTCGAAGCCGATGGCGGCGCCGGCGCCGGCCTGGACCAGGACGTCATGGCCGTGGCCCACATATTCGCGCGCGCTGCCCGGCGTCAGACCGACACGGAACTCGCCCTGTTTGATCTCTTTGGGAACGCCGATCAGCATGGTGTGTCTCCTTGAGGTTTCCTCGTCTGATACGCTTGCGACCATGTGCAGCCATTCTGTCGACGGCCTGACAATCAACATGGTTCGAGCGAACGCATCGGGTGAAAAAGGATAGCTTCGATAGGATGCGACGTCCTTGCGAAGAGCATGCGTTGAGGTGATAATCATGCGCATTATGTGCATCGAACGTTCTAGTAACGCGAAGATCTGGCGAACATGAAATTGGATGCGCGGGATCGTGCCATTCTAGCGGAACTTCAGTCCGATGCGCGGCTGAGCCATGTCGCGCTGGCCGAACGCGTGCCGCTCTCGGCCTCGCAGATCGGCCGGAGACTGCGCGAGCTTGAAGAGGCTGGCATCGTCTCAGGCTATCACGCTGAGATCGACGATCAGGCGATCGGGTTTCCGGTGGTTGCGCTGGTCAGGATCACGCTCGAAGGTCAGCAAGAGGACTATATGCGCGCCTTCGAAGAGGAGGTGACCAGGCTGCCCAACGTTCTGGTCTGCTTCCTTATGGCAGGTGACTACGACTATCTTCTGCGGGTAGCTGCGCGCGATCTCGACGACTATGAGCGGCTACATCGCGAGCATCTGTCCCGCCTCCCGCATGTTGCACGGATCCACAGCAATTTCGCACTGCGTAAGGTGGTGAACCGGGCCTTGCCGCTCGGTCTCGTGACCGATTAACCGGCGAGTAAGCCTGTTTCGCGAAACTTTGCCGATGCATGTGTTCCGCGTGCCGATGCGTGGACACGGAAACAGGTTGGGTCAGGTCAGATGTCGGTAAAGCTACTTCTTTTGCCGGGAGATGGGGTCGGCCCGGAATGTGCGGCCGCGACGGCCTATATCCTGAAAACCGCGACCGGTCTGTTTGCGCTTGATATCGAAGCCGACAGCGTGGCGATCGGGTCGGTTGCTTTGGAGGAAAGCGGAGATCCGCTGCCGGAAGCGACGCTTGAGGCTCTCAAGGTCTCGGATATCGCGGTGGTCGGGCCGTTGGCCGATGCCGGCGCGTCGCGCGAGGCTCTCGCCTCCGACACGGCTGCGCGCCTCATCAAGGATGTCGATCTCTATGCCAGGCTGGCCATGGTGCGGCCTTGGGCAGGTTTTGCAACCTCAACTCCTGATCTTGATATCCTGATCGTCTCGCCAGCGCGTGAAGGGGCCGATCCGCGCCGCAACATGACGGTGGGCTCAGGCTCCATGCTCGCCACGGAAGATGTCGGCCTCGACATGGCTGTCGCCAGCCGTGGCGAGACGCGCCGTTTGGCAGAGGCTGGCGTTGCGCTTGCGCTCGGACGCCCAGGCCCCGTGCGTGTGGTTGAGCAGACGACCGTGTTTCCAATGTCCGAAGGTCTGTTCGCTGCAGAGGTGATGGCGGTGCTGACGGCCTCCGGTGTTGATCATCAGGCACTGCCATTCAACGCGGTTCCACAGGCACTTGCCGGCCCGGGCGGCCAAGGCGCGACGTGGATCGTCTCGGGGGTATCGGGATCGGCCTTAACAACGCTTGTCGGCGGCGTGTCCGGATCCGCGGCAATGACGGCCGAACTCGCGATCAACGATCGGCAGGCTGTGTCGCTGGTTTCTGGAGGACCGCGCGGCGACATTGCAGGGCGTGGCGTGTCCGATCCGGTGCCGTTTATTCTGTCCGTTGCACGGTGTCTCGATTGGGCTGGCCAGATGCGCGGCGAACAATCTCTGATTGATGCGGCAATCGCGATCGAGGTCGGTGCGGAGGCTGCACTTGCCCAGCCCGAAAATCGCTCGGCCGATCTCGGCGGCAGCGCCACCACGGCGCAGATTGCCAAGGCCGTCGCAGCGGCGATGATTACCGCCGTGCGCCAACAGGCCGATGCAGAAACTGACGCTGAATCAGTGTCCAACGAAGACACTGCCGGATCGGATGCGTCCGGCACCGGACCCTAAGCCTGTTCGAGGGAGGTTTGCGCCGCATATGGACGGCTCTCCTCAAACAGAACGCATATCTTGAGTGAGTCTGGACCCTCGTTTTCATCGCCCCAATGCGTGGTCTTTCCGCGTTTGCCTCAAGACAGCCTTAACCGTGGTTTAAGCGGCCAACCCTAGCTTCACATTTGCGTGGGGCTCGGTGTCTTCGGCATATGTCGGGCGTGCGCAGGCGACGAAGATTTCGGATAGGGGCGGGCACGGATCGGACTCTGTGCGCGAACCACCCCATGGATGGGACGGACATGGCACGCGGCAAAGCGGGACAACGGGTCGAGCCGAGTTTCGATGGATCGATGTTCGGTGGCAATCGGACAGCAGTGGCTGACCAGGATGATCGCCCGGTTTTGCACCGCAAGCCGTCGCGGAGCGGAAAGCCGGGCCGCGAGCGTCGTCGTCGGGGTGGTGCGGTCGGCCTGATCGGACGGTTGGTCTACTACACAATGGTGCTTGGCATCTGGGCGGTGATCGGTGTCATCGGTGTGCTCCTCTATTATGCCGCCCAGCTTCCGCCGATGTCGGAGCTTGCGGTACCGGAGCGTCCGGCCAACGTTCGCGTTGTTTCCGTTGATGGCGGCCTGATCGGCAATCGCGGCGAGACCGGTGGCGAGGTGGTGCGATTGTTCGAATTGCCCGTCTATCTCCCTGAAGCGGTCATGGCGATCGAGGACCGCCGGTTTCGAAATCATTTTGGGATCGATCCCGTGGGCCTTGCCCGCGCGATGCTCGTTAATGTCCAGGCCGGCCGGGTGGTCCAGGGTGGCTCGACCCTGACCCAGCAGCTTGCGAAGAACCTGTTCCTCGAACGTGACCGGACCATGGAGCGCAAGATCCAGGAAGTGGTGCTGGCGCTCTGGCTCGAGGCGCGCTTCGACAAGGACGCCATCCTGGAGATGTACCTCAACCGGGTCTATCTCGGCGCCGGCGCTTATGGCGTCGAGGCCGCAGCCCAGACCTACTTCAACAAGAGCGCCCGCGATGTGACACTGGCGGAAGCGGCCGTTATCGCGGGCCTGCTCAAGGCGCCGTCCCGTTTTGCGCCGACCCGCGATCCGGAAGCGGCGGCAGCGCGCGCGCGCCTCGTGCTTCAGGCGATGGTCGAGACAGGCTTCATCACCGAAGTGGATGCCCGCAATGCCGAGATCAACCCGGCTCAGGTGAAGCCGACCAATCCCGGTGGCTCGTCCGGCTATGTCGCGGACTATGTCGCCGATCAGGTGGAACTTCTGCTCGGACGACTGTCCTCGGATGTGGTTGTTGAAACGACGGTCGACCTGCGTCTTCAGGCCGAAGCCGAGAGCGCGCTTTTGGCTGTCATGGCGCTCGAGGGCGCGGAAAAGAAGGCTGGGCAGGCAGCGCTTGTTTCCGTTGATCCGTCAGGTGCGATCAAGGCGATGGTCGGTGGGCGGTCCTATAGCGAGAGTCAGTACAACCGCGCGACGCGTGCGCTGCGTCAGCCCGGCTCGGCCTTCAAGCCCTTCATCTATGCCGCCGCTCTTGAAACCGGCCTATGGCCCGATACGATCCGCAATGATGCGCCGGTGACCTTCGGCGACTGGTCACCGAGCAATTACTCAGACGACTTCGAGGGCCCGGTCACGCTGACTCATGCCTTGTCGAAGTCGATCAATACGATTGCCGTCAGACTCGCCGCCGAGGTCGGTCTCGACCGGGTCGTCGAGATCGCTGAGCGCATGGGCATCCGCTCTGAGATGGGCAACAATCTGTCGCTGTCGCTTGGCACGTCCGAGACCACATTGCTCGAACTGACCTCGGCCTATGCACCGCTGGCCAATGGCGGTTTCCGTGTGATGCCGCATATCATCGAGAGGGTGATTGCGGCCGAAGACGGCAGGGTTCTTTACGAACGGCGTCCGCCGGGAGCGGCACGTATTCTCGGCGATGATACGGTCGGTGCGATGAACCACATGCTGCGCGAGACGGTCGAAACCGGTACCGGCCGGCGGGCAAGCTTGGAACCGCGCCCCGTAGCGGGCAAGACTGGAACGGCGCAGGAATTCCGCGACGCTTGGTTCATCGGCTATACGGCGGACCTCGTCACCGGCGTCTGGGTCGGCAATGACGACCGGACGCCAATGGCGCGCGTCACCGGCGGCTCACTACCGGCCACGATCTGGCATGATTTCATGGACAGCGCCTATTTCGGCGTCGCAATCGCCGAGCTTCCCGGCACATACCATCCAGGCGCTGGCTATGATGTGGCGACGCATGATCCCTATGGCCAAGGTGTTGTTCCGAGCGGCTCAGATCCGGCTCAGCCCTGGTATGAGCCTGGCTATGACGATCGCGGGCCGCGCACACAACCTGGCCAGGGCGGCGGCGAAGCGCCGTTTGGCGGTTTCTTCCGCAATCTTTTCGGGAACATCTACTGACGCGCTGTCGGTCGCGCGGCGATACGGCTATGCCGCACGTCCGTAACGATGAAGCTTGGCGCCATGCGCTTTGAGCCAAGCTTCTGCGCGATCCACGTCTGCGTCGGTCTCCCGTAATGTCCGCCAGAACGCGTCCGAATGGTTCATCTCGACAAGATGGGCAACCTCATGTGCTGCGACATAGTCGAGCACGAAGTTCGGCGCCAGGATTAGCCGCCAAGAAAACGCTAGTCCGCCTGTGTGTGAGCACGAACCCCAACGCGACCTTTGATCGCGGATGCTCAACCGTGTGGGCCGCACGCCGAGTCTGTCTGCGTGTCGGGAAACTGCGAGATCAAGATCAGCACGTGCCTGACGTTTCAGCCAGTCCGACAACCTGCGAGCGAAGTGGTCCATGTCGCCCGGTATCGCGAGGACCGGCTTGTCCACCGCTGTCCGAACCTCGATTACACCGCGCCGCGCTGGAAGCTGTTGCAACAGATGTGGGACCCCGCGCACTGGCACTTCGGCGCCGGGTGCGAACGGAATCGGCGGACCATGGCGTCTGCGCCGCTCGCTGATCCAGCCGCGATGGTTGTCGAGAAAACTCAGGGCGCATTCCAAGGCCGTGTTCTTCGGCAGGGTGACAACCGCTTCGCCGGTCGCTGCATCATGGCGCAGGGTCATGCGGCGTGCTCGATTGTTGCGCCGGATTCGCACTGTGGCTGGGCCGTCATCGAGGTCCAGCGTGATCACCGCCGGATCGGACCGGTTTGCTTTGCGCGGCGAGGTTCGAAAGCGTGCCCGGAAACTGTCAAGCATGAGGATCTCGCGAATCACCTTTTGTTCCGAAGATGACACGCCTCACCGCCGCTGCCAAAGCCCCATCCTTGCAATCGGGCAAAGTGTGGAAAACGCAAGTCGATAATTATCCGTGCGATTCGATATGCAGGCCGGGCGCAGGTCCGGCCTGCCTGCATCAGGCCTTTGCCTTTGCCAGATCCTTGGCCTGGTCGACCCAGCCGTCGCGGGCAATGCGACCCTGGAACGTGCCAATCTCGGTCTCGAGGTTCGCAGCACTGTCGGTATCGAGGGCCGCGATCTGCGCAAAGCTCGTGATACCCTTGCTGTTCAGCAGGTCTTCCAGCTTGGGTCCGATGCCCGAAATCTGCTTCAGATCGTCGACCGGAACGGCGCCGTTGCCACTGGACGTGGCGACGGGCGCTTTGCCATTAGCCTTGGTGCTGGCAGAGCGCGTTGCTGAGCCTTTGATGCGGCTGACGCTGCGCTTGACGACCCCGACAATGCCGTCGTCACGGCGGCGCTGGCCGTTGTTGGACAGAATGAAGTCCTTGATGCGCGGCGCGATTTCCGCGTTGAAGCGTGAGCCGTTGAAGACGCCGTAATGGCCGACCTTCGGCTGGACATAGTGTTCGCGCTTCTCGTCTGGAATATTCGGGCAAATGGTGTGTGCGGCCTCGGTCTGACCGACACCGGAAATGTCATCCTTCTCACCTTCGACCGTCATGAGCGCCGTCCGTTTGATCGCGGTCAGGTCGACGGGTTCGCCACGATGGGTCATCTCGCCCTTCGGCAGGGAATGGCGGATGAACACCGTGTCCACGGTTTGAAGGTAAAACTCGGCCGTCAGGTCCATGACGGCGAGATACTCGTCGTAGAAATCGCGATGCTTCTCCGCGTTGTCACCGTCGCCCTCGATCAAGTGGTAGAACAGGTCGCGATGCGCGGCCATGTGGCGGTCGAGATTCATGCTCATGAAGCCGGTGAGCTGCAGGAACCCTGGATAAACATGGCGCATGAAGCCAGGATGCGGGAACGGCACCTGCATGATCGCATTGCGCCGGAACCAGTCGAGATCGCGTTCCTCGGCCAATTGGTTAACCGCAGTGGGATTCACGCGGGTGTCGATCGGCCCGCCCATCAGCGTCATCGAACGCGGCGCGAAGGCATCGCCGCGGGCCTCCATCACCGCGACCGCGGCGAGCACTGGTACCGAAGGTTGGCATACGGCCATGACATGGGTGTCACCACCCAGCGAGCGCAGGACCGATATAACATAGTCAATGTAGTCGTCGAGATCGAACGGCCCCTCACTCATTGGGACCATGCGCGCATCGATCCAGTCGGTGACGTAGACATCGTGATAGGGCAGCATGGTCTCGACCGTGCCGCGCAACAGCGTCGCATAATGCCCAGACATCGGGGCGACGATCAGAAGCTTTGGTCCGGGCGAGCGATTGGCGGGTAGGCTCTTACGGAAATGAATGATCTGGCCGAACGGCCGCTGCCAGACGATTTCCTCGTGAACCTGAACCCGCATCGCGCCGACAAGGGTGGTATCGAGGCCAAATTCCGGCTTGCCATAGCGTCGCGTAACGCGCTCGAACAGCTCGCAACTCGCCGCAATGCTGCGGCCGGCCGACGTATGGGTTAGCGGATTGAGTGGATTTTTGTAAAACAACCGTGTGGCATCGGCCACGGCACGCGCCGGGCTGAGCGCTGCATGGGTCATCTCGTACCATTGATAGTACGACATCGGCGATTCCCCTTCCTTTCGGCGCCCCGGAGCCGGATGAACGCACCTTTGAGCAGGTAATTGCCGCGTAAAGCGGCAAACTAACGCGGAAAAGTTGTTGTTTCCTTAGTAACCCCGAACGCTAGACGCTGCAGTGCACAATTGGCAAGCGCAATCAGGTTTGCATGTGCGAAGGTATGAGGGAACACCGTAGCCCTACAGAGGCAAACCACGATCTACGGGAAAAAGGATAAGGTGCACTACGTGCATCTGCCTACCTTAAATTGCTTCATTCCCCAAGCTGTAGCAGTGCACCCGCCCGTCGCGACGCATCGTAGAAGTGCATGAACGACCAGAAGGCGAACGCAAACAAGACGGCATTCAGCGCGAACGCCCAGACCATCAGGTCGCCACGGAAGGTCTGTTCCAGAAGCAGCGCCCGCATACCTTCAAAGACATAGGTCGGAGGCAGGGCCAGTGAGATCATTTGCAGCCAGTCCGGCAATGTTTCGAGCGGGTAATAGACGCAGCACAGTGGCAGAAGCAGGAACATCATCGACCAGGCGAGATTTTCCGCTCCGAGCCCGTTGCGCAGGACAAGGCCCGAGACGAACAGGCCGAACGACCAGCTTGTTAGGAACAGGTTGAGAAAGAAAATCGCGAGGGCGAAGCCAAGCTGCCAGACATTGAAGCCGAAGAACACGATCGCGAGAAAGGTGACCGGAATGAAGCCGATCATCACCCGGATCAGGCTCATGGTCATCAGCGAAGCAACGAACTCGCTCGGACGCAACGGCGTCATCATCAGATGACCCATGTTTCGCGACCACATCTCTTCCAGGAACGAGATCGAGAAGCCGAGTTGGCCGCGAAACAGTACGTCCCACAACAGGATGCCGCCGAGGAGGACGCCTGCTGCGGCAGCGAATGCGCTCGACGTCTCGACCAGATAGAGCTGGAAAAAGCCCCACATCAGCATCTGCACTGTCGGCCAGTAGATAAGCTCGAAGGTGCGCGGCCAAGATGAGCGCAACAGATACCAGTGGCGCAGAACCATCGCGCCGACCCGGCGCGGGCTGAAGCCTGGATGGGTATCGGAAAAGCTCATTGCGCCGCCTCGTCTTGGGACATGTCGACGACACTTGCCTGCCGGTTGCGGGCGACGTCCAGGAACACATCTTCAAGGGTCGCGCGGCCATATTTCGCCAGAAGATCAGCCGGCGAACCGTCATCCACCACCTTGCCGCTCTGCATCATCAGAACACGAGAGCACATACGTTCGACCTCGGGCATGTTGTGCGAGGCAAGAAGGATGGTCGCGTCGTTGCGGTCACGATAGTCCATCAGATGATTACGCACCCAGTCGGCGGTATCTGGGTCGAGCGATGCGGTCGGCTCGTCAAGCAGCAGAAGGTCCGGCTCGTTGATCAATGCCTTGGCAAGGCTCACTCTTGTCTTCTGCCCCGCTGACAACTTGCCGGTCGGCCGGTCGAGCAGGTGTTCAAGCCCAAGCGCACGAGCGATGTCTGCAATACGCTCCCTGAGACTGGTGAGGCCGTAAAGCCGGCCAAAGACAGTCAGGTTCTGGCGAACGGTGAGCCTGAGTGGCATTTCGACATAGGGGCTTTCGAAATTCATCCGGTGCAGCACGCGATAGCGCTCGCGCAGCATGTCATGGCCAAGCACCGTGATCGCGCCGCCCGTCGGCAGGACGAGCCCCATGATCATGGCAATCGTGGTCGTCTTGCCGGCACCATTGCCGCCGAGCAGCCCAGTTATCGACCCAGCCACGATGTCAAAGCTGATATGATCGACTGCGGTGACGGGGCCGTAGCTCTTGTTGAGAGACGAGACGGATATGGCGGCAGGTTTAGACATGACGGTGATGCTATACGCTTTCGCCTCGACACGGACCTGTGCCGCGAGATGGCGGCTCCTCGGTTTCGTCATGCCCGGGCCGGTGCGGTGGGATGGGCTATGCGGCCTTGTAAGGTCTGATTGTGCCGCAGCAACGTGAATTGCAACGCTGATGACCAACACTCTGCCTTTCCAGCGCGATCCGAATGTCCGGCAAATCCGCCTTCAGACGCTGATCCGTCTGCGCTGGATCGCGGTCGCCGGGCAAACCATCACGCTGCTGTGGGTCAACGACGTTCTTGGCTTTCCTGTTCCAATCGCCGCTTGTCTTGCGATCGTTCTGTGCTCCGCCTGTCTCAACATCGTTTTGACCGTGCGGTTTCCTATGACACACCGGCTGTCGATTCGCTCGGCGATGGCCTATCTGACCTATGATGTGTTGCAGCTTGCAGCCCTTCTGGCGCTAACCGGCGGGCTTACCAATCCTTTCGCGTTTCTAATTGTCGTGCCGGTGCTGATCGCGGCTGGCATTCTGCCGCCGCGCAACACGATTATGCTTGGTTGTGTCGCCGTGATGCCTGTCACCGCACTGGCGTTCTGGTATCAGCCGTTGCCATGGTGGCCCGATCAGAACTTCGATCTGCCGCGGCTCTATGTCGCAGGAGTCTGGGTCGCGATCGTGTCTTCGGTCGCGTTCATGTCGCTCTATGTCTGGCGCGTTGCCGAAGAGGCGCGCCAGCTCGCCGACGCTCTGGCCGCGACGGAGCTTGTTCTGACCCGCGAACAGCATCTCAGCGCAATCGACGGACTGGCCGCCGCGGCCGCTCATGAACTTGGCACACCGCTCGGCACGATCGCGCTTGTCGCCAAGGAGATCGTCCGTGATACCGAGGCTGGAACGCCGCTCGGCGATGATGTGCGCCTGATTCAGAGTGAGGTCGCCCGCTGCCGACAGATTCTGCGCAAGATCGGCTCGCTCGGAGACGATCCCAACGACATGCTGCAAGATCTTCCGGTGACCGGTCTGATCGAGGAGATTGCGGCCCCACATCGCAATTTTGGCATAGAAATCAATTTGAAAGGCGAAGGTTCAGGTCCTGAACCGATCGGCCGGCGCAGTCCGGGCATGCTCTATGGGCTCGGCAATCTGGTCGAAAACGCAGTCGATTTCGCCCGCTCACAAGCTCTGGTACGCGCGGCGTGGACCGAGAGCGATGTCGTCATCGAAATCCTCGATGATGGTCCCGGCTTTTCGGCTGAAGTGTTCGAGCGGCTCGGGGAACCCTTTGTCACGCGGCGTCAGAGTGCGGGCCGGTCGGGGCGCGGGCCGGACGATGCCGGGCTTGGGCTGGGCGTGTTTATTGCCAAGACGCTTCTGGAACGCTCCGGCGCGCGCGTCTCCTTCGATAACCGCAAGAAGCCGGCAAGCGGCGCTCGAATCTTGGTCGTCTGGCCGCGCCGCTCCTTCGAGACTGGGACAAATCCCGCAACGTTCCATATGCGTAATATGGGACAGATGGACACGAGTCCTCCGCTATCGGATTCCGAGGACCGTTCTCGGCCGGGAACTGCGGAGCCAGCGCTCTAACAGGTATTGCGCGACGCCGTGTTGGATGACTTGCAAAGAGGTTTCCATGTCAATGACCTTCGAAACAGCCCCGCAGACGGATGGAGATCCGGTGCAGATCGGTCCTGACGGTGACACATCGCTGCTGATCCTGGACGATGACCGTCCCTTCGTTCAGCGGCTCGCGCGGGCCATGGAACGCCGCGGCTTTTCAGTCGCGGTTTGCGAGAGCGTTGCGGAGGGACTGCGCCAGGTGCAGATCGAAGCGCCGGCCTACGCGGTCGTCGATATGCGGCTTGAGGACGGAAACGGATTGACCGTCGTGCAGCGGCTCAAGACGGTGCGGCCCGAATGCCGTGCGGTTGTGTTGACCGGCTATGGCAATATCGCGACGGCCGTTACCGCCGTGAAGCTCGGCGCGGTTGATTATCTCGCCAAGCCTGCCGATGCCGATGACATTTTTGCCGCCCTCACAGCGACCGGTGAGAGCCTGCCCGAACCACCGGAAAACCCAATGTCGGCGGATCGGGTGCGCTGGGAGCATATTCAACGCGTTTACGAGCAATGTGAACGCAATGTCTCCGAGACCGCGCGCCGGCTCAACATGCACCGCCGCACCCTACAGCGCATCCTGGCCAAGCGCGCACCGCGCTAACTCGGCATCGCCGTTTCGCTGGCGTTGAGAGGGGCTGTCCTACGCAGATGTGACCCGTCGTGTCTGGCCTCCCAGAACCCGTCATGCATGAGTTTCCGTCGGGGAACATTGTAAAACATGCGGGGCAAGGGAGGCCTGAATGGGTGTCAGGAGCGTTTTGGCGCTTGGTGTGTCGCTGATGATAACGGGTTCAGTGCTGGCAAGCGAGCCAGCGGTTGAAACCGATCTGACAGAAGACTTCCTGCAGGTTTTAAACGGCAACGGCACGCAACGCATGGACGCGCTTGAACGCATCCGTGACCTTGGCGATGTCAGTGCCGTGCCGGGCCTCATTCAGACGACGCGGTTCCTGCGCGGCCCTCAACTGGAACTTGCCATGGAGACGCTCACCGAACTGACCGGTGAAGCGGCCGCGTACAATTGGCACACCTGGATGCTGTGGCAGCAGGCCAACCCACAGATCGAACCGTTCGAAGGGTTCGAGGAGTTCAAGGCCCGCGTCTACCGCCAGATCGATCCGAATTTCGGCTTGTTTCTGTATCGCGACGTCGCGCATGACATCCGCATCGAGGAAATCGCCTGGGGCGGTGTCATCAAGGACGGCATCCCGGCGCTGACCAATCCCGAGCTAATCCCTGCTGACGAGGCCGACTATGTCCGGGATAGCGAGTTGGTCTTCGGCGTGTCGATCAATGGCGATGTGCGGGCTTATCCGTTGCGCATCATGGACTGGCACGAAATGTTCAACGACGTGATCGGGGGCGTGCCGGTCAGCCTCGCCTATTGTACGCTGTGTGGCTCAGGGATACTGTTCGAAACGACGGTCGAAGGTCGCGACACGCCATTTGTCTTCGGGTCGTCCGGGTTTCTCTACCGCTCCAACAAGCTGATGTATGACACCGAGACCCACTCGCTATGGAACCAGTTCACCGGCGAGCCCGTCGTCGGCACGCTGACCGGTTCTGGCATCGAGCTGAACACCAGGCCTGTCGTCATCACGACGTGGGAAGAGTGGCGCGAGAAGCATCCCGACACCCAGGTGCTGTCGCTCGACACCGGTTATGCGCGCGACTACACGCCTGGCCGGCCCTATGGCAGATACTTTGCCAGTCCGAACCTGATGTTCCCGGCGCTCGTCGAAGATCAAGCACTCGAACCGAAGGACTATGTGTTCGCACTCAGGTCGAGCGGTACCGAAAAAGCCTGGCGGTTGACGGATTTTCGGGATGGTCAGGTGATCAATGATCGGGCTGGCGTGCTCGACATTGTACTGATCGGGGACACCTCGATCCGCACCGTGCGTGCCTATCGCGCCGATGAACGTGATTTCGATAAGGGCGAGGATCTGTCGACGCTGCTAAGCGAGGGTGAGACCTGGACCGTGACTGAAGAAGCGCTTGTCGGACCCGATGGCACCGAACTCGCCCGTTTGCCCGGCCACATCGCTTATTGGTTCGCCTGGTCAGGCTATCTCGGTGAGGACGGGGAACTGGCTTCTGCGGAGCAGAACTAACCCCCGTAGCGACGTTAAAACCCCGCAAGTGGGTCTTCAAGTGCCGACAAGCGTCGTGCCGCGTGCATCGACAACCGAATCAGCATCGCCTTGCGCCGCGCAGCACTGAGCGGATGCGTGCTGGGTGAGCGCAACTCCTCGCCGCCATGGGCATCCGCTGCGATCAGCCCGGCCTGTTCCGGGAACGGCAAATCGCACAGCGCTGGCAAGGTGGCAAACGACAGCCGGTCGCAATAGGGTTCGTAGTCCGGCCACTTACCGTCTGCTGCAAGATCAGCCGCACTCGATTTGATCTCGATGATCCAGATTTCCCCGTGCGGGCCGATAGCTGCCAGATCGGCGCGTCGGCCATTGGCAAGTGTTGCTTCCGCGACCGCGGCATAACCGAGTCCTGAGAGAAGCCGTTGCGTGCCGCGGCGAATGGCGAGTGCTGTCTCGGACTGGCGCCCGTCCGATGAGAATTCGGCCGCATCACGCATATAGAGATGAGCGGAGGCGGACATTGCGGTCACTCCGTCGCGGGAACCTGAATCGTCTCAAGATAGCCGAGAAGGGCGCCGATCTCATGCGCTTCCAGGGTGTATTCCGGCATCTCCGCCCCGCCATGGCCGACGACGATGCCCTCGGCCAGCGCTTCCTCAAGGAATTCAAGCGGCCACTTTTGTTCCAGCGTTCGCAAGGGGGGAGCCCCTGTGTTGGGACTATCGCCGGTCCGCTCGATCGAATGGCATTCCGCACACAGACCCTCGGCGATCTGACGGCCGGTCAGCTCCGGCACCGTGTCACTGGCGCCTACTTGTACAGGCACAAGGGTCAGCGCCCCAATGACAGACCACAAAGCCCAGTGCTGCATTTCCGTTCTCCGAATCGGCGCCCCTGCGACAGAGTGGCGCCGGCGCGTGGCTACGGCAAGGCGGAGAACGTTGAAAGGTCGGTTTGGCGGGCGTGTCAAGCGGTCTCGAAGGCGCCGAAGTCGAAGCCACGGCCGGGTGCTGCGTCAAACAGCATCTTGGTGTAATCGTGCTGTGGATCACCGAACACTGTATGTGTCGATCCTTCCTCGACCACTTCGCCGCGATACATCACCGCGATGCGATCGCAGATCTGGGCCGCGACCCTGAGATCATGGGTGATGAACAGGACCGCGAGATTGAACTTCTGACGCACATCATCGATCAGGTCGAGGACCTGCGCCTGAACCGAAACATCAAGCGCCGAGACGGCTTCATCCGCGATCAGCACTTCCGGCTCCATGGCAAGCGCCCGGGCGATACAGATGCGCTGACGCTGCCCGCCTGAGAATTGGTGCGGATACCGTTCAATGGCGTCGGGATCGAGCCCGACAAGCCCCATCAGATCACGCGCTTTGGCGACAGCATCTTTCTGCGACATGCCGAAGTTCATCGGCCCTTCGATGATCGAAGCGCCCACGGTGCGGCGTGGATTGAGCGATCGATAGGGGTCTTGGAAGACGATCTGCACCTTCTTGCGGTGCGGCCTGAGCGCCCGCGGCGACAGACTCGCGACGTCGGCGCCATGAATGCGGATTTCGCCAGACGTTGGATCGACGAGACGAACCACGCAGCGCGCCACCGTCGACTTGCCTGAGCCTGACTCGCCGACAATGCCCAGCGTTTCGCCACGCCGAACTGTTAAATTGACATCGCTTGCGGCTTTGACGACGCGGCCGCCGGAGAGGAAGCCTGTCGCGCCATAGGTCTTGTTGAGATCGTCTGTCTCAAGAGCGATCGGTTGCGTCAGGTCCGGCGTCCGTTCGGGTGGATGCATGCTTGGAACCGAGCGGATCAGCATCTGAGTATAGCGCGCGGTCGGCCGGCGCAGCACCTCTTCGGCGGTGCCGCTCTCGACGATGCGCCCGTTCTGCATGACAACGACGCGATCGGCGATCTCGGCGACGACGCCAAAGTCATGCGTAATGAACAAAACGCCGGTCTTGCGGCGCTCCATCATCTCGCGCACGAGCTTGAGGATCTGTTTTTGCGTCGTGACATCGAGCGCAGTCGTCGGCTCGTCGGCGATCAGAAGCGCTGGATCGAGCACCAGCGCCGAGGCGATCATGATGCGCTGGCGCTGCCCGCCTGAGAGCTGATGCGGATAAGCATCCGCCATGGAGGCTGGATCGGGGAGATGGACGAGATCCATTATCTCGACGACACGCTCCGCCCGCTCGCGCGACCCCATGCTGGAGTGGACCTTGAGGACTTCCTCGATCTGTTGACCGACCTTCATGACCGGGTTCAGTGCGGTCATCGGTTCCTGGAAGATCATCGACAGCCTTGCACCGCGCAGATCGCGCATTTCGGGCTCGGTCTTCTTCAGAAGATCGTCGCCGTCAAACAGGATTTCGCCAGCGGTTGGCTGCAACTGCTTTTTCGGCAACAAGCCCATGCAGGTGAACGCGGTGACCGACTTTCCGGAGCCGGACTCGCCGACAATACAGACGATCTCCTCACGCGCTACCTTCAGCGAAATGTCCTCAACCGCGTTGCGCCTGTCAGCTCCGTCCGGCAGGCGAACCGTGAGGCCCCGGACATCGAGAACCTGTTCATGCGGCGTTTTCACGTCCATTGCCATCAGTCCTCAGATGCGGCGGGCAAGCTTGGGATCGAGCCGGTCGCGCAAGGCGTCGCCGAGCACGTTCACGGCAAGGATCGTCAACGCCAGCGCGATGCCGGGGAAGAAGATGATCCACGGTGCCAACTGGAAGAACAGGCGCGCCTCGGCCATCATATTGCCCCAGCTCGGGATTTCCGGCGGCGTGCCGGCGCCGAGGAAGGACAGAAGCGCTTCGAGCAGCATCGCGGACGCACAGACATAGGTCGCCTGTACGATCAGCGGCGGGATCGTGTTGGGCAGGACATGGCGCCACAGGATCAGTGGCAAGGGTGTGCCGATCGACACAGCGGCCTCGACATAGGGCTCCTCGCGCACGCTTAAGACCACGGAACGCACCAATCGGACCACCCTGGGGATCTCGGGGATCGTGATCGCGACGATCACGGTGGTCAGCGACGCACCCGATAGCGACACAAGCGCGATGGCCAGCAGGATGCCGGGGATCGCCATCAGCCCGTCCATGACTCGCATGACGATGCTGTCGAGCCAACGGATATAGCCTGATATCAGGCCGACAAAAAGGCCGACGACGACGGCAAGCACCGCGACCGTGACCCCGACGATGAGCGAGACGCGCGCGCCATAGACCGTGCGGCTCCAGACATCGCGGCCGAACATGTCGGTCCCGAAGAGATAGGTGTTGCCGGACAGGGACTCTGCGCCCGGCGCGGTCAACCGGTCGGCTGGGGTCAGCTGTGTCGGCTCGATTGGGGCGATGACTGGGGCCGCGACGGCTGCGAACAGCATGACAACCAGGATCACGGCGCCGACGAAGGCAACCGGATAACGGGCGACGAAATCGCGTCGCCAGGATCGCGCCTTGGCGACGGGGCCGAGCTCTGCACGATCTGTGACGTCGGCCATGGTCTAGTACCTGATACGTGGATCGACGAAGGTGTAGACGATGTCGATCGCGAGATTGAGGAAGATGTAGATGAAAGAGAAGAACAGGATCAGCCCTTGGATAATCGGGTAGTCCCGCTTCAGGATCGCATCGACGACAAGCCGGCCGAGGCCTGGGATGTTGTAGACGCTTTCGGTTATGACCACGCCGCCGATCAGAAGCGCGATGCCAAGGCCGATGACGGTGACGATGGGGATTGCGGCGTTCTTCAGCGCATGCACCAAGAGCACCTTACGCTCGATCTGGCCCTTAGCGCGGGCGGTGCGGATATAGTCTTCTTCGAGAACTTCCAACACGCTCGCGCGGGTGATGCGAGCGACCAGGGCGATGTAGATCGCGCTCAGCGTCAGGGTCGGCAGCGTAATGTGTCTGATGAACGCGCCGACACCATCGGTGAACGGACTGCGATAGCCCTGCACCGGCAGCCAGCCAAGCTGGATCGAAAAGCCATAGACGAGGAAGTAGCCGAGCACGAAGACCGGGATCGAAAAGCCGAGAACGGCAAAGATCATGATCAGCCGGTCAATCCAGGTGCCGGATTTCCACGCCGCCAGAACGCCCATCGGCACTGCGACCATGACGGAGAAGATCAGCGTCGTCAGCGCCAGCATCAGCGTTGGTTCTAGGCGCTGCATGATCAGCGTCGTAACGGGCAGGTTCGAGAAGATCGAAATGCCGAGATCGCCCCGCATAAGCTGGCCGATCCAGGTGAAGAACTGAATGAAGATCGGTTCGTTAAGCCCCAATTGCTCACGAATCCGCTCGATATCCTGAGGGCTCGCATAGTCGCCGGCGATAACGGTGGCCGGATCTCCAGGCGACAGCCTGAGCATCATGAAAATGATAAAGGCGACAATCGCCATAACGGGGATTGTCGACAAGACGCGCCGGGCAATGAACATCCACATCCGCTTAAAATCCCCTACTGCGGACGAGGGTGGCCGATACTGTCCGGCACATGGCCATGATAAAACTCCTCTGGATCAAGATGGCCATCAGGCCATCATGATCGGCTCTGACACTTAGAAGCAGGAGATGGGCAGACATCCGAGCCTGCTCTGCAACGCCAAGCGTTTGGTTCTGCTCCGGATCGTGATCCCCCGGGGTGAGACACCCCGGGGGATGAGTGTGATCTGTTGTGACGAACTGGTTTGTCCAGGTCAGACCGAGATATTCCAGAAGAACTGGACTGGGGATTTGATCAGGCCAGCGACGTTGTCGCGATAGCCAACTGGCACGAAGAAGGTGCCGGTGTTGCCATGCGTGCCGATCTCGATCGCGCGCTGCTGGATCTGCCGTCCGAGCTCTTGCTGTGCTGCAGGATCGGGCTCGTTGGCGAAGGCATCGCGCAACTCTTCGATCTGAGCGTCTTCCGGCCAGCCGAACCAGGCAGCTTCCGAGCCGCCGCCGGAGAGCCCAACGGCCGAGATCGGATTGACGATGTCGCCACCGATCCACCAGGTGTGAAAGATATTCCAGCCACCGTCAGACACCGGCTCCTGAAGGGCGCGGCGCGAGGTCAAAGTCGACCAGTCCATCGCCTGGACGTCAACTTCCATGCCGATGTCGCGCAGCGTCTCGGCGGTGACAAGCGCCATAGCAGAGAGAATCGGGATATCCGTCGACTGCATGATCACGACCGGTGTGCCGTCATAGCCGGCTTCTTCGAGCGTTGCGCGAGCGCGCTCAATGTCCGGCGGGGTGATCATGTCGAGACCGGCATCGGTTTCCAGCGGCGAGCCGCAGGGGAAGTAGCTGTCGCACTGGTCGTTGAAGAAGTCGGGATTGCCGACTGCGGCCTGCATGTACTTCGTCTTGTCCATCGCCTGGAGCACCGCGCGACGCACCATCGGATTGTCGAACGGCGGCAGAAGATGGTTGAAGCGCAGCATGCCCTGGTTGCCGAGATTATCGAGCACTTCGACATTGACGCCTTCGCTCTGGGCAATGATCGGCGCGAGATCGCCCGGAACCTGTTCGTAATAGTCCACTTCGCCCGAGATCAGCGCATTCATCGCCGTCGTCGCGTCAGGCGTGTAGATCCACTCGCAGCGATCGACATTGACGACCTTGCCGCCGGAGGCTGAATTCGCCGGCTCCGATCGCGGCACATAGCCTTCGAACTTCTCATAGACGGTCAGCGCGCCCGGCTGCCACTCGTCGGTGACGAAGCGGTAGGGGCCGGAGCCGATGACATCGGGGATCTGCTCGAAGGGGTCGGTCTCGGCGAGCCGCTTGGGCATCATGAACGGAACATTCGACGAGATCTTGCCGATCGATTCCAGAACCAGGCCATACGGTGTCGCGAGGTTCATGACGATCGTCTTGTCGTCGGCGGCTTCGAGGCTCTCAACCTGCTGAAAGAGCTTCTGGCCCATGCCGTCGCGTACGCCCCAGCGGGTCAGCGAGGCGACACAGTCATCCGCCGTCACGGCAGCGCCGTCATGGAACTCAAGGCCGTCACGCAAAACGAAGGTCCAGGTCAGACCGTCGCTCGAGCGCTCATAGGTGTCGACCATCTGCGGCTGCGGCGTCAGGCTTTCGTCCATCGCAAACAGCGTATCGAAGACCATGTAGCCATGATTGCGGCTGATATAGGCAGTGGTCCAGATCGGATCGATGTTCTGAAGGTCCGCGTGCGGAATGACGCGCAGCACCGATGTCGACGCACTTGCAGTTCGAACGCGCGACACAAACGGCGCCGCCATGGCGCCTGCCATGGTCGTGCCGACAAATTGACGTCGAGTGAGTTTCATACAGAAGACCTCCCTGGTCCCATCCCGAAGGTTACAATGCCGGAGGGCGCCTCATTCCGAGCTGCTTTGCCCGTGTTTGATCGCCCCCTGTGCAAGACCAATGTTTCAGCAAAAGGCCGAGGTCCGCAACAGTCTTCTCCAGAAAACCGTTTTACCCATGCAGATTCCACCGGGCGGTATGCGAAAAAGCTGCATCCGACGCGCGCGATGCCGAATTGTCGGTCATTTTGAGTGGTTTATAGGCAATACTTGGCGGAATGTCCGGCACGCGTCGGCTGCATGCAGCGGCCCCTTCACAAGACCGCATCGCGCCTTGCATGATGTTGGTGGAGATTGCCGCGTCGACGGCAAAACCATTGGGCTGGAATACTACAACCTGGAGACGTCATGACGCGCGTTCTGACCGTAGCGGCCGCTCAAATGGGCCCCATCGCTCGAGCCGAGTCTCGCGCTGAGGTCGTCGATCGGATGATCGTGATGATGCGCGAGGCGCATCAGCGTGGTGCCGATCTGATCGTCTATCCGGAACTCGCGCTGACGACCTTCTTTCCGCGTTGGTTCCTCGCCGATGAAGCGATGCTCGACCATTTCTATGAGACTGAGATGCCGAGTGCTGTAACGCGCCCTTTGTTTGACGAAGCGAAGCGGCTGAAGATCGGCTTTCATCTTGGTTATGCCGAACTGGTTCAGGAGAGCGAGCGAAGGCGGCGTTTCAACACTGCGATCCTGGTTGCCCGCGATGGCGAAATTGTAGGAAAATATCGCAAGATCCATCTGCCTGGGCATGCCGAGCACGAGCCTTGGCGCGACTTCCAGCATCTTGAGAAGCGCTATTTTGAGACGGGCGACCTTGGCTTCCGAGTGTTCCGTGCCTTTGGCGGGCTGATCGGCATTGCAATCTGCAACGACCGGCGCTGGCCGGAGACCTATCGCTGCCTTGGTCTGCAAGGCGCTGAATTAGTGCTGATCGGCTACAACACGCCGAGCCACAACCCACCCGCGCCCGATCATGACCGGCTGTCCTGGCATCACAACAAGATCGTCATGCAGGCCGGCGCCTACCAGAATGCGACATGGGTGGTCGGAGTTGCCAAAGCCGGCGTCGAAGAAGGGGTGCACCAAATCGGCGGTAGCCAGATCATTGCTCCGTCTGGGCAGACGGTGGCGGAATGTGTCTCCGAAGGTGACGAGGTGATTACCTATACTTGCGATCTCTACATGGGCCGAAGCTATCGCGAGTCGATCTTTGCCTTCGAAAAGCACCGTGAGCCGGAAGCCTATCGCCTGATCACGGCAACCAAGGGTGTCGTGACGCCGGAAGAGGGCGAAGCGATTGATCGCGACGGTCGTGATCATGGGCAACAAGCGGCGGAATGAGGTGACGCAATGAGCGCTCAGGCCAAACAAACCGCGCCGCGCGTTTTGACCTGCGAACGGTGTGGCACGGATCTGACCTGCATGGCGGGTACGGGACAGCCTTGCTGGTGCCGCAATGAAGGCTTTGCCCTGCCGATGCCTCTGCCTGATGGTGTCGGACCCTATGCGGACTGTCTCTGTGCCGATTGTCTCAGGACCACGGCGGAGGAACTGCGCGCACTGGGGCATGGCCCTACGTCCGAGCCGGATAAATGATGGACAGCCCTCAAACGCTGACCGGCTCCTGCCTGTGCGGTGGCGTGCGCTATCGCGTCACCGGCCCGTTGCGGCCAATCATTGCGTGCCATTGCTCGCAATGCCGTAAGACGTCGGGCTCCTATGTTCTGGCCACGAGCTGCCCGCTCGAACGGTTCGAGCTCATCTCGGACGAGACACTGTCTTGGTATCGCGCCTCGGAGACCGCTGAACGCGGCTTTTGTTCCCGCTGCGGTGGCAATCTGTTCTGGAAGGCCGATGGCGAGGACCGGATCAGCCTGTTCGCCGGCTGTCTCGATGGCGAGACGGGCCTAGAGATCGCCGCACAGTGGTATGTCTCGGACAAGTCTGACTTTGTCAAAATCGATCCGGACCTGCCGCAAGGCCCGTAGATCGTGCATGTTGCGCCGCGCGATAACACAGAAGTGGCCGAGGGATGTCATTGTTGCGCTGACCTTCCTGCTCGTCACGCTTATGGGACCGAACAGCGCGCGAGCGCAAACACTCGTTGATTTGGAACTCATACTGGCTGTCGATGCTTCGGGGAGTGTCGATCCGTCGGAATACGCCCTCCAGCTCCAGGGGATTGCGGCTGCGATCGCCGACACCGAGGTCATCGCAGCGATCCAGTCAGGGCCAATCGGACGCATTGCCATTGCGCTGATTGTCTGGGGTGAGGCGGGAATCGTCGCTGATGAGAGCCCTTGGGCGCTCATCGCCGATGCGCCTAGCGCGGAGCGTTTCGCGGGAGTGGTAGCCGGTTTCCCGCGCCGGGTGAGCGGGGGTACCGGCATCGGTGCCGGATTGACCCAGGGTATGCGGATGTTTGATCGCAACGGGTTTCTCGGCACGCGTCAGGTGGTCGATGTCTCGGGCGATGGCCGCGAGACGCCGCCACGTGACTATGTCGCCCTGATCCACCATGCGCGTGCCATGGCTCAGGCGCGCGGGATCACCATAAATGGGCTGGCGATCCTCAATGACGACCCTGAGTTAGATGCCTGGTATCGCCAAGCCGTTATCACTGGGCCCGGCGCCTTTGTGATGACGGCGCGGAACTATGACGACTTCGCCGAGGCGATGCGGCGCAAGCTACTGCGAGAGATCGAGAACCTTCCGAACGTCGCGCGGCATTAGACGCAGCCGCTCCTCAGGTGTTCGCCAAACCCATAGGAAACCGACACATGGTGATGATCGCTGCTGGCCTTTGAGGGGCAGTGCGGCTAGATAGTTCGAGATCGTCCCGGCAAACAGACAATGCATCTTGAGCGGCGGGGGATGTGGCGGCGGTCCGATACAAGGAGCCGGCAGTGACCGATGAGGCCCAGTCTCGAACGCGGCTTGCGGCCCCCGGGCCGCGCGCGGCGGGTGTTTTGGCGCTGCTGCGCCTGATGCCGCAGACCAGGGCCACGCTGATCGTGATCGCGATCTTTCTAGCACTGTTCGCTGCTGCCGGTTTGGTGCCGTGGCCGTTTGCACTGCTTGCCGGAGCTGCAGCTTTCGCCGCCGCCGTGGTTACACAGGTCGGCGCTGAAACGGTTCGCCCGCTCCTGCCTGCTGCGCGCAATGAGGCCGGTGTTAAGCCCGTAGATCCCGATTTGTCGGTCGAGATGAGCCGTCACATCCCCGACCCCTGCGTCATTCTCGATCAGGGCTCGCGGATCGTGTTCGCCAATGGCGCGGCCCAGAAGAGCATCGGGCCGGTCGACGCCGGCCAGCCGATCAGTTTCGTGTTGCGCGCACCCCAGGTCACCGAGGCCGTGGCGTCGGTCGCTGCCGGTGGTGATCCCGTCGTCGTGACCTATCTCGAAAAGGTGCCGATTGACCGCTGGTTTGAGGCGCATGTGGCGGCTTTGCCGGGGCGTGTCGGCGATGGCTTCGAACGCCGGGTGCTCGTCTATCTCCGGGATCTGACGGAGGCGCAACGGATTGAGCGGATGCGCGCCGACTTTGTTGCCAATGCCAGCCATGAATTGCGTACGCCATTGGCCTCGCTTGTCGGCTTCATCGAGACACTTCAAGGGTCCGCCCGCAATGACGCGGCAGCGCGCGACCGGTTCCTCGACATCATGGCCCAGCAATGCGGGCGGATGTCGCGACTGATCAGCGATCTCATGTCGTTAAGCCGGATCGAATTGCGCGCTCATGTGCTGCCCGAAACGACGATCGACATGGCCGCCCTTGTCCGGCATGTCGCAGATGCACTGCAGCCGATCGCCGCGGACAGCGCGGTTGCGCTCAACATCGAGGCGCCGGATGGGACGCTTCCTGTGCGTGGCGATCATGACGAGATGACCCAAGTCGTTCAGAACCTGGTTGAGAACGCTATCAAATACGGCCATAGCGGCAAGCGTATCGTCATCCGAGCCGAACGGATTACGGTGGATGACGTGGCGTCTGATGCCGAGGCACCCGGCCCTGGCGACCATATCCGCATCTCGGTGCGCGATTTTGGCCCAGGCATTGCGCCAGAGCACTTGCCCAGGCTGACCGAACGCTTCTATCGGGTTGATATCGCGACCAGCCGTGAAAAGGGTGGCACCGGGTTGGGGCTCGCTATTGTCAAGCACATCCTAAATCGGCACCGAGGCCGGCTGGAGATTTCTTCGGAGCAGGGAAACGGCGCCGAGTTCATTGTCGTTCTGACCGCTGCGAGAGACGCACTAGATTCATAGAAACTGCCGGGAAATTCCAAATTAGCTTTTTATTTCAAAGAGTTTTATCGTCATCGACTTGTAATATTGGTGTCATAGAAGGATCGCGCAGGCGCCGTATGGTCACAGACGATCGTGGTGTTCTGTTGCGGGTTGAGCGTATCGGCCCGTGTTCGAGGTCCAGCCGCAGGCAGGACTGCGATCCGAAACCAAATTCTCCGAGAGAGAGGGAGAGTCGTCGTGAAATTCACTTCCGTAGCCAGCATTGCTGCGCTCGCCGTCGCCGGTGCACTTGCCGCGTCGCCGGCTTCTGCGCGCGACACCATTCAGATTGTCGGATCCTCGACCGTGTTCCCGTTCGCGACCGCCGTCGCCGAGCGTTTCGGTCAGGTTTCGGGCTTTTCGGCCCCGGTCGTCGAGTCGACCGGTTCGGGCGGTGGCCTGAAGCTGTTCTGCACTGGCGTTGGCGTTGACCATCCGGACATCACCAATGCGTCGCGTCGTATCAAGGCGAGCGAGTTTGAAGACTGCACCGCCAACGGCATCACCATCACCGAAATCAAGGTCGGCTTCGACGGCATCGTTCTTGCCAACTCGAAGGAAGGCCCGACGCTCGACCTGACGCTCGAGCAGATCTTCCTGGCGCTCGCCGCCGAGATCCCGGTCAACGGTGAACTCGTTGCCAACCCGAATGAAACCTGGGCCGACGTTGACCCGTCGCTCCCGGCCGAAAACATCGAAGTTCTGGGCCCGCCGCCGACCTCCGGCACGCGCGACGCGTTCGTCGAGCTCGTCATGGAAGAAGCTTGCGAGCTGATCCCGGGCGCCGAAGAAGCTGGTCTCGTTGACGATGCTTGCGCCTCGATCCGCGAAGACGGTGCCTTCGTCGAAGCTGGCGAAAACGACAACCTGATCGTCGCCAAGCTTGAAGCCAATCCGGCTGCCGTCGGCATCTTCGGATACTCGTTCCTTGAAGAGAACCTCGACAAGGTTCAGGGCGCCTCGATCGATGGCGTTGCTCCGGGCTTTGAGGTGATCTCGACGGGTGATTATCCGGTGTCGCGCTCGCTGTTCTTCTACGTCAAGCGCGAGCATGTTGGCGTCATCCCGGGTCTTCAAGAATTCGTCCTTGAGTTCGTCTCCGATGCCGCGACCGGCGACGAAGGCTACCTCCTCGACAAGGGCCTGATCCCGCTTCCGGCTGAAGAGCACGAAGCCATGAAGCAGGCGGCCGAAGACCTCGAGCAGCTCTCGGGCGTCTAATCCGCTACGGCTGACAAACTCCGCGCCTTCTTCGTGAAGGCGCGGAGCCTCTTCTTTTTTGTGCGCTGGCGTCGCCGCGTCGCGTGCCGTTTTTGCGGGCCGGGGTCATGTATCTTATTCTCATCCTCATCCTGATTGCGATCCTGGTGGTCGCACATGTGGTCGGATCCCGACGCGCCGTTCAGGTTGCTGGCGCGGATCTCCGCGGGATGCACTCCCTGCCGGGATATCACGGCTGGCATCTGGGGCTGTTGGCCGTCGTTCCGGCCTTCTTGTTCGCATCGATCTGGGCGGTCGTCGCGCCGGGTGTGATCGACTCGATGGCCATCGGCCATGCTGGCGACTATCTCGGTGGCGCATCTGATCTCGAAATCGGGTCCTTCCTGCGGGATGTGCGCGCGATCGCCTTTGGCGGAATCGCAGCGCAAGAAACCCCGGAACGCATAGCTGCCGCCGCCTATATGACGTCGCTACAAAACTATAGCGGTATTTTGATGATGGCGGGCGCCGCGGCTCTTGCGGCTATTGGCCTGGCATTCGGCTGGCAGCGTATTCAACTCCGCTACAAAGCGCGCCACAAGGTCGAGACCTTCGTGAAAGTGCTGCTGATCCTGTCGTCTGTCATTGCGATTATCACGACCTTCGGCATCGTTCTGTCGTTGATCTTTGAATCGCTGCGCTTCTTCGCGCAGGTGCCGATCTGGGAGTTTTTGTTCGGCTTGAATTGGAGCCCGCAGCTTGCTCTGCGCGCCGACCAAGTCGGGAGCTCCGGGGCCTTTGGCGCCATCCCGCTGTTTGCAGGTTCTTTGCTGATCACGGCCATCGCGCTGAGCGTTGCCGTGCCCGTCGGCTTGTTCGCGGCAATCTATCTCTCGGACTATGCATCGCCACGGATCCGTGGCGTTGCCAAGCCGCTGCTTGAGATTCTCGCCGGTGTTCCCACGGTTGTTTACGGCTTCTTCGCCGCATTAACGGTCGCGCCCTTCGTGCGTGATACCGCGTCCAGCATGGGGCTCAGCGTATCATCCGAGAGCGCTCTCGCAGCCGGTATCGTCATGGGGATCATGATCATCCCGTTCGTGTCCTCGCTGTCCGACGACGTCATCAATGCGGTGCCACAGTCGCTGCGCGATGGTTCGATGGGATTGGGCGCCACGAAATCGGAGACGATCCGCAAGGTCGTGCTGCCTGCTGCGTTGCCGGGGATCGTCAGCGCGGTCATCCTGGCCTTTAGTAAGGCCATCGGTGAAACCATGATTGTCGTCATGGCGGCAGGTCTTGCGGCCAACCTCACGATCAACCCGCTCGATGCCGTCACGACGGTGACGGTTCAGATTGCCACGCTTCTTGTGGGCGACCAGGAGTTCGACAGTCCGAAGACGCTTGCCGCCTTCGCGCTCGGCCTTCTGTTGTTCGTCGTCACACTCATCCTCAACATGATCGCGCTGCGCATCGTTCATAAGTATCGGGAACAGTATGACTGACGTCGCTCAAACCGCCACCCCCGCATCTGGGGTTCACACGACGAGTGAGGCGCGTCGCCGCCTCGCGCGCCGCTACGGAGCCGAACGCCGCTTCAAGGCCTATGGTATTGTCGCCGTCTTGATCGCCACGGGCTTTCTGCTTCTGATGCTCGGAACGATCCTGCGGACGGGTATTCCGGCCTTCTCCGCGCACTACGCGACCCTGCCGGTGATGCTCGATACAGCCGAGATCGATCCCGACGGGACGAATGATCCTGCGGTCATCGGGCGCTATAACTTTGATACCGTCATCAGGGACTCGTTGCGGGCGGAGTTTCCCGGCGTTGAATCGCGAGCCGACCGCCGCTTGCTCAACGGGATCGTGACCGGCGCTGCCGGCATCCGGCTGCGCAACGATGTCGTTGACGATCTCTCGCTCATCGGCCAGACCTTCGACCGCCGCATTCTGATGTCGGATACCGCCGACAACTACCTCAAGGGCATGGTGACGCGAGAGCGCGTCATTGAGACGACCGGCATTGCGACGCCGACTGGCACCTCGGGTGAAATTGAGATCTTTGCGGACTCGAACGCCTTTGACGACGTCCTGGTGACGATCAAAGACGCCTTGCGCGACCAAGCCGTTCTGCGCCGCAATGAGGCGGACGGACGCCAACTAAGCCTCGACCGGCTTCAGGACGATCTTCGTGTTGCTCGGGAGCGGCTTGCGACCGCGACGGACGAAAACCGTCAGCTGATCGAAGAGCAGATTGTCGACATCGAGGAGAATGTCGAGGTCGTCACGTCGCAGCGCGAGTCATTCATCCGCACGGCCGAATTGCTCGAGGAGCGGGCCGACGCGCTCAACGAGCAGGAGCCGGCAGATACCAACGTTCCGTCTTTCCTGGTGCGGATCAATGGCGGCTTCGTGCGTGTCACGAGCGCCGATAATGCCACGATTGCCGGCACGGTGATGCTGCCGCTCGAAAGCGCTGAACCGGCGCAATCCGGCGCGTGGGACATTCTTGTTCTCGAACGGCCTGAATCGAACCGCCAGATCAGCGATCAGGAGATCGTCTGGCTGAAGGCACTGGAAGATCAGGGCCTGGTTTCGCGCACGATCTCGGAGCCGTTCTTTACCGCTGGCGCGAGCCGTGAAGCCGAGTTGGCCGGCATCTGGGGTGCCGTCGTCGGATCGTTCTGGACCATGATCGTTACCTTGATCCTGTCTTTCCCGATCGGTGTGGCTGCCGCGATTTATCTTGAGGAGTTTGCGCCGAAGAACGCGCTGACCCAATTCATCGAGGTGAACATCAACAATCTCGCGGCGGTGCCGTCGATCGTCTATGGCCTGCTCGGCCTGTCGGTGTTCCTGAACGTGTTCGGCTTGCCGCGCTCGGCACCGGTCGTGGGGGGTATGGTCATCGCGCTGATGACATTGCCCACGATTATCATCGCCTCGCGTGCCGCGATCCGGGCGGTTCCGCCTTCCATCCGCGAAGCAGCGCTTGGTATGGGCGCGTCGCGCATGCAGGCAACATTCCACCATGTCCTGCCGCTGGCGATGCCTGGTATCCTGACTGGAACCATTATCGGCATGGCTGCGGCGCTCGGCGAGACAGCCCCGCTTCTGATGATTGGCATGGTCGCCTTCATCGTTGATATTCCGTCCGGACCACTCTCCGCTGCAACGGTCATCCCGGTGCAGATTTACATGTGGGCGGATTTCCCCGAACAGGCCTTTACCGCTAAGACATCCGCGGCGATCCTGGTCCTTCTCGGCTTTCTGATCACGATGAACGCGATGGCGATCATCCTGCGCAAACGGT